>JBBQVP010000155.1:0-10131 GCA_038211455.1 Burkholderiales bacterium
CAGGCCAGCCGAAACGAGTTCTTGATAGCTGAATCCGCAAAGCTCGACAAGGAAATCGCCGAGATCAAGAAGCTCAAGGACGAAATCCAGGCGCTGCTGGCGAGAAAACAGGTGATCGAGACGCTGCAGGCCGACCGCGCACAAACCGTGTACCTGCTCGACCAGCTAGTTGAGCAGATGCCCGACGGTATCTACCTGAGTTCCGTCACGCAGAAGGGAAACCGCGTCAGTCTGCTCGGTTACGCCCAGTCGAATGCGCGCGTGTCGACACTGATGCGCAACGTTGAGTCTTCGTCTTGGCTGGAGGCGCCAAAGCTCAACGAGATCAAAGCAGTGGTGCTGGGCGGCAAGCGAGTGTCCGAGTTCAACCTCGATCTCTCGCTCAAGCGTGCGCAGGCAACAGATCCAGCCGAAGGCGCCAAGAAACCTGCGGGCAAAGCTGCGGCGAAAAAAGGCTAACCGATGGCGATCAATATCAACAAGTATGTCGAGGACTTCAAGTACCTCAACCCGCAGGACCCGGGAACCTGGCCGGCGATCCCGAAGCTTGCGGCGCTGATCGTGATCCTTACTGGTATCGTCGTCGGCGCTTATTTCCTTGACTGGTCGGTTCAGCTCGAAGAGCTGGAAACTGGCAAGAAGAAGGAGGCACAGCTCAAAACCGACTACGTCAGCAAGAAAAAGCAGGCGATCAACCTTGACCTGCACAAACAACAACTACGCGAAATCGACGTGGCGTTCGGCGCGCTACTCAAGCGTTTGCCGAACCGCGCGCAAATGGATGCGCTGCTGGTGGATATCAACCAGGCGGGTCTCGGACGGGGACTCCAGTTCGAGTTGTTCAAGCCTGCAGGTGCCGAATCGAAGAAAGAGTTCTACTCGGAGATGCCGATCCAGGTTCGCGTGATCGGCAACTATCACGACATGGGTGCTTTCGCGAGCGACCTCGGTAAACTGTCGCGCATCGTGACGCTGAGCGATGTCAAGATCGGTACGACCAAGGAAGGCAATCTGCAAATGGACGCGATCGCGCGCACGTTCCGTTACCTCGATGATGAAGAGGTTGCGGCGCAGCGCAAATCCGCCACTAAGGCTCCGGGGCCGAAGAAATGAAGCCCGACATGATACGAGTATCGATTGCAGTGGTCGCCACCCTTGCTTTGTCTGGCTGCGGCGGGGAGCAATATGGGGATCTCAAGCAGGAACTCAACCAGCTCACCAAAGATTTTTACGGCAAGGTGGATCCGCTGCCCCAGGTGAAACCCTACGAGCCGGTGCCGTACACGCAGGCCGACGAAGTCGATCCTTTCAAGTCCTCTCGCCTGGAGGTTGTGGCCTCAGGATCGGTGGCGGCTAGCGCGACGGGGCTCAAACCCGACACGAGCCGCCCCAAGGAGGCGCTTGAGGCGTTTTCGGTCGAAACCCTGCGCATGGTGGGAACATTGAGCCAGGACAAGCAAACCTACGGCCTCGTCAGGGCGGGAAGCAATCTATTCCGGGTTAAGAAAGGCAATTACATGGGGCTGAACTTCGGCGTGATTACGGGGATTGACGAGACCGAGATCAAGTTCAAGGAGCTCGTGCAGGACGGCGGCGGAGACTGGGTTGAACGCAACAGCTCGCTGCAACTGGTGGAGGCACAACGATGACCAATGGATTTCTTCCCGCGCGAATATTTGCCGCGCTTTTCGCGGTCGCGCTCTGGTTCGCCGGGCTCGGAACGGCGTTCGGACAGGCCAACAGCATTGAAGCCTTTAACGTCAGCCAGCAGGGAGGCAAGGTCATGGTGCGAATCCAGACCAAGTCGCCTCTCAAGAGCCTGCCCCCCAATTTCACTGTTGCGAGTCCGGCGCGGATCGCGTTCGACTTTCCGGCAACGACCAATAATCTGGGGCGTGCATCGCAGGACATAGGCGAAGGGGAGTTGCGCAGCATGAACTTGGTGCAGGGCGTCGGCAAGACGCGCCTGGTGCTCAACCTGCGCCGTTCTGTCGCGCACGATGCCGTAATAGAGGGCAACGATCTGGTCATTACGCTGACTTCCCTGCCCGCGACGGTGGGCACCGGCGTCGCCCATTTCGCCGAGAGCCGCGCCGGTTCCGGCCATGCAATACGCGATATCGATTTCCGCCGCGGGCGCGCCGGCGAAGGGCGGATCGTTGTAGACCTTGCCGACACCAGTACCGGTATCGACATACGGCAGCAGGGCCAGAGTATCGTTGTCGAGTTCGTCAAGACTGCCCTCCCCGACAATCTGCGCAAGCGCCTGGACGTGGTCGATTTCGCGACACCGGTACAGACCATCAATACCTATGCGCAAGGCGACAACGTGCGGATGGTGATTGAGCCCAAGGGGCAGTGGGAGCACAACGCTTATCAGACCGACACGCAGTTTGTGGTCGAGGTCAAGCCTGTGGCCGCCGGCGCAGCTGCGTCGCAACGCGGCCGTTACACCGGCGAAAAGCTGTCGCTCAATTTTCAGAACGTCGAAGTGCGCGCAGTGCTCAACGTAATCGCGGATTTCACAGACCTGAACATCATTACCAGTGACACGGTAACCGGCAATATTACGCTGCGCCTCAAGGATGTTCCCTGGGATCAGGCCATGGACATCATTCTCCAGACGCGCGGCCTGGATATGCGCAAGAGTGGCAACGTCATCTGGGTCGCACCGCGGGACGAACTCGCGACGCGAGAAAAGCTCGCACTCGAGGCACAGCAGCAGATCGGCGAACTCGAGGCGACGAGAACCGAGTCTTTCCAGATGAACTACCAGAAGGCCTCTGACGTCCAGAAACTGCTGTCCGACAAGACCCAGCCGATTCTTTCGAAGCGCGGCAGCGCGGTGGTCGACACCAGGACGAACACGCTTTTCGTTCAGGACGTCCCCAGCCGGCTAGAGGAAGTGCGAAAACTGATTGCCAAAATCGACGTTGCGGTTCGCCAGGTTGTGATTGAAGCGCGGATTGTGATTGCCGATGACAGTTTTTCTAAGAACCTGGGCGCCCGGCTCGGTTACAACATGGCTCAGGGCAGAGTCATTGGGAGCGGCGCACCCTCAAGGGACCTGGGATATACGGCGGGAAGTTCCCTCAGCACGCTTGGAGCCAATACCGGCGCATTGGCCACGGGAGGCACCTCGACCGTCCAGAACGTGAACCTGCCAGCTTCTGGGTTCAATAACTTCAACGCAGGCGCGTTCTCGTTCATTCTTTTCAACAACACGTTCACCCGCATGCTGTCGGCCGAAATCACCGCGCTGGAAGCCGACGGTAAAGGCAAGACCGTGGCCAGCCCGCGGGTTCTTACCGCCGACGGGGTGGAAGCCATCATCGAACAAGGCACGGAAATCCCGTACCAGCAGGCATCGTCTTCCGGTGCAACCTCGACTGCGTTCCGAAAAGCCAACCTCTCGCTCAAGGTAAAGCCCCAGATCACACCTGAAGGCAATGTGATCATGAGCCTTGATGTGAACAAGGATGAGCCGGGCGCGACTACGACCGCCGGTGTGCAGATCAATACCAAGCACGTTAAGACGGAAGTGTTGGTCGAGAACGGCGGAACGGTGGTGATCGGCGGAATCTACGAGGAAAGCGAGCGCCAGGACCTTACGCGGGTTCCGTTCTTCGGGGAGTTGCCCTACATCGGGTTCTTCTTCAGGAACACCACACGGGCGACACGCAAGACCGAACTGCTGGTGTTCATCACGCCGCGTGTCGTAAGCGAGCGCCTGACAGTGCGATAGATCGCGAGCCCTGGAAATATCAGGCGAAGGCCGGGCGCGTCCCGGCCTTTGTTTTTCCTGCATCACCGCCGCCCTAGCGGCGCGCTATCGCACAGTTACAATATCGTGGTGAAAGACAACGGCAATATTTTCCTCGTTGGCATGATGGGTGCGGGCAAGACCACCGTCGGTCGCCTGCTGGCCGCGCGTCTGAGCCGGTCGTTCGTTGACGCCGACCAGGAGCTCGAGGCGCGCTGCGGTGTCAAGGTGCCGGTCATATTCGAGATCGAGGGTGAAGAAGGGTTCCGGTCGCGTGAAGCGGCCATCCTGGACGAACTTACGTTGCGCTCCGGCCTCGTGCTTGCCACCGGGGGAGGGGCGGTGCTGCGCGAGGACAATCGCAGGCATCTTGCTGCCCGGGGGGTGGTCATCTACCTGCGCGCGCAACCGCGCGACCTCTATATCCGAACCCGGCACGACAAGAACAGGCCGCTCCTCGCCACCGCGGACCCGCTTGGACGACTGGAAGAAATCTTCATCCAGCGTGACCCCCTCTATGGCGAGGTCGCAGACCTGACCGTGGACACCGGGCGGCAGAGCGTGCAGATTCTCCTGAAGCAGATCCTTTCGACGCTGGCCGAGCAATGGCACGTATCAGCGTAGCGCTGGGCGATCGCGCCTATCCAATCGAAGTCGGCCCCGGGCTGGTCGACGATCCGGCCAGCTACAGGCCCTATGTGTCCGGGCACAGGGTGGCACTCGTTACCAGCACGGTGATCGCCCCACTGTATTCGGTGCGGGTGACCGCGGCACTGCGGGCCGCAGGAGCGGAAGTACTCCAGGTGGTGCTGCCCGACGGGGAGGAGCACAAGACCTGGCCGACCCTCAACCTGGTGTTCGACGCGCTCCTGCAGGGACGTTGCGACAGGCAGACCAGGATCGTCGCGCTCGGCGGCGGAGTGGTCGGCGACATCGCCGGATTCGCTGCCGCGGTCTACCAGCGGGGGATCCCCTTCATCCAGGTACCGACCACGCTCCTTGCGCAGGTTGACTCTTCGGTGGGCGGCAAGACTGCGGTGAACCACCCGCTGGGAAAGAACATGGTTGGCGCCTTCCACCAGCCGCTGGCTGTGATTGCCGATGTCGGCACGCTTGCTACCTTGCCGATGCGCGAGTTGCGGGCCGGGCTGGCGGAAGTCATCAAGCACGGCTTCATCCGCGACGCAGCGTTCGTGGACTGGCTAGATGCGCACATGGAAAGGCTCCTTGCACGCGATCCGGATGCGCTGACGCACGCAGTCGTGCGCAGCTGCCAGATCAAGGCGCAGGTGGTCGCGGCGGACGAGCGTGAAACCGGCGAGCGTGCGCTGCTCAACTTCGGGCATACCTTCGGCCACGCCATCGAGTCGGGCCTGGGCTACGGGCACTGGGTCCACGGGGAGGCCGTTGCCGCCGGCATGGTGATGGCGGCGGATCTCTCGGCACGTCTGGGTATGATCTCCGCTCAAGACGCCCATCGGGTCCGGAGCCTGGTCGCGCGAGCCGGGCTGCCGGTGGCAGGCCCGGCGACGCTGTCGGCAGGTCGCTACCTGGACTTGATGGCTGTGGACAAAAAAGCGGCCCGGGGCAGGATGCGCTTTGTGCTCCTGGAGCGCCTGGGCTCCGCAGTGCTGCGGGGGGACCTGCCGGAAGAGCGTGTCTGCGAGACACTTGAGGCGTGTACGGCCGCCGCCGGCTGAGAGCACCGGCAGGCGCGGCCCCGGATCGGGCGGAAGCCGCCTAAGCCCTTGAACCCGCAGGATTGCCGGGGTATATTCCCCGGTTCGCTCAGCTTTTTTGTGCGGGGCCGCAATCCGGCATTGGCTCTCTTAATTTTCAGAGGTTTATCGTGGCATATGCACATCCGCCCGCAGCACAGGGTCTGTACGACCCGGCCAACGAACACGACGCCTGCGGCGTCGGCTTTGTGGCGAACATCAAAGGGGCCAAAAGCCACGCAATCGTAGAGCAGGGCCTGACGATCCTGAAAAACCTTACGCACCGCGGCGCAGTCGGAGCGGATCCGCTTGCTGGTGATGGCGCCGGTATCCTGCTGCAGATTCCGGATCAGTTTTTTCGTGAAGAACTTGCCAGGCAGGACGTCATCCTTCCGCCCTCCGGGAGTTATGGCGTCGGGCTGGTGTTCCTGCCGCAGGAACCCGCGTCGCGCATCGCCTGCGAATACGAGATCGGACGCGCCATCAAGGAAGAAGGCCAGATACTGCTTGGGTGGCGGGACGTGCCTTGTGACAACAGCGGGCTCGGGGAGTCCGTGAAGCAGATCGAGCCGGTCATCCGCCAGGTCTTCATCGGGCGCGGCGCCGGCGTCACGGTGACCGACTCCCTGGAAAGAAAGCTCTACATCATCCGTAAATCCGCCAGCCACGCGATCAGGGCTCTGAAGCTGGCGCACGGCATGGAGTATTACGTGCCCTCGATGTCGGCGCGAACCATCGTGTACAAGGGGATGCTGCTCGCCAACCAGGTTGGCGCGTATTACAAGGATCTTCAGGATCCGCGTTTCGTCTCCGCGCTCGCGCTGGTGCACCAGCGGTTTTCGACGAACACCTTCCCGACCTGGCAACTGGCGCACCCGTTCCGGCTGATTGCGCACAACGGCGAAATCAATACACTGCGCGGAAACGTCAACTGGTTGAGCGCCCGCCAGGGCGCGATTTCGTCGCCGATCCTCGGGCGCGACCTCGACAAGCTCTGGCCCCTGATATACGAGGGCCAGTCGGATTCGGCTTCGTTCGACTGTGCGCTGGAACTGCTCGCGCGTTCTGGCTACTCGCTTGCGCATTCGGTGATGATGATGATTCCGGAGGCATGGGAAGCGCATACGCTCATGGATCCCAGCCGGCGGGCGTTCTATGAGTATCACGCCGCGATGATGGAGCCATGGGATGGCCCGGCCGCGATCGCGTTCTCTGACGGGCGGCAGATCGGCGCCACGCTCGACCGCAACGGCTTGCGGCCAGCACGCTACATCGTAACCGACGACGACCTCGTAATCATGGGCTCGGAATGCGGCTGCCTGCCCATTCCGGAGGAAAAGATCGTCAAGAAGTGGCGTTTGCAGCCGGGCAAAATGTTCCTCGTCGACCTCGAGAAGGGGCGGATCATCGATGACAAGGAACTCAAGGACACGCTCGCGGCGGCCAAGCCGTACCGTGAATGGATGGAGCGGATCCGTGTGCGGCTGGACGACGTCGAATCTGATCGCCAGCAGCCCGAGCGTTCGCCCGTTCCTTTGCTCGATCGCCAGCAGGCGTTTGCCTACACCCAGGAAGACTTGAAATTCATCATGGCGCCGATGGCGGCCAATGGCGAAGAGCCGATCGGCTCGATGGGCAACGACTCGCCGCTGGCGGTGCTATCGGACAAGTCAAAGACGCTGTACCACTATTTCAAGCAGTTGTTCGCCCAGGTGACCAACCCGCCGATCGACCCGATACGAGAAGAGCTGGTCACCTCGCTGGTGTCGTTCATCGGTCCCAAGCCGAACCTGCTCGGCATCGACGAGATGAATCCCCCGATCCGGCTCGAGGTTGCGCAGCCGATCCTCGACTTTTACGAGATGGAGAAGATCCGCCACATCGAGCGCTACACCGACGGAAAGTTCCGCGCTTGCGAGCTGGATATCTGCTATCCGGCGGCATGGGGAAAAGAAGCCATCGAAGCGCGGCTGGCTTCGCTCGCGGCGCAGGCCGAGGACGCCGTGCGCTCGGGCGATTCGATCATCATCATCTCGGACCGGAAGATCGACAGCGAGCGCGTGGCCATTCCGGCTCTGCTTGCCCTGTCCGCGATCCACCAGCACCTGACCGGCAAGGGCTTGCGCACTAGCGCCGGCCTGGTGGTCGAGACCGGTTCGGCGCGCGAAGTGCATCACTTCGCGCTCCTGGCGGGCTATGGCGCTGAGGCCGTCCACCCCTATCTCGCACTGGAGACGCTGCTGTCCCTGCACGCGGATTCGACCGACAAGCAGGCCGGCTACAAGGCGATCAAGAACTTCGTCAAGGCGATCGGCAAGGGCTTGCGAAAAGTCATGTCGAAGATGGGGATTTCGACCTACATGTCCTATACCGGTGCGCAGATATTCGAGGCGGTCGGACTGTCGCGTGCGCTGATCGACAAGTACTTCACCGGGACGGCCTCGCACGTCGAGGGGATCGGCGTGTTCGAGGTTGCGGAAGAGGCGATCCGCGTGCACAAGGCGGCATTCGGGCGCGATCCGGTGCTGGCCAATGCGCTGGACGCGGGGGGCGAATACGCGTTCCGGGTCCGTGGCGAGGAACATATGTGGACCCCGGACGCGATCGCCAAGCTGCAGCACTCGACGCGCAACAACTCGTTCCAGACCTACCAGGAATACGCGCAGATCATCAACGACCAGTCGCGCCGGCACATGACATTCCGTGGCCTGTTTGAGTTCCGGATCGACCCGTCGAAGGCGGTGCCGATCGAGGAGGTCGAGCCTGCGACTGAAATCGTGAAGCGGTTTGCCACTGGCGCGATGTCGCTCGGCTCGATTTCCACGGAGGCGCACGCGACGCTTGCGGTCGCGATGAACCGTATCGGAGGCAAGTCGAACACCGGCGAAGGCGGCGAGGATCGCAATCGGTATGCGCCGGTAAAGCTGGGCGAGACGCTCGCCTCCAGGCTGGGCAGGGATCGCGTCGAAAGCGACATCGTCCTGCAGGAGGGCGACTCCCTGAAGTCGAAGATCAAGCAGGTCGCCTCCGGCCGTTTCGGGGTCACTGCGGAATACCTCGCGTCTGCAGAGCAGATCCAGATCAAGATGGCGCAGGGCGCGAAGCCCGGCGAGGGCGGCCAGCTGCCCGGAAAGAAAGTATCGGAGTACATCGCGCTGCTGCGCTATTCAACCCCGGGCGTGGAACTTATCAGCCCGCCACCGCACCATGACATCTATTCGATCGAGGACCTCGCGCAACTGATCCACGACCTGAAGAACGCCAACTCTCGCGCGTCGATCAGCGTGAAACTGGTGTCCGAGGACGGCGTGGGAACCGTCGCGGCGGGGGTTGCAAAAGCCAAGGCCGACCACGTGACGATCTCCGGGCATGACGGCGGCTCCGGTGCGTCGCCGTGGTCTTCGATCAAGCACGCGGGAACGCCCTGGGAGCTGGGGTTGGCGGAAACGCAGCAGACCCTTGTGCTGAACCGGCTGCGCGGGAGAATTGCGGTCCAGGTCGATGGGCAGATGAAGACTGGCCGCGACGTGGTCATCGGCGCGCTGCTGGGCGCCGATGAGTTCGGTTTTGCCACGGCGCCCCTGGTCGCCGAAGGCTGCATCATGATGCGCAAATGCCACCTGAATACCTGTCCGGTCGGGGTGGCGACGCAGGATCCTGTGCTTCGGCGCAAGTTCAGCGGCAAGCCCGAGCACGTGATCAACTTCTTCTTCTTCGTCGCCGAGGAAGCCCGCCAGATCATGGCGCAACTCGGCGTGCGCACGATCAACGAGCTGATCGGCCGCGCCGACCTGCTAGACACGAAAAAGGGGATCGAGCACTGGAAGGCGCGGGGGCTCGATTTCTCGCGCATCTTCCACCTGCCCGCGATCGCTGCGGAAGTTCCGCGCTACCACGTGGAACAGCAGGATCATGGTCTCGACCGTGCGATCGATCACCGTCTGATCGAGCTCGCGCAGCCGGCCCTGGAGCGTGGCGAGAAAGTCTCGATCGACATGCCGATCCGCAATATCAACCGCACCGCGGGCACCATGCTTTCTGGCGAGATTGCGCGCAAGTACGGCCACGAAGGGCTGCCGGACGACACGATCCGGATCCGCTTCGCGGGGTCGGCGGGGCAGAGCATCGGCGCGTTCCTGTCCAAGGGCGTCACCATCGAACTAATCGGTGACACCAACGATTACTGCGGAAAGGGTCTGTCCGGCGGGCATATCTCGGTCCAGCCTTCGCCGAAGTTCCGCGGCGAGCCGAGCGAGAACATCATCACCGGAAACGTCGCGCTGTATGGCGCCCTGGCCGGTGAGGCGTATTTCCGCGGCGTCGCCGGCGAGCGGTTCGCCGTGCGCAACAGCGGCGCGTTGGCGGTCGTCGAGGGCGTCGGCGACCATGCCTGCGAATACATGACCGGTGGCCGGGTGGTCGTGCTCGGCCGCACCGGTCGCAACTTCGGCGCCGGGATGAGCGGTGGCCTGGCGTTCGTGCTCGATGGCGACGGTGCCTTCCACCAGCGCTTCAATCCGGGCATGGTCGATCTGGATCCGCTGGCCGACCAGACTGACATCGCGCTGGTGCACCAGCTCATCAGCCGTCACGTCGCGCTGACTGGAAGTGCACTCGGCGCCCGCGTGCTGGCGGCGTGGACCGACAGCA
>JBBQVP010000156.1:0-10112 GCA_038211455.1 Burkholderiales bacterium
CCTTCTTCAGTTTGTGCATGAAATACTTCTCAAAAGCGATCTTTGCGGCATGCACCCAACGACCGTGCGAGAACCAGTTCACGTTGCGCGGCGGAATCTGCGGCAGCGCCACGAAGCAGGCGCCGGTGTCGCCGAAGTCGGCCAGGCAGACGGCGTTCCAGGTCGCCTTCGTGTCCGGCTCCTTGCCGTCGAGCTCGGCGCGAATGTTGAGCACCGTGGCGCTCACCATCGACTCGATCATGTATCCCGTTTTCGGCGCGCCGGTCGCCACCGGCGTCACCTCCACCGGCGGTATCGCCACGCAGACGCCGACCGAATAGATGTTCTTGAATTTCGGGTTGCGCTGGTGCTGGTCGATCAGGATGAAGCCGCGCGGATTGGTCAGGCCTTCGATGCCAAGCACCGCGTCGATGCCCTTGAAGGCCGGCAGCATCATCGAGTATTTGAAATCGAGCACGTGCTCCTTCTTCGGCGTGCCGTCTTCGTTGTGCTCGGTGACGTACATCTTCCCGGCCTCAACCTTGGTGGTCTTGGCGTTGCAGATCCACTTGATATGGCGGTCCCGCATGACCGACTCGAGCAATCCCTTGGAGTCGCCAACGCCGCCCAGGCCGAGGTGGCCGACATAGGGCTCGGCGGTCACGAAGGTCATCGGCACCTTGTCGCGGATCTTGCGCTTGCGCAGGTCGGTGTCCATGATCATCGCGAACTCGTAGGCCGGGCCGTAGCACGATGCCCCCTGCACCGCGCCCACCACCACATGGCCGGGCGCCTTGACGAACTCCTGCCAGGCCTTTTCGGCCGCCACTGCATGGTCAACATGGCATATCGACTGCGTGTGGCCGGCCGGCCCCAGCCCTTCGACCTCCTCGAACGCAAGGCGCGGTCCGGTGGCGATCACCAGGAAGTCATAGTCGACCGTGCGGCCGTCGTCCAGTTCGATCTGGTTCTTTTCGGGGTGCACGCGTTTGGCCCCGACCCCGATGAATTCGATGTTCTTCTTCGCCAGCAGCGGTCCGATTTCGAGTTCGATGTCGTCGCGCGTGCGCCAGTTCACTGCGACCCAGGGATTGGACGGCACAAA
Organism: Burkholderiales bacterium; assembly: GCA_038211455.1. Taxonomy (GTDB): domain Bacteria; phylum Pseudomonadota; class Gammaproteobacteria; order Burkholderiales; family SG8-39; genus SZAS-79. The sequence goes on from JBBQVP010000156.1 coordinate 1,085, forward strand.
GTGAAACCTGGGATTGTTGGAAATTACCGTCACCTTGTCGCTGGGGCGAACCTTCTCGCGCATTTCATAGGCCATCGGCATGCCGCCGATTCCTGCCCCGAGAATTACGATATGAGCCATTTGAGCGTCTCCAGTCTGGATTCGAGATATGTCAATTTGATCCCGTCTGCCGCGATCGCCAGCCGGCCCTGCGTTATTTGACGACGCTTTTCAAGCATACCCCTTATGCGCTGACTGGCATGCGAATGACTCTCAAATGGCAGCCACGGATCCTGCGCCACTCACCGTTTGCGCGCGGTGCGACGCTTCGCGGCCGGCTTCGTCTGCGGCTGCGCCTGCAGGTGCCCGAGCAAGGCCTCCAGCCCGAGCACATACGACCTCACCCCGAATCCCGCGACCATACCCACCCCGGTCTCGGCGAGGATCGAGTGGATGCCGCGCTTTTCGATATTGGTCATGTGGACTTCGACGTACGGAAACGGTACTGCGCGCAGGGTGTCGCGCAGCGCATGGCCCGCGAACAGGAACGCCGCCGGATTCATCACCAGTCCGTCCAGCCCTTCGTCGACGCCGCGATAAAGCCGTTCGATCGCCGCCGCCTCGCTGTGCGTATAGAAAATATCGAGCGCGTACTTGTTCGCCTTCGCGTGGGCAAGCAGCATCGCATCGAGTTCGGCCGCCGTGGTGCGGCCATACAGCTCAGGCTGGCGGCGCCCGAGGTAGCTCATGTTGGGGCCCTGGATCAGCAGTATGTTCAGCATGGGGATGTCCTATTCGGCCTCAGATTTACGGTCTCAGATTTCATTGGGGATCAGCGCAAGCAGGTCGGTCACGCCGACATCCTGCCCGGCCTGGAAAAGCAGCGTGGTGGCCTGCCCGCGGTGGTGGGTCTGGTGGTTGAAAAAATGCTGCACCAGGCTCGCGAACCGTTTACGCGATTTCACGCCCTTGGTATTCGCGTACTCGAGGACCTGCTCGAGATCCTCCCGGGTCAACGCCTCCGCCCAACCGCGGATGGCCGCATCGAGCAGGTCGCGGCGCGCCTTCAGGCCCGCGAGGTCGGCGAACAGGATCTGGTTCAGCGCGGCGGGGTCGGGCAATGCGCGCACCGGTTCGAGCGCAGCGGGTTTGGCCGGATGCGTCGCAAAGCGTTTCAGCCAGATCGTATCCCCGACCGCCAGATGATTCAGCGTGCCGAGGATCGACCCGAAGAACGCGCCGCGCTCCCGCGCGAGCTCTTCCGCCGGCAGCCGCGCCGCGGCCTCGTACAGCCTGGCGTTCATCCATTCGTTGTACGACGCCATCAACGCAACCTGGCCGGGCGTGCTCATGGGCGCTCTCGCACTGGAAATTTCATGCGCGGATTATCACCCATGGCGGCCGCGTCCGGATCAGGCCGGCAGACCAATCCAGTACACTCGGGGACATGAACTCCTTCATATCTGTCAGCAGCCTCTCCAAGACCTACGCCTCGGGCTTCAAGGCGCTCGCCGAGGTGGATCTCGACATCCGCAAGGGCGAGATTCTTGCCCTCCTCGGCCCGAACGGCGCCGGCAAGACCACGCTGATCAGCATCGTCTGCGGGATCGTGACGCCCGGCACGGGCACGGTCAGCGTAGACGGCCACGACATCATCGCTGACTATCGGGTGACGCGCGCAATGATCGGCCTGGTGCCCCAGGAACTGACCACCGACGCATTCGAGACGGTCTGGGACACGGTGTCGTTCAGCCGCGGCCTGTTCGGCAAGCCGGCCAACCCGGCGCACATCGAGAAAGTGCTGCGCGAACTGTCACTGTGGGACAAGAAGGATGCGCGCATCAAGGAACTGTCCGGCGGCATGAAGCGCCGCGTGATGATCGCCAAGGCCCTGTCGCACGAGCCCTCGGTGCTGTTCCTAGACGAGCCGACCGCGGGCGTGGACGTGAACCTCAGGAAGGACATGTGGGAGGTGGTGCGCGCGCTGCGCGCCGCCGGCGTGACCATCATACTGACCACCCACTACATCGAAGAGGCCGAAGCCATCGCCGACCGCATTGCAATCATCAGCAAGGGCCGCATCATCCTCGTCGAGGAGAAAGCCGCGCTCATGCAGAAGCTCGGCAAGAAGCAGCTGATCCTCGACCTGCAGCAGCCGCTGGTGGAGATTCCCGCGGCGCTCGCGGCCTACCGCCTGGAACTGGCAGCGGAGGGCGCGCGGCTGGTGTACACCTACGACGCGCGCATGGAAACGACCGGCATCACCGCCCTGCTGCGCGACCTGGTCGAGGCCGGCATCCCGTTCAAGGACCTGAAGACCGAGCAGAGCTCGCTCGAGGACATCTTCGTGACCCTGGTCGAGGAGAACGCATGAACTTACACGCGATCCTCGCCATCTACCGGTTCGAAATGGCGCGCACCTGGCGGACCCTGTTCCAGAGCGTCGTCTCGCCCGTGCTCTCGACCTCGCTTTACTTCGTCGTGTTCGGCTCGGCGATCGGCTCGCGCATCCCGGAGGTGGAAGGCGTCGCCTACGGCTCGTTCATCGTGCCCGGCCTGATCATGCTCTCCTTGCTCACCCAGAGCGTATCGAATGCCTCGTTCGGCATCTTCTTCCCGAAGTTCACCGGCACCATCTACGAATTGCTCTCCGCGCCCCTGTCCTTCGTCGAGATCACGCTGGGGTATGTCGGCGCGGCGGCGACGAAGTCCATCGTGCTCGGGCTCATCATCCTCGCCACCGCCGGCCTGTTCGTGCCGCTGCATATCGCGCATCCGTTCTGGATGCTCACCGTGCTGGTGCTGACCGCAATCACCTTCAGCCTGTTCGGCTTCATCATCGGCGTCTGGGCCGACAACTTCGAAAAGCTGCAGATCATCCCGCTGCTGGTGATTACGCCGCTGGTGTTCCTCGGCGGGAGCTTCTATTCGGTCAGCATGCTGCCGCCGTTCTGGCAGACCGTGACCCTTGCCAATCCGGTGCTGTACCTGGTGAGCGGGTTCCGCTGGAGCTTCTACGAGATTGCGGACGTGAGCGTGGCCACCAGTGCCGGGATGATCGCGTTCTTCCTCTGCGCGTGCCTGGCCACGGTGTGGTGGATCTTCAAGACCGGGTATCACGTCAAGAACTGAAGGCTATTCCCGCGGCTCCAGGTTCTTGACCCGCAGCCCGGCGATCGTGAAGCCGCCGTCCACCGAGATCGTCTGGCCGGTCACGTAGCTCGCGTCATCCGAAGCGAGGAACGCCGCCACCGACGCCACCTCTTCCGGCCTGCCGATGCGCGCCAGTGGTACCGCGCGCAGCCACGCCTGGCTGCGCTCCTCGTTGTGCGCCTTGCGGATGCGCGGCGTGTCGATCGGGCCCGGCGCGATCGAGTTCACCCGGATGCCGAATTGCGCCAGGTCCACGGCCATTACACGCGTCATCGCGTCGATCCCGCCCTTGGAGGCCGCGTAGGCCGAGCGCCCGGTGCTGCCGAGCAGGCTGGAGTGGGAGGAGACGTTCACGATCGCGCCGCGGCCGAGCTTGGCCATCTCGCGCGCCGCCTCCTGCGCGCACATGAACGTGCCCTTCACGTTCACCTCCAGCATCGTGTCCAGCATCTCGAGCGGCGTTTCGAGGAAATGCTTCTGCGTGCCGATGCCCGCGTTGTTCACCAGGATCTCCGCCGGCCCGAAGGTCTTGGTGGTGAAGGCGAGCATCGCCTGGATGTCCTTCAGGCTGGTGATGTCCGCGCGGATCGCCGCTGCTTTGCCGCCCTTCGCGATGATCTCGGCGCACACGGCTTGTACGTTGGCTTCGTCTTTGTCTGCGAGGATTACCGTGGCGCCTTCGTTGGAGAAGCGGCGGGCTGTGGCGGCGCCGATGCCGTCGCCGGCGCCGGTGATGAGGGCGATTCGGGCGGAGAGTCTTTCGGTCATGGGGATTGCCTCAACTAAATTGCCGCTCACTAGATCGAAACCACCGGCGGAACGGTCGAGTCCTCGCGTCCGGCGCGTCGCGCGAGATTTGCGTCGAGGGTGGCAAAGCCAGCGCAGCCACCCGCCAGGGCGTGATGAAGCGCATCGGCGAAGTCCCAGCCTTGCCTCAACTTCCTTGCTGCGGAGACCACGGCCGCCTGCTCGCCAACAACTGCGTTTTCCATGATGGCGAGCTTTTCCAGTACTTCCGCAATCACTTTGGGCGAAAAATCGTAGCGCGAACGCAGCACCCACTCCAGTTCGAGGATGACCGTTACCGGGATATACACGGGATGGCCATCGAGGAAAGCCTGCGCGCGCCGCGCCTGTGCCGCGTCATCCTGCACCAGGGCGCGGACGAGTACGTTGGTATCCACGGCATGCACGGCCTTCAGTCCTTGTAGTCGGTGACCCGCATGTCCTTCACCGACACCTTCGGCCCGGAATACCTGAGGATGGATTGGATCTCGGCGAGCTTCACGGTGTGCCTGGCCGGTGCTGGGGTGATGCGGGCACCCTTGCCTTCCACCCGGATGTCGACGCGCATCCCGGGCTTCAACCCGAGCGCCTTCCGGACCGCTATGGGGAGGACGATCTGACCCTTGGTTGAGACGAGGACGGCACTCATGAGGGACTCCGTAAGTATTACCAGGTGGGTATTTTAGCAGAATGGCTTGCGCCTCCTCTAGAACGGCAATTGACGGGCGTGCCACTGTGGATGTCCGGATCGACTGTGATGAGCCGCTTGTCCACAAGGGAGCTTGGGAATTCAAACCTACCGCGCCACCCGCTTGCGGGCAAGGACAACTACGTTGGTGCCTTCAAGATGGCGTTTGTAGTACTTGCCCCGAATGGCGCCTGAAAAATCGTACTCGGACCGCATTTCTGGCTCGGATACCTTGTGAGACTTACGACTCGTATGTTTAACCCGCATGATGAGCGCCCGCCGCGGCAGCAGCGCGCGGTTCATAAAGAAATTTCTGAAATCCAGCGAACACCTGGCCAATCTCTTCGGGTGCGCCCAGATCCGCCACCGCGTCAGCAATGGAATTGTGGTACCGGAGACGCAGCAACGGGGTTAGCTTGTCCTGGTCGAGTTCCTCAACACCCACATTCACGTAATGCTGCAACACGAAGTCTAGGAACACCCGCTGCCTGGCATTGAACGACGTGTCGATGCGAGCCTTGGCGCCCGTGGCCCGCACCTCTCGCGTGACGGGAGGCATGGCATAGGCCACATGCGCGAGTACATCGTAGAGGTCGCTCTTCTCGGCGTCGATGATCTTCTGCATCTCCATCAGCTGCTGGTGGCCGAAGCCTTTCTCGGCGAGCCCCTGCAGCAGCTTCTTGCGCGTGTCGGGTGCGCTCCAAAGCGCCCTGAGCTCGGCCTCGTCCTTGAAGAACTCCGGCAACTTGCCGAACAGCATTTCCATGAACTGCTGTGCCGACATCGGCGTGCCGTCCGGATGCCAGAAGGTTGTCATCATCATGTGCTGGATGGTTCGCTCCTTGCCGTCGGCTAGCCTGATCTTCGTCTTTTTCTTGCGCTCCGCCGGTGGCTCCTTTATTCCGCCCGGCTCTGCTGGTTCCGGCTTCGGGTAATTGAGTGCCTTGGGCTCCGGTTCGAGTGGCTCGCCGTCCCACTCGGGGTCGCTGAAGTGGTGGTGCGCCTTCACGAAGTCATAGATCGTAAAGTAGTCCTTGCCCTCGAAGAGCCGGGTGCCGCGGCCGATGATCTGCTTGAACTCGATCATCGAGTTGATCGGCCGCATCAGCACGATGTTGCGGATGTTGCGCGCATCCACGCCGGTGGAGAGCTTCTGCGAAGTCGTCAGGATCGTCGGGATCGTCTTCTCGTTGTCCTGGAAGTCGCGCAGATGCTGCTCGCCCAGCTCACCGTCGTTGGCCGTGACGCGCTGGCAGAAGTTCGGGTCGGTGCCGGACTTCATCTGGTTGATGAGGTCGCGCACTGCCAGCGCGTGGGCCTGGGTCGCGCAGAAGACCAGCGTCTTTTCCCGCTGGTCGATCTGCGAGAGGAAGATTTCCACGCGCTTTTTCTCGCGGGCCTTGATCTCGATGATCTTGTTGAAGTCCTTTTCCTCGTATCGCTTGCCCGCTTCCACTTCGCCTTCCACCACGGTGTCGTCTGCGGTGTAGACGTATTCGTCGAGCGTGGTCTGGATCTGCTTTACCTTGAATGGCGTCAGGAAGCCGTCGTTGATGCCGTCCTTCAACGAGTAGATGAACACCGGCTCGCCGAAGTAGGCGTAGGTGTCGGCGTTGTCGTTGCGCTTTGGGGTGGCAGTCAGGCCGAGCTGCACCGCGGGCGCGAAGTACTCCATGATGCTGCGCCAGTTGCTCTCGTCGTTCGCGCCGCCACGATGGCACTCGTCGATGATGATGAGGTCGAAGAAGTCCGGCGGAGACTCGCCAAAGTAGGGGGAAGGATGGCCATCCACCACCGGGCCGCTCATGAAGGTCTGGAAGATGGTGAAGAACAGGCTCCCGTTCATCGGCACCTTGCCCTTTTTCCTGATGTCTTCGGGCTTGATCCGCACCAGCGCATCTTCGGGGAACGCAGAGAACGCGTTGAAAGCCTGGTTCGCCAGAATGTTGCGGTCGGCCAGGAAGAGGATGCGCGGACGGCGCTGCTTTTCTCTATCCAGTTCGCGGCTCAGGTTCCAGCGGGAGTAAAACAGCTTCCAGGCGATCTGAAACGCGATGAAGGTCTTGCCGGTGCCCGTGGCAAGCGTCAGCAGGATGCGGTCCTGCTTCGCCGCAATCGCCTGCAGCGCGCGCTCGATGGCGATGTCCTGGTAATAGCGGCCCGGATGCGAGCCGCCCTTGTCCTCGTAAGGCACCGCGGCAAATCGGTCGCGCCACGCATCTTCTTGCGCGAAGGTCCGCGCCCAGAGTTCGTCCGGTGTCGGGTAAGTCGCGGTTTCCGCCTCCGCGCCCGTCTGCATGTCGATGGCGTAGACGCCCTGGCCATTGGTGGCATAGGTGAAACGCACCGCGAGCTTGCCCGCGTAGTTCTTCGCCTGCGCCACGCCCTCGGTCAGCGCCTGGTTCCACGCCTTCGCTTCGACCACGGCCAGTTTGGTGTTGCGATACTCCAGCACGTAGTCCGCCGTCAGGCCCTTGCCGCGCCGCCCCAGCCCCTCGATGCGTCCTGGCGTGATCGGAAACTCGCGCCGCACTCGGCTGCCTCCGACCACGCCCCAGCCCGCCGCTTTCAGGGCAGGGTCGATGTGCTCGGCGCGGGTTTCGGCTTCGTTCATGGGTTGCTGAGTTTGTAGCGTCCGGTTTTCTTGCTGCCAACCTTTTTCACCAACCCGGCCTCCAGCAGCGGATTCAGAAGGTCCATAGCGCCCTGCCGGGAGACGGCGAGCGCGTCCCATAGCTCTGCGGGAGACAGACTGCCGTGATCTCGCAGGAGCCTGAGCAGTTGTTCCTGTCGCGGACGCAGCACGAGCTTTTCCTGAGACTTGACGTTGTAGGATTGCACACGGGTCCAGGTGCGCTCCAGCGTCTGACGCAAACCCTCGGCGCAATACTCCAGCCAGCCGGTGAGGTCCGCACCCGACCGGCGAACGCCTTCCAGCGCCTTGTAGTAGGCGGGACGATCCTCCCAGTAGTACTCGTCCACGGAGAAGATGTGATGGCTGTCATAGCCGCGCCGATACAGCTCCCACAATGCCAGTGCGCGCCCGGTGCGCCCGTTGCCATCGGCAAACGGATGAATCCACTCGAACTGATAGTGCAGGATGGCGGAACTCAGCACCGGTGACAGTTCCACGGATTTCTTGTTCCACCATTCCAGCAGTTCGAACATCAGGCCCGAGACTTCCGACGCCGCGGGCGGAACGTGCTTTCCCACACGGACAGCAATCATTCGATAGCGCCCCGCCTCGCCCTGGTCCATCACGGTGTCCGCGAGCAAGCGATGCAGCTCGAAAATGTCCTCGTGCCGGATGGCTTTCTTCTTTGCGTGTTTTTCAACGTAGCGCAGTCCGGCGAAGTAGTTCAGCACTTCCCGTTTCGGGCGCGTATTGGCGGCAGATAATTCGCGGCCTTCCTCCAGCGCGCGCACCTGCTCAAGGGTCAGCGGATTGCCCTCGATTGCGGTGGAAGCATGGCCGTTGCGCGTTCGCGTGTCCTTTTGCAGCGCCGGAATCCACGACAACGCCACCGCCGCGCCCTGAATCCGCTCCCGCAACACGGCCGCCTGCTCCACGAGGGAAAGCAGGCGCGGGCTGATGGTGAACTGGGGGACGTAGGCCATGGAGATTAGTCAACCATTAGTCCAGTTATGTGTCAAGCAGGGCGGAGGGAGGGTGTCGATGTTTTCACGTTTTTTCGACACGTTCTGCGGATGTGTCGATGGCGGCGACAGGTTGGGGGCGTCAGCTCCTTGCGGTGCTGCCCAAGGCCCTTGGAAACTGGCGCCGGACTCGGCTGCCTTCGATCACGCTCCAGCCTGCGGCCTTCAGCACAGGGTCGACGTGCTCGGCGCGGGTTTCGGCTTCGTTCAAGGCGTTGTATTCCCTCTGACGGTAGGGGCGTGGTAGCCAAGAACCGGGAAAGGTAAAAATAAACGATCCCGCAGGGACCGAAACCACCTATTTCTTGGCTGCGGCGACTTGTGCCAAAACCCGGTTCTGGCTCTCCGAGGCTTTCTCCAGAACGACTTTGTAGACGCGCTTCTTCTCGCGAGAAGAAGCGTTGCGGATGAACTCCGAAAACGGAGTCGATTCAACGGCCTTGGGTTTGCGCTTGAATGAGAACATGGTCTGTGTCGCGTTAGGTTAGACCGAGAATGCGTCTGACGTCGGCGACACTGTATTTCTCGGGAATATGGTTGTCAATCTGATCCACCCCGGCCCGGTAAAACTGTTGCGAGCCATCATTATTTTTCATCAGCAAATCCACCTGGATACGTTTTCCCAGTTCGGCTTTTAACCGGTTGACCACATCGCGCGCGGCAAAATACTGGCGCACAAAGTCTTCCGGTTGAATCCTGCGACCCTCGGCAGCTTCCCGAGCCTGAACGAATTTCCAAGCCTGCCCGGGTTCCTGATACACATAC
>JBBQVP010000157.1:0-10092 GCA_038211455.1 Burkholderiales bacterium
GGTGGCGCACTCGGTGGAGATCGTCCAGTGCGTCCACAAGGACTGGAAGATGCAGGTCGGCGACTCGACCGCGGCCAACGGGCTGCACGGCGCGCTGATCGTCGGCCGCAAGGTCCCGGTCGGCGAGATTCCCGGCCTGGCGGAAAAACTCCCCGCGCTGCGCGTGGTGCTGAAACAGGGCCGGCGCGTCGTCGACCGCGGGGTGGGGGCGAACGTCCTTGACAGCCCGCTGCTCGCCCTCGCCCATCTCGTTGAGCTGCTCGCCGCGCTGCCGGCCTTTCCGGCCCTCGCTGCGGGCGAGATCATCAGCACCGGCACGCTGACCGACGCCGCGCCGGTCGCTCCCGGCGAAACCTGGTCGACCGAATTCTCCGGCATCGCCCTGCCCGGCCTCACGGTGAACTATGAATAGCCAGGGCGCGAAGGCGTCGGGCGCGCTGCCGCTGGCCGGGATCACGGTGGTTGCGCTCGAGCAGGTGATCGCCGCGCCGTTCGCCACCCGCCAGCTGGCCGAACTAGGCGCGCGCGTGATCAAGATCGAGCGTCCCGGCGTGGGCGACGCCTCGCGCGGCTACGACACAACCGTCAAGGGCCTGTCGTCACATTTCGTCTGGGTGAACCGCTCCAAGGAAAGCCTGGCGCTGGATGCGAAGCACCCGGAGTCGAAAGTGATCCTCGCCAAGCTCCTGGCGAGCGCCGATGTGTTCGTGCAGAACCTCGCCCCCGGCGCTGCCGCGCGGCTGGGCCTGGGCGCCGAGGAACTGCGTGCGAAGCACCCGCGGCTGGTGTGGTGCGGGATCTCGGGCTACGGCGAGAACGGCCCCTACAGTGCCAAGCGCGCCTACGACCTCTTGGTGCAATGCGAGACCGGCATGCTGTCGGTGACCGGGACACCCGAGCAGCCGTCGAAGGCCGGCATACCGATCGCCGACATCGCGGCCGGGATGTACGCCTTCTCCGGCATCCTCGCGGCGCTGCTGCGTCGCGCGACCACGGGCGAAGGCGCCACGCTCGACATCTCGATGTTCGAGTCGCTGGGCGAATGGCTGGGCTTCCCCGCCTACTTCACCGCGTACGGCGGCACGCCGCCACCGCGCACCGGCGCCTACCACGCCACCATCGTGCCCTACGGTCCGTTCAAAACGGGTGATGGCGGCACGGTGTTCCTCAGCGTGCAGAACGAACGAGAGTTTGCGCGCCTGTGCGAGAAAGTGCTGTTCCGGCCCGAGCTGCCAAAGGACCCGCGCTACGCCACGGCCCGCGAGCGCAACCTCCACCGCGCCGAGATGAACGCGCTGGTCGAGGCGGAATTTTCCAAGCACACGGCGGAGTCGGTGGTTGCGTTGCTTGAGGCGGCAGGCATTGCGAACGCACGCCTGAACGACGTGCAGGGCTTCTGGGACCACCCGCAGCTCGAGGGACGCGATCGATGGCGCGAGGTCGACTCCCCCGTCGGGCCGCTGGATGCGATGCTGCCACCGCTCAATATCGCCGGCATGGAGCCTGCAATGCGCGCGGTGCCCGGCGTGGGGGAGCATACCGAAGCCATTCTTTCCGGTCTGGGATACGACGCAGCGGCGATTGCACGGCTCAGGTCGGAGGGTGCGGTCTAGGGCTGTCGTAGCCTAAATTCGAAAGAATGTTTTGTAAGACCGTCCGTCTGGCGTTGGTTCCGTGCCAGTTTGTGTATCGATTCCAGAACATTTAATCCGGGTCAGAGTCGCTTTTCCCCGCCCCCTCTGCAGACAGCAACCCTCACACCGCCAGATCAAGCTGCTCGCCGTCCAGGCCCGCTCCCGCATCCTTTCTCGGTCGCCCGCGCAGCGCCGGTCCCAGCCGCACGCCGCGCGCGACTTCGACCTCCTTCCTGAACCGCTCGGCTGCCAGCAGGTGGCCAGAGGTGGTGGCGCTGCGGATCTCCAGCAGCGCGGGTTCGTCGAGATGCGCACGAAACAATTCGCGATATGCGCCCTGGCACGACACCGGATCGTCACCCAAGGCCAGATACAGTGCGTGCGAGGTGACCAGGCGATCCGCCTGCCCCAGACCGTTGCAGCGATAGCTCGACCAGCGGTATGTCGCGGGGTCCTGCACCAAGCCTGCGCGCACCGGGTTGAGTTCGATGTAGCGCATGCAGGCGAGCAGATAGTCGTCGGCATGCACTGCGCAGGCGCGGTAGCGGCCCTCCCACAGCGTACCGCTGCGCCGGTAGGCGTGGTTGAAGTGGCGCACGTACCGCCTGCCCAGGGCCTGCATGAGCCGGGAGGCGTGGCCGGCCGTGGGCGGGCTGAGCAGCAGGTGGACGTGATTGGTCATCAACACCCACGCGTGGACCGCGATGCCGAGTCCCGCTGCGTAGTGTCCGAGCCAATGCAGGTAAGCGGCGCGGTCGTCATCCGACACAAAGCAGGCCGAGCGGTTGTTACCGCGCTGGATCAGGTGCAGCGGAAAGCCGGAGAGGTCGGCACGTGGGCGGCGGGGCATGTTTGAAGCAACGTGCTTTGCGCGACCGTGTTGACACGGCGCGCATGAAAATCGACTCTGACCCGGATTTTCCCGGATTTTCCTTTCCAATGCGGTCAAGACATGAAGTTCGATTTTATGCGCGCGCCCAGGGCGCGCATCGCTGCTTTGGCCGCTCCAATCGCCAGCCACGCGGGCGACGCCCGCACGCGCATGAGCACCGCTTCCTTCCATGCCGACCAGCGCGCGTAGAAGCGTGCAAACCAGCCCAGGCGCATCAGGGCGGGCTGCGTCAGCGTGAACAGTCTTGCGACCAGCGCCGTGCCGGCCACTTTTGTCAGCAGGATGACTGCCAGGCCAGGTACCGCGTGGCCCTGCGCGATCAGCCAGAGTGCGGCGATCTTGACCGGCAGGAGCAGGAGCATCGGCAGGCCGAGGGCTGCGAGCGCGGCGTACGGTGGCAGTGCCTGGACGCGCCGCTCGAGGATCGCAAAGAACGGCAGTCGTCCCAGTCGCGCGACCAGCCGCCCGAGCGGCTCCCAACCCCATTCCTCGAACAGGATGAGGAGCGCGACGGCCCAGGTGAACAGCACTTTCAGCGCGCGGCGGATCATGGGCAATTGTCCCAGAGTGAATTCGACTCCGTTCCGGATTTGCGGATTTGGATTTTCGAATTTGACCCGCCGTTTCGGTACAGCGACGTTACGCCCGCTCGGCCGCGGCCTTGAGATTGGCGAGCCCCTGCGCGAACTGCCCGCCGACCATGCGGTCCATGTTGAAGGCCAGCCCCATGAGCTTTGACACGAAGGGGCTGGGGCCATGCATCGCCCAGTTCACCGCGACGCCCCCGGTGACGCGGGCGAACGTGAACTCCGCGATGTTGTGCGCTTCGAAGGGCTTGAGGAAATCGAGCTTGATCCGGATCGCCTGCGGGGGGGTGGACGCCACGATCTCCATCCGCCCCGTGCCGACCTTGCTGTTGCCCTCCCATCCGTAGACGGCGCCGGTGCCGCTGGCCGCACCCTCGTAACGCCGCTTCAGGGACGGATCGAGGTTTTCCCACGGCGACCAGCCGGTCCATGCGTGCAGGTCGTTGACCAGCGCGAAAACCTTTTCAGGCGGCGCCTGGATTGTCGCGGAACGCTCGATCCGGAAACTGTCCGGGCGCATGGCGGCATAGCCGAGCACGGCGCCGATGAGGACGATAAAGGCGATGAGGATGGTCCACAGCATGGAGAACCTCCCGTTGGTCCGATTCCGGGTGAATATTTGTCCGGGTCAGAAAAATCGACTCTGACCCGGATTTTCCTATACATCACGGGCTGCAGGCGGGCAGCATCAGGGCCTGCAGCACCTCGCCGCTTTTGCGGTTCTGCACGAACGCCGCGACGCCTGATTGCGCCGGGTTTGCATTGGGCAGCAGCGGCAGGGTGCGCTTGTCCGAGAGCTTCAATTCCCTGCCGAACTCGATCGGCCCGATCCATTCGCGCACCACGTAGTCGTGCGGCAGGACCTTGCCGCGGTTCTCGCCGGCGGCGACCTGGCTGGTGAGCTTGTTCTCGAACGCGGCCAGGTAGAGCGCGGCGTCCTTCTGCTCGGCCGGGTTGAGCAGTTCGGCCATGAGCGACACGTCGACGCTCGTCCGGCCCATCGCGTTCAACGAAAGCGCGATGCTCGCGCGCGGCGGTGTCGCGTTCACCTTTGCCACCGCGTCTGCGAACTCGTCCGATCCCCAGTGGCGGAAATCCTGCCCCTGCAGCAGCACCTGCGGCGTGTAGACGATCCGCGCGCGCTTCAGTTCGGCCTGGCGCCGCTGCCGCGTGGCGAACTCGTGCCTGGCATACGGGTCCTTCCAGCCGATGTAGTCCCAGTAGTCGACGTGCAGCGCCAGCGGCACCACCTTGTCGGGTGCATAGCCTTTCGCGCCCAGCGAAGACAGCCAGCGGTCGGCCGGCGGGCAGCTGTCGCAGCCCTCGGAGGTGTACAACTCGACCAGCACCGCGGTGCGCGGGCCGCTCTTGGCGCTGCACTGCGCGGCTGTGGCCGCAAATGGAACACCTGTCATCACCGCGAAGGCGGCGAGGGTACTGAGCAAAGCCGGGACACGCGGGAAGTTCATGCCGCCCTCCATTTCACACTGTTGTCCATTTGGTCGCGCTGCGAGCCGGTTCCTTACGCACCAGCCCGTACAATGGGCTCCTCCCGTGTCTGCGCTCCCGCTCTTTCTCGTATCGCTCACCTGGAACTACGGCCTGGGCATGACCTATGTCGTGGTGCCACTGTACGCGGCCGCGCAGGGCCTGTCGGGCATGGAGATCGGCACGCTGTTCTCGCTGCCGGTATTCGCCCAGGTGACCTTCAACCTGATCGGCGGTGCCTACACCGACCGGATTGGCGGGCGCAAGATCATGCTCGGCGCCTGCGCGCTGCTCGCGCTGGGCGCAGCGGCGTTCGTGTTCGCGCACGAGTACTGGCAGCTGTTCGCCGGGCAGGTGCTGTTCGTGCTGGCGCGCGCCGGGTTCTGGCCTGCGACCTGGGCGCTGGCGAGCGAGCTGCCCGGTACGCGCAGCCAGACGCTCGGCCGGCTGAACGCGCTGACCAATTCCGGGCAGATCGCGGGCACCGTGTCGGCGGGATTCATCCTTGCGCTGGCCGGATTCACCGCTTCGTTCCTGACCCTCGCGGCGATGGGCTGCCTTGCATTCATCGCCGGCCTGCCGGCGAAGCAGGCCCCTAGAAAGCCCGCCGAGCCCGGACGCAGCGTGTTCGCCAACTACGCGCCGCTGCTCAGGCGGCCGGTGATCTGGTACACCGTGGCCTGCGCCTATCTTTCCGCGTTGCCGTTTTCGCTGTCGATGTCGTTCTACCCGCTGCTGCTGAAGGACTTCGGCTACGATTCGCAGGCCTCGGGCATCCTGATCGCGCTGCGCGCGGTCGGCTCGATCGCGGCGGGCCTGGTCGCGGCGCGGTTCGTGAAGACCGGCGCGACGAGCCTCTCCCCGGTGATCGCGGGCCTGACGGTCGCCCTCTCGGTCGGGCTCCTTCCCGTGATCAACCACTCGCTCGCAATCGGCTTCCTGATGCTCGTCGTCGGCCTGGGCTCGGGAATCATGACGCTCTACTTTCAGCTCACGATGAGCGACTTCACCACCACGGGCGAACGCGGCTCGGCGCTTGCGCTGGGCGGCCTCGGATGGGGGCTGTCGCACCTGTCCACGCCGCTGGTGATGGGCTACCTCGCCGACCATGTGGGCCTGGTGCCCGGGTTCTATATCCTCGGGTCCTTTGCGCTGGCCTGGACCGGCATGCTCGCGCTGCTTCGCCCCTGGGCGTTCCGACATCCCCACCCCGCTGCATAGCCAAGCAACCGATTAATCATGGGAGCCACCGCGTGAAACTTTCCGTTCTCGACCAGTCGCCGATCATCAGCGGGCACACGCCCGCGCAGGCGATCGACGAAACCCTGAAACTCGCGCGCGCTGCCGAGCGCCTCGGCTATTCGCGCTACTGGCTTGCCGAGCACCATGCGATCGGCGCGCTCGCCGATCCCTGTCCTGAAATCCTGCTCGCGCGCCTGGGCGCCGAGACGCGCAGCATGCGCATCGGGACCGGCGGGGTGCTGCTGCCCTACTACAGCCCGTTCAAGGTCGCGGAGGTCTTTCGCATGCTTGAGGCGCTCTACCCGGGACGAATCGATCTGGGCATCGGCCGTGCGCCGGGTGGCGATTCGCGCACCGCGCGCGCGGTGGGCGGCGGCGTGTTCCCGGATGCTGAGCGCTTTCCCGAGCAGGTGTGGGAACTCGTCGGACACCTTGACGGCGCGCTGCCCGACACGCACCCCTACAAGAAGGTCCGCGCGATGCCCGAGGTGCCGACCGCGCCCGAGGTCTGGCTGCTGGGCTCGAGCGACTACAGCGGACTGCTGGCGGCCGAACTCGGCCTGCGCTTCGCGTTCGCGCATTTCATCAACGCGCACGGCGGGGACGCGGTGATGCGCGCCTACCGCGAGCGCTTCAAGCCGGTGTCGCGCGAACGCACGCCGCGCGGCATCACCTGCGTGTTCGTGATCTGCGCCAGGACCGACGAAGAGGCAGAAAAGCTCGCGCGCGCGATCGACCTGCGCCGGCTGCACATGGCGCAGGGAATCGACTCGCCGGTGCCGACCCTCGCCGAGGCCGAGAAGCATACGTTCTCACCGCAGGAGCAGGACTACGTCGACAGCCAGCGCCCTCGTGCGGTGATCGGCGGGCCGCGCAAGTGCTTTGAGGACCTCACGGCGCTCGCGCAGCGTTACACCGCCGACGAACTGATGGTGCTGACAATCACGGGGGACTACGCATCACGCCTGGCCTCCTACGAGCTGCTCGCCGAAGCGTTCGCGCTCGCCGCGCCCGCCTGACCGTCTGCGGCATGGCAAGCGATCCCGCAATCGCCGTTCGCAAGCAGGCGCTCACGGCGATCCTTGCGCGCATCGCGCAGCTTGGCCTCAAGAACACCGACCTCGGCGAGTTGCTCGGCCTGACGCGAACGCGCCTGGACCGGCTGCTCGACGGCGATGCGCGCGCGTTCAATCTGGATGCCCTGGTGCGGATCGCGGCGCGGCTGGAACTGGAAGCGCGCATCCAGCTGACTCGCAGCCCCGGCTAGGGACGACGCGCCTGCCGCGCCGGCCGATGCACCGATCCGGGCCCCGTCCTGCGGAATCCGGACTATCCGAAAACGCCGTGCAGCCCTTCGATATCCAGGATCCGCACGTCCTTCTTCTGCAATTCCAGCAGTCCGTCGCGCTGGAATTTTGACAGTGTCCGGCTTACGGTCTCGAGCGTGAGGCCAAGATAGCTTCCGCTCTCATCGCGGGTCATCAGCAGGCGGAAACTGCTCGCCGAGTAACCGCGGCGGGCATAGCGCAGGGATAGGTTGACGAGGAACGCGGCGACGCGCTTTTCCGCGTCCATCGAACCCAGCAGCAGCATGACACCGTGGCTGCGCTGGATCTCTTGCGCGAGCACTTCATGCAGCCGCACTTGCAACGAGGGGTCTTCGCGGCCCAACTGCTCCAGGAACGGGTAGCGGATCGCGCAGACGTAGCTGTCCTCGAGCGCAACCGCATTGGTCTCGAAGCGACCGTAGCCCAGGCCGTCCAGGCCGAGCAACTCCCCGCCCATGAAGAATCCGGTCACCTGCTCACGGCCTTTGCCATCGTTCAGGCAGGTCTTGAAGAAACCGCTCTGGATGGCGTACAGGCACTTGAACGCATCCCCTGCGGCGAAGAGCGTTTCACCGCGGCGCACCCTGCGGCGCACGTATACGATGTCTTCGATCCCGGCGAATTCCGCGGCCGGGACGGCGCCGACCAGGCAGCGCTTGCGGTGCCGGCACGAGACGCATTCGGCTTTGGGCGATTCGACGCACGGCAGCGAGACCGACGGGCGCACGGGGTGCGCTGTTTGCGGAGCCTTCAACTGCACAGATTGCAGCATCGCGTTCTCCCTGGGTCCGGCTCGGGCCAGGCGCCGAAACCGGAAATGCCCTCGTCTGGGCATCGGCCTTCCGACCAAGCGAGAGAATAGACCGGCAACCAAAGCAAATATGTTCGGAACCGAACATACCGGAAGCAACGCGCGCGAAGTTGTGGTCGCCGGATGCCAATGCCGTCCGACCTCGCTGCCGAGGATCACCGCCTCATTGGCTTAGCGTAAAATGCGCCCGGGAGTCGGCTAGACAGCCGCTGGATGAATGGGGGCAACCCCGCTCACCTGGAGGAAAGTCCGGGCTCCGCAGAGCAGGATGCCGGCTAACGGCCGGGCACCGTGAGGTGACGAACAGGGCCACAGAGACGAGTCCGCAATCAGGCCGGACGAAGGTCGGCGCAAGCCGGCACGAGTCCGTTTTTGGCCAGGTCGCGGGGTGAAACGCGGCAACCTCCATCCGGAGCAACACCAAATAGGCAAGCGCCTGAGGTCGGCTCGACCAAGCTTGCGGGTAGGTGGCAACAGGAGTCGGGAGGCGCAAGCCGACCGACCCCGACGAGCCGGGGAGTAATTCCCGGCCCAGAGGAATGGCTGTTACGGAACAGGGCCTTAACCGGACCTGTCCCGACAGAACCCGGCTTACCGGCCGGCTCCCTTTTTACCGATCTTTGCAACTCCGGCCCGGACATTGTGATAAACCGCACTTGCGTCATATTGGCGTGGGGCCGATAATTTTCCCTATACTTTCCAGACGGCCCCCAGGGTCGCGCCGCCCCTCCCTTATATGCAGCATCGCCTCAACCAGAACGACGTGAGCAACCGCGTCAACGTCGAAAGCGCACCGCAGGTGCGCGATGCGGTGCTGGAGATCTTCGCGCACCGGTACCCGGGGGTGGATTTCTCTCAGCTTGCGCGCGCGTTCGTTGACGTGCAGGCGCTGTTCGAGGGGCGTTATCCCGGCTACCTCGCCTGCGACACGCTGTATCACGACATCCGCCATACGCTTGACATGACCCTTGCCATGGCGCGCCTGGTCGACGGACACGACCGCATCTGCGCGCCGCAGGACCGCCTGGGCGCGCGCCGCGCCATGCTCGGCGTGATCATCGCGCTGCTGCACGACTCGGGATACATGAAGCGCGAGTCCGAAAGCGAAATCGAAAACGGTGCGATCTTCACCAAGGTCCACGTCACGCGCAGCGCCGAGATCCTGGCGAACTACCTGCCCAAGGTCGGCTTTGCGGCAGAGGCTGAGGTGGGCTCGCACATCGTTCATTTCACGGGCTACGAAATGAACATCGAGGATATCCCGGTCGAGCATCCAAAGGACCGCCTGCTGGGCTGCATGGTCGGCACGGCCGACCTGATCGGGCAGATGTCGGACCGGCTGTACCTCGAGAAATGCCGCGATTTCCTGTACCAGGAATTCGTTTACGGGCGGATCGCGCGCGAGACGATGCCCGACGGCAAGGAGATCGTGCGCTACTCCTCGCCCCAGGACCTGATCATCAAGACGCCCGGCTTCTACGAATATGTCGCTCGTACCCGCATTCGCGAGAAGTTGGACGGCGTGGACGACTACGCTGCCGCACACTTCGACGGGCCAAATCTGTACACCTCGGCCATCGAGGGCAACTTCAACCACCTGCGTGGCGTACTCGAGTCGGCCGACTTCAATCGTCTGCGCCGGCTCTGCTACTCGCTGTCGAACCCGGTCCGCCGGGCCGCCTGAACAGCGCCACAACGACTATCGCGAAATCCGCTGCAATGCAGCATTGCGCGCCATGCTGGTGCGTCCCGAAGTCCGGTGCACCGCAACGATCGGCGCGCACAACACGCGTTTCATACTGTCTTCTATGAAAGCCCCCTGGCACGGGGGTTGCTGCCTGTGTGTCCATGCAACAGGACTGAACCGCACGACACAGGCACCCCATGAAGATCGCGCACCTGCTCAGGCGCATCGCAGCGCACCCGGTATCCGATGTTTCGGAATCGGAGGCGTTCGACCTGTTCTCGACCCTGCTCGACGGTGGCATCCCGGAGATGGAGCTCGGCGCGCTGCTGACCGGACTGGCGATGCGACAGATCAGCGTGGAAGAGCTGGCCGGCTTCTATCGCGCGGCACGCGGACGCGCCAACCGCCTCCTGCCCCCCTCGA
>JBBQVP010000158.1:0-10068 GCA_038211455.1 Burkholderiales bacterium
ATTTATCCAGCTTAATATTGGCTTTGTCCACCTTGAGCAGGTCGTGGTCATTCAGGGTACGGGCCGATATCCGTCTAAAGCATTCCCACCTTCCTGTCATGTCGCTTGTATAGAAATGTATCGATATCGATACTCTTACAGACAGCAAACCCGCTCCAGACAACGACTTTTTCATGAAGATCTTTCAAATTTAACCATGACCCCGCCCGACTTCCTCAGCGAAGACTTCAAGCTCCCCGCCGCCGACCCGGGCTTGGAGACCCACGTGCGCATCCGGCGTCCGGCCAGCCTCGAGCGTTTCGCGCCAGGCAACATCATCCTGTTCGTGCACGGCGCGACGACCCCGCCCGAGGCCGGGTTCGACCTGAAGCTCGACGCCATTTCCTGGATGGGATGCTGCTGACCGAGAAGAACCGGATGTTGCTGTTTCGCGAGGTGGGGATGTTTTGTCGGGCTGGCAAATGCCGAACTGCACCCCACCCGCGTGCGCGCCCGCGTCGCGCAGGGCGGGCACGACATCCCCGAAGCCGACATCCGGCGGCGCTGAAACTGCGCAGGGCGGTTCGGGCAAAGCGTCATTGACAGTTGCGCAACGCGCCGATTAAATCGCGCAGCGCCTCTGGCTCGCCGGCGGCGCTCAAAGTCGCAAGCGGGCCGGCACCGGTTTTACAGCCTCGATGCCGGTTCACAAGGGAGAGCGCGTCGCCGTGACAGCCGTAACCGGTTCGCACCGAATTGTCGAACGAGTCGTGCTGGTCGCCCTGTGCGCGTTGTTTGTCGCCATGGCGGCAATGGCCTACGGTTACGGGCTGCGTGACCGTCTCGGGCCGGGCTCCGGATTCTTCCCGTTCTGGCTCGGCGCCTTGGGCGCCACGCTGGGCGTCGTGCTGCTGCTGGTGTCGTTGCGCGGCCGCACCATTGGTGAAGGTGGCGAGGGTGGCGAGGCCCAATGGCCGGACCGGGCCGGCGCGTGGCGGGCGATCGTGCTGCTGGGCGGGCTGGCCAGCGCCGCGGTCGCACTCGAGACGCTGGGATTCCGCCTGACCGCGTTCGCCTTCACTTCGCTGCTGCTGATCGGGCTCGGCGTGCGGCGGCCGGTGGTCATCGCGGTGTTCGCGCTGGTCAGCGGTTTCGGCCTCTTCCACGTGTTCTACTTCTGGCTCAAAGTGCCACTGCCCGTCGGCGTGTTCGGGTTCTGAGGGCAGGGTCCATGGACAGCCTGACGCCACTGTTTTCAGGATTCGCCGCGGCGCTGAGCCCGACCTACCTCGCCTACGCTTTCGCCGGCTGCGTGTTCGGCACGTTGATCGGAGTGCTGCCCGGAATCGGCCCGGCGGCAGGCACCGCAATCCTGATCCCGCTCACGTTCAAGCTCGACCCGACCGGCGCGATCATCATGCTCGCCGCCATCTACTATGGCGCGATGTACGGCGGCACCATCACCTCGGTGCTGATCAACGTGCCGGGCGAGGCGGCTTCCGTCATCACCTGCATCGACGGCCATCAGATGGCCAAGCAGGGGCGCGGCGGAACCGCGCTCGGGATCGCGGCGATCGGCTCTTTCATCGGCGGCATCGCAGCGACCGTCGCGCTGGTGCTGGTAGCGCCGCCGCTGGCGAAGTTCGCGCTGAGTTTCGGGCCGCCTGAATTCTTCGCGCTGATGCTGTTCGGGCTTTGCCTGGTGAGCGGCCTTGCCGGCGGCTCTCTCGCGGCGGCCATGATGATGACCGCGCTCGGGCTGCTGATCTCGATGATCGGAATCGACCCGGTGCGCGGTGCACCGCGCTTCGCGTTCGGCATTGCCGACCTGTACGACGGCTTCGGGATCGTCCCGGTCGTGATGGGCCTGTTCGGCATCGCGGAGATCCTGATCACCGCCGAACAGCCGATACGCGAGATCGTGCGAACGCAGTTCAGCGGCCTGCTTCCCAGTCGCGACGAATGGCGGCGCTCCTGGGGTGCCATCGCGCGCGGCACCGGAATCGGCTTCGTGCTCGGGCTGATCCCGGGGATTGGCTCCATCGTGCCGACTTTCATGGCCTATGTGGCCGAGAAGCGCCTGTCGAAGACGCCGGAGCAGTTCGGCAAGGGGGCGATCGAGGGGGTGGCTGCGCCCGAATCGGCGAACAACGCCTACGCGAACGCAGCGATGATCCCTTTCCTGACCCTCGGCATCCCGAGCTCGCCGACCATCGCGGTGCTGATGGGCGCGTTCATCATCAACGGGATCACGCCCGGCCCCTTCCTGTTTACCGAGCGCCCGGAACTGGTGTGGACAGTGATCGCGAGCTTCTTCATCGGCAACGTGATGCTGCTGGTGCTCAACCTGCCGCTGGTCGGCCTGTGGGCGAAGATCCTGCACGTGCCCTTCAAGTACCTCGCGGTTGGCGTGATGCTGTTTTGCGTAATGGGCGCCTACAGCTTGCAGCAGAGTGTCTTCGACATCTGGGTGATGATCGCTTTCGGGATCTTCGGCTACCTGTTTCGCAAGCTCGGCCTGCCATTGGCGCCCATGGTGCTCGGCCTGATCCTCGGCCCGCCGCTGGAAAAGTCGATGCGCACCTCGCTGGAGATGTCGGCGGGGGACTTCTCGATCTTCATGACGCGACCTCTGTGCCTGGGCCTGCTGATCGCGACGGCGATGGTCATCGCCGCCTCGGTCCTGAAACTGGCACCCGGGCAGTTGCGCGACAGCGAAGCGCAGGTGTAGTGCACCGACCCATCATAAAAGGAGGAAACACCATGACCAGGCTGCTCGCCAGAAGCTTCGTTGCCATCGTCGCCTCGTTCGCCCTGGCCGGCGGCGCGGCTCTCGCCCAAACCTTCCCCAGCCGGCAGATTGAGCTGATGGTCGCCTTTCCCGCCGGCGGCAGCACCGACATCGGCGCGCGCGTCGTCGCCTCGATCGCCGAGAAGATCCTCGGCCAGCCGATCGTGGTCGTGAACAAGGGCGGCGCCGGCGGACAGGTCGGCTGGACGGACCTCGCGCGGCGCAAGCCCGACGGCTACTTCATCGGCTACATGAACCTGCCGGCGATCAACACCATCGTGCTCGACCCCGAACGCAAGGCGCTCTTCAAGGTCGACGATTTCGTGCCCGTCATCAACCAGGTGCTCGATCCGGGCCTCATCTGGGTGCGTGCCGACAGCCCCTACAAATCGCTGGCCGACCTCGTCGCAGCGGCGAAGAAATCGCCGGGCACGATCCGCGCCGCGACCACCGGGATCCTCAGCGACGACCACCTCGCCATCCTGATGATGGAGGAAGCAGCGCCCGGGGCAAAGTTTCGCATCGTCCATCTCGAAGGCAGCGCGGCGCAGCTGAAGGAAGTCCTCGGCGGCAACGTCGACGTCGCATTCGACAATGTGGGCGCCGTTGCGCCGCGGGTGCGCTCGGGCGAACTGCGCGCGCTGGCGGTGCTCGACCCCGAGCGCTCCAAGTTCGTTCCGGACGTTCCGAGCACCAAGGAACTGGGCTATCCGACCGTGGTGTCGAACTCGACGCGCGGCATCGCGGCCCCGAAAGGCACCCCGCCGGCGGTCATCACGCGGCTCGCCGAGGTGTTCAGCAAGGCGATGCGGGACCCGGACCACATCCAGAAACTGGAAGCTGCGGGGCTTGCGATAAAGATCATGGTCGGCGACGAATACGCCCGTTACTACAAAGAAACCCACGAAAAGGCGAAGAAGTACACCGAGTGGGCGAAGAAGATGGAGCAGAAGTAGCCGGCGTCCGCATCCCGCAGTTGCGGCAATCCCGGGCCTGCACACCCGGCCACGCGCGCTGGCGTGGCGCCGTATGCACGCGCCGCGCCCGGTTGCGTGGCGCGCGGACCGGGAGGAATTGTGTCGATATCGATACACACACAGGCTGGAAACCCGCTCCGGACAATGACTTTTCAATAATAATCTTTCAAATTCAACCATGACCCAACCCGACCTCGTCAGCGAAGACTTCATGCTCCCCGCCGCCGACCCGGGCGTGGAGATCCACGTGCGCAACCGGCGCCCGGCCAACCTCGCGCATTTCGCGCCCGGCAACATCATCCTGTTCGTGCACGGCGCGACGACCTCGCCCGAGGCCGGGTTCGACCTGAAGCTCGATGGCCTCTCCTGGATGGAATGGATGGCGCGCCAGGGCAACGACGTTTACTTCGTCAGCGTGCGCACCTACGGGCGCTCGACCCGTCCGGCGGCAATGGAAGCGGAGCCGCTTGCCAACCCGCCTCTTGCGCGCTTGCCGCAGGCGGTGAGCGATGTGGGCACCGCGGTCGAGTTCATCCGCAAACGCCGCAAGGTCGAGGCAATCAGTCTGCTCGGCCACTCCTGGGGCACGACGATCATGGCGGCCTACACCGCCGCGAACAACGCCAAAGTCCACCGCCTCGCGCTGTTCGCCCCGCAATGGCTGCGCCCCACGGGGCGCTCGTCGACCGACGCCGGCGGAGAGCTCGGCGCCTACCGCTGGATCACCGCGAGCGAGGTGAAGCAACGCCGCGAAAACGGCCTGCCGCCGGGTAAGCAATCGGAGCTCATGCCACCACCCTGGTTCGAGGCCTATATGGAAGCCCAGTTCGCGAGCGATCCCCTCTCCGGCACGCGCACGCCGCGCGCCTTTCGCGCCTCCAACGGCGTGGTGCAGGATGGGCGCGAGTTCCTCAACGTTGGCCGTACGATGTACGACCCCGCCGACATCCGGGTGCCGACCCTGCTGATCATCGGAGAACTGGATGCCGACACGCCGCTGTACATGGCGCAGGCCATTTTCCCGCTGCTTACAAATGCGCCGTCGAAAAAGTTTGTCGTCATCGGCGATGCCAGCCACGTGCTGCTGACCGAGAAGAACCGGCTGCTGCTGTTTCGCGAGGTGGGGCTGTTTTTCGAGGAGGGGCGCTAGCGGTGTGCGGGGGCAAAAGGGTGCCCTGAACGACTAAGTGTACAAAATAGTCATATTGTCTATAATAGGACATTGAACCTGCCGGAGTCTTCCCCATGGCCGTCGCCGTCCCCGCCTCCCCTGCCGCCCCCGCCACCCGGACGTTCCGCAACCGGCGCGGAGACTTGGTGGAACTGCAGACGGTGCCCGCCACCCGCCTGAAAAACGAGCTCGCGGGCATCCTTGAGCAGGCCGCGCGCGACGGGGTCGTCGCCATCACGCGGCACGACACCCCGCGGGCGGTCATCCTGTCGATGGAGGAATTCGAATCGCTGGTTGAGGCGCGCACGCAGCGGCTCGACGACCTCGGCGCGCAGTTCGATTCCCTCCTCGCGTCCATGCAGACAAGCGGCTCGAAGAAGGCTATGCAGACCGCGTTCGACGCCTCGCCCGAAACGCTGGGCCGTGCTGCGGTCGATGCCGCACGCAAGCGGGCGCCGGTCAAAGCGGCGCGCAAGCGCGCCTGACCAGGAATTACGACCTCAAGCCGAATCACGTTGGCCGCCCCTCGCCCGGCCGCGCGCATCTATGTGCTCGCCGGCGTCAACGGCGCGGGCAAGAGCAGCATCGCCGGCGCCGCCTTCCGCAGCGCCGGGGCGGACTACTACAACCCCGACGAAACAGCGCGCACCCTGATGGCCGCGCGGCCAGGGCTGGGCCAGCGCGAAGCCAATAGCCTCGCCTGGCAGCAGGGGAAAGCATTGCTCGAAAAGGCGATCCGGCAACGGCTGGACTTTGCGTTCGAGACCACGCTGGGCGCGTCGACCATGCCTGCGCTGCTGCGCGAGGCCGCCGAATCCGGAATCGACGTGTACCTCTGGTACGTCGGTCTGGAAAATACCGAACTGCACCTCGAGCGCGTGCGTGCCCGCGTCGCGCGCGGGGGGCACGACATTCCCGAAGCGGACATCCGGCGGCGCTACGAGCACAGCCGGCTCAACCTGATCCACCTGCTGCCGTACCTCGCGGCGCTGCGCGTCTACGACAACAGCGTCGAGGCCGACCCGGCAACGGGCGAGACGCCTGCGCTGCAACTCGTGCTGCATATGGTGCGCGGAAAGATCCTCAATGCGTCGAACCTGCAGCACACCCCGGACTGGGCAAAGCCGGTGGTGGCGGCGGCGATGAAAGTGCACGGAGTGGGGCCGCGGAAACCGAGATCGGGCAATCCGTAAAATCGGGGACGATTCCTCCCGGCCCTGTCCCGGTGGTAATGTGCACCCCGAAGGAGAAACCCATGCGGAAAGATTCAGCCGACCCCACCCACTACGACGCGCTCATCGTCGGCGGCGGCCTCGCCGGGATGTACGCCCTGCACCGCCTGCGCGGCATGGGCCTGAAGGTGCGCGTCTTCGAGGCCGGCAGCGGCATCGGCGGCACCTGGTTCTGGAACCGCTACCCGGGCGCGCGCTGCGACGTGGAGAGCATGGAGTACTCGTACTCCTTTTCCGATGCGCTCCAGCAGGACTGGAAATGGCCCGAGCGCTATGGCACACAGCCGGAGATCCTGCGCTATATCCATCACGTGGCCGGGCGTTTCGATCTGATGCGCGACATCGAACTGAACACGCGCATTGCGTCAGCGCTGTTCGACCCGGACGCCAACCGCTGGACGCTCACTACGAACGAAGGCAAGGCGTACTCGGCGACCTGGTGCGTGATGGCCACCGGCAACCTCTCCACGCCGCGGGTGCCGGACTTCAAGGGCCTTGCGGGATTCAAGGGCCGCTGGTTCCACTCGGGGCTGTGGCCGCACGAGGGCGTGGATTTCTCCGGCCAGCGAGTCGCGGTGATCGGCACCGGGTCCTCCGGGGTGCAGATGATCCCGCTGATCGCAAAGCAGGCGAAAAGCCTGCATGTTTTCCAGCGCACCGCGAACTTCATCCTGCCGGCGCGTAACGCGCCCCTCGACTCGGAGCGGGAACGCAGCCACAAGCAGGACTACCCCGCGCGCCGCCGCGCAGCCTTCGACACGCCATTCGGCATTGGCGGCTATCCCGCGCCGGTGAAGTCTGCGCTCGAGGCCACGGACGATGAGCGCGAGCGCATGTACGAAGAAAAATGGCAGGAAGGCGGCAGCATCAGCTACCTGTATGCGTACAACGATCTCCTTACCAGCAAGGCAGCCAACGACACCGCGGCCGCGTTCGTGCACCGCAAGATCAAGGGCATCGTGCGCGATCCCGCGGTCGCCGAGCTGCTGTGCCCGAAAGACCACCCGATCGGCACCAAACGCCTGTGCCTCGATACCAACTACTACGAGGTCTACAACGAGCCGCATGTCACGCTGGTGGACGCGCGCAGCACGCCGATAGCTGCGATCACCCCCACCGGACTGCGGGCCGGAGACACCGACTACGCGTTCGATGCGATCGTCTTCGCCACGGGCTTTGACGCGATGACCGGTGCGCTGGCCGAGATCGACATCCGCACGACGGCAGGCGACACGCTTCGGGACGCCTGGGCCGCCGGCCCGCGCACCTGCCTGGGAATCATGGTGGCTGGATTTCCCAACCTGTTCATGATCACCGGCCCCGGCAGCCCGGGCGTGAAGAGCCAGATGATCCTGTCGATCGAGCAGCACACGGACTGGATCGCCGATTGCATCGCGCACCTCAACGCGCGCGGGCTCGACCGCATCGAGGCCAGCGACGCGGCGCAGGCCGCATGGGTCGAACATGTCAACGCGATCGCCAACGCCACGCTGTATCCGCTGGCCAACTCCTGGTACATGGGCGCCAACATCCCGGGCAAGCCGCGCGTGTTCATGCCCTATGTCGGCGGCGTGCACCGCTACAAGAAGCATTGCGACGCGGTTGCCGACAACGGCTACGAAGGTTTCGTGCTGTGCAAGGCGAGCGAGTCGCACGGGGTCGCGGCCTGAATTTATCCTTGCAATCGAATCGAAATTTTCGCGTGCTAGACTAAAAAAGATGACGACACTTCTCGAAGTAAAACAACTCCGCACCACATTCCAGACCGCCGCGGGCCCGGTGCATGCGGTGGACGGCGTCTCGTGGGACGTGGACGAAGGCGAGACCGTCGCGCTGGTGGGCGAATCGGGCTGCGGAAAATCCGTCACTGCGCTTTCCATCATGCGGCTGGTCGAAGCGCCCTCCGGCCGCATCGAGGGCGGCGAGATCCTGTTCAAGGGGCGCGACCTGCTCAAGCTCTCCGAAGCCGAGATGCAGGACCTGCGCGGCAGCCAGATCGGCATGGTGTTCCAGGAGCCGATGACTTCGCTGAACCCGGTGCTCACGATCGGGCGGCAGCTGACCGAGGGCCTCGAGATCCACGAGAAGATGGACCACGCCGCAGCCAGTGCGCGCGCGATCGAACTGCTCGGCCTGGTCGGCATCCCCGACGGCGCGCGGCGCCTCACGCAGTACCCGCACCAGTTCTCGGGCGGCATGCGCCAGCGGATGATGATTGCGATGGCGCTGGCCTGCAATCCTTCGCTGATCCTCGCCGACGAGCCGACCACGGCACTGGATGTCACGATCCAGGCGCAGATCCTCGAGCTGATGCGCGACCTCTCGAAGAGGCTGGGTGTCGCGATGCTGATCATCACGCACAACCTGGGCGTGGTCGCGCGCTACGCGGACCGCGTCAACGTGATGTATGCCGGCCGCATCATCGAGCGCGCGAGCGCTCTGGAGCTTTACTCGAACCCGCGCCACCCCTACACGCTGGGGCTGCTGCGCTCAGTGCCGCGCCTGGACGAGCCGCGCCGCGCGAAGCTGGAGCCGATCGAAGGCCAGCCGCCCGACCTGACCAAGCTCCCGAAGGGCTGCGCATTCGCGCCGCGCTGCGCATTCAAGCAGGCGCGCTGCGAACAAGAAGCGCCGACGCTCAAGGCTACCGGCGCCGAAGGGCATGTCAGCGCCTGCTGGGAATCCGAACGATTGATCAAGCCGGCGCGCGCGGCATGAGTGGCATGAGTGGCATGAGTGGCTTGAGCGACGACGTCATCCTCGAGGTGGACAACCTCGTCAAGCATTTCGAAGTTGGCGGCGGGATGTTGTCCGGCCCCCCCGCTCTGGTGCGCGCGATCGACGGCGTGAGCTTCAAGATCCGCCGCGGCGAGACGCTCGGCCTGGTGGGCGAATCCGGCTGCGGCAAATCCACCACGGGGCGCTGCATCCTGCAACTCGAGCGCGCCACCAGCGGGCGGATCCTGTTCGAGGGCGTCGACATGACCAGCCTCAATGCCGCGGCACTGCGCGCGGCGCGGCGGCGCATCCAGGTGATCTTCCAGGACCCCTACTCCTCGCTGAATCCGCGCATGACCGTGGGCGAGATGATCGCCGAGCCGCTGCATGTGCACGGCATCGTGCCCGAGAAGCGCGCGCGCGAGGATCGCGTGAAGGAACTCGTTGCGCAGGTCGGCCTGCTGCCGCAACACGCGGACCGTTTCCCGCACCAGATGTCCGGCGGGCAGCGCCAGCGCGTCGGGATCGCGCGCGCGCTGGCGATGGAGCCGGTGCTGATCGTCTGCGACGAGCCGGTGTCGGCGCTCGACGTTTCCATCCAGGCGCAGATCATCAACCTGCTCGAGGACCTGCAGCACCGGCTCGGCCTCACGTACCTGTTCATCGCGCACGACCTGTCGGTGGTGCGGCATATCTCGGACCGCGTGGCGGTGATGTACCTCGGGCGGATCGCCGAGATCACCGATCGCACCGCGCTCTACGAGGAGCCGATGCATCCGTACACGCGCGCGCTGCTGTCCGCTGTGCCGATCCCCGATCCGGCGCTGGAACTCAAGCGCGAGCGCGTGGTGTTGCGCGGCGAAGTGCCGAGCCCGCTGAATCCCCCCACGGGCTGCTTCTTCCATCCGCGCTGCCCTGATGCGAAAGAATGCTGCAGCACGGAATCCCCAGCACTGCGCGAAATCAAGAAAGAGCACTGGTCTGCATGTCATTTTTCCTGACACCCAGGTCAGGTGCCAGTTTACTGGGTTAGTATCGACCAAGCGTTCGTTGGCCTCCCTCGCTGGCCGCTTCGTTCAAGCAGCAACTTACGCGCACTCTCCACAGAGAGAGACTTTCATCCGGGACAAGTTGTTAATAGGAGGAGCATTTCATGAGAAGCATCATCCGACTGATCGCGCTTGCCGGGGCTGCGCTGCT
>JBBQVP010000159.1:0-10017 GCA_038211455.1 Burkholderiales bacterium
CATGCGATCTTCCAGTTCGTGGAAAAGATCGAGGACATCTCGTCCAATTTCGTGTTCGCGGCGGTTCCCCTGTTTGTGTTCATGGGCGCGATGCTGGAAAAATCGGGGATCGCCGACAAGCTGTTCGAGGCCATCCATATCTGGACGCGCCGTCTCCCTGGCGGGCTGGCGATCGCAACGATCTGCATGTGCATCATTTTCGCCGCATCCAGCGGCGTCATCGGCGCCACCGAATCAGTCGTCGGCCTGCTCACGATTCCAGTAATGCTGCGCTACAAATACGACAAAGGGCTGATTTCCGGCTCCATCTGCGCCGGGGGATCGCTCGGCACGATCATCCCTCCTTCAGTCGTCGCGGTGGTGATGGGGCCACTGGCGAATGTTTCGGTCGGCGACCTGCTCTATGGCATGGTCTTTCCCGGGCTGATCATGGCCGGTCTGTACCTCGTATATATCGTGGTCCTGTGCCTGGTCAGGCCGGAGGCCGGTCCGCGCATCCCGCACGAACCGGATGACCCGACGTTCGGGGAGAAGGTCTGGATCACCACCCGCAACCTTGTGCCGCCGCTGTTCATGGTCTTCGCGGTGCTCGGCTCCATTCTTCTCGGCTGGGCCTCGCCCACCGAAGCCGCGGCCATCGGCGCGCTGGCCTCAGTGGGCCTGACAGCGCTTTACGGGCACTTTGCGTGGGCCGGACTTTACGAAGCGCTGATCAAGACGCTGAGGATCACCACAATGATCATGACGGTGCTGCTCGGCGGCACCCTGTTCACTGGCGTTTTCATCGGTGGCGGCGGGATCAACACCGCGAGCATTCTGATCAGTAAGGCGCATCTCACGCCATGGATACTGCTGTCCCTTATGATGGCGATCATCTTCCTGGCGGGATTTTTCCTCGACTGGATCTCGATCGTCCTGATCTTCGTGCCCCTGTTCACCCCGCTCGTGATTGCCGCAGGTTTCGACCCGGTCTGGTTCCTGATCCTGTTCCTGATCATGATCCAGACTTCGTACCTGACCCCGCCGATGGCGCCCGCGATCTTCTACCTGCGTGCGGTGGCGCCGCCTGAAATCACCATCCGCGACATGTACCGGGGCGTGGTGCCCTTCATTTCCCTGCAATGCCTGACACTCGTGATCGTGATGGCTTTCCCGATCCTGGTTACCTACCTGCCCAGCGTAATGCTGAAATTCAAGTAAGGAGAAAGCAAATGACACCCGAACAGGTCCTGGCCATTCCCCCGCGCGTGCTGACCCAGTCGCAACGCGAGGCGTATTTCAACGATGGCTTCATTGTCGTGGAAAAAATCATCGGCGACGAATGGATACGCAAGCTGCGCGAGGCGACGGACGAACTCGTCGAGCGCAGCCGAAAAATCAGCAAGTCCGACACCGTGTTCGACCTCGAGCCCGACCACCGGCCGGACGCACCGCGCCTGCGACGCGTATCCAATCCGGTCGAGCAGCATCCAGTGTTCTGGGAATACTGCACCAAGTCGGTCATGCCTGACGTGGTTGCCGATCTTGTCGGGCTGGACGTCAAGTTTCATCACTCCAAGCTGAATTTCAAGTGGAAGCAGGGCGGCGAGGAGGTCAAGTGGCACTACGACATCTCGTTCTGGCCGCATACCAACTATTCGCCGCTGACCGTGGGCACCTACATTTACGACTGCGGCATGGAGCAGGGGCCGGTGGGTTTCATTCCTAAAAGCCACCTGATCGACCCGGTGCTCGACCAGTACGATGCGAAAGGAAACTGGGTTGGTTGCCTTTCTGACAAGGACATCGCAAGAGTCGATCCCTCAAAAGCCGTATACGCCGTCGGCCCGGCTGGATCCCTCACCCTGCACAATTGCCGCACGATTCACGGTTCGCAGCGGAATGACTCCGACCTCGGGCGGCCGCTGCTCCTTTACACGCTCACCTCGGCCGACGCGTTTCCCTATACCGTCAACCCGATACGGCCAAAGCACGATCAGGCGATCATCCGCGGGAAGCGTGCCGCATTCGCACACCACGACCCACGCCCCTGCCTGATTCCGCCGGACTGGTCGGGAGGCTATACGTCGATCTTCTCCCTGCAGCAGCAGGAGGAAGCGCCAACGGGCGCCGCTTCCATGTAGCGTCCGCCGGCGTGGGGGTCTGGGTGCGCGCCTAGGCGCGAAACACCTGCTTGTCGGTCCCCTGATAGAGCGCCTTCACTTGGCGCGCCACCGAATCAGCGTGCGCCGCCAGCGCGGCCGCGTCGAGATCGGCCTGCGGGCGAGGCTCGTAGTCGAAATGCCCGAAACGGTCCACACCACGCACCAGCATCGCCGCGTCGCGCACCTTTGTCTGCCGCACGCTGGTAGGGATGTAGCGGATCGCCAGGCCGATGCGCCGGTCGTTGGTGCGGTTTGGCTCCGACCCGTGCACCAGCTTGATGTGGTGCAGTGACATCTCGCCGGCGCGCAATGGCACGCCGACAGCTGTGGACTTGTCGACTTCAACCGAGATCTCCTGCCCACGGGACAGCAGGTTGTCCTTGTGGAAAGTGTCGACATGCGGCAGCTGGTCCACTTTGTGGCTGCCTGGCAGGAACTGCATGCAGCCGTTTTCCGGGGTTGCGTCGGTCAGGGCCACCCAGGCGGTCAGCACGTCGTCCGGATCCAGCCCCCAGTAGGTGGAGTCCTGGTGCCAGGATACGAATCCAGGGTTGGCTGCCTCCTTGATGAAGAAATTGGTCGTCCAGCACAGGATGTCAGGCCCCAGGACCGATTCCACCGCATCGAGGATGCGCGGGTGATGCACCAGTTCGTCCGCCCAAGTGAACAGCAGATGCGTCTTGTGCCGCCAGTTGCCTTGCAGCGGCTTGCCGGTGAGTGTCTCGTGCGCCTCAAGACAGCGGCGGTAGTGTGCCGCCTCGTCGGCGCTAAGCACCGGTACCGGAAAGTAGAACCCATCGCGCCTGCACTGCTCGACCGCCTGCTCGCTCAGACTCATGCGACCACCCCCTTCAGGCGCGGCGCGCCACCAGTACCGCGTTCGAACCGCCGAATGCAAACGAATTCGACATGACGGCTTCGAGTTCCACTCCGCTGCGCGCGACGTTGGGCACGTAGTCCAGGTCGCACTCCGGATCGGGCACGCGCAGGTGTGCCGTCGGCGGCAGGATCCCGCGCTGCAAGGCAAGGATGGCGGCGATGAATTCGACAGCGCCGGTCGCACCCATCAGGTGGCCATGCAGGGATTTTGTCGAGCTCACGGCCAACCTGCCCGCATGCGCGCCAAACACATCCCGTATCCCGGTCGTTTCGATGCGATCGCCGGCGAGCGTCGCAGTGCCATGCGCGTTGATGTATCCGATCGCCTCAGGCGCGAGCCCCGCATCCTTCAGTGCCATGCGCATCGCCACGGCCTGACCCAGTTCCGAAGGCTTGGTGAGGTGGCTCGCATCGCTGGATGCGCCGTAACCCGCGAGTTCGGCGTAGATCTTCGCGCCGCGCGCCCGCGCATTCTCCTCGCTCTCGAGGACGACGATCCCGGCGCCCTCCCCAAGAACCAGCCCTGTCCGGTCGAGCGAGAACGGCCGGCAGGATGCGCCGGTGTCGTGCGGGTCTTCGGTTGCCAGCGTGCGCAGCGCCTCCCAGGCGCGGATGGTGCCGAGCGTCAGCAGGGATTCGGCGCCGCCGGCAATGGCAAGGTCGACATAGCCGTGGCGGATGGCACGGCACGCCTCGCCGATCGCGATTGCGGACGACGAGCACGCCGTCGAATAGGTCAGGGTCGGCCCACGCAGCGCGAAATCCATCGAGATATGCGCGGTAGCGGCGTTGTTCATCACGCGGATCACTGTGTAGGGCTGGACGCGATCCTTGCCGTTGACGAACAGGTCGACGTAGGTGGCCTCGGTGGAGTTCGCGCCGCCCTGCCCGGTTCCCAGGTAAACGCCCGCGTTCGCCTTGCGCGTATCGTCGGCAGCGATCCCCGCGTCGCGCATCGCCTCGGCGGCTGCAACCAGGGCGAACTGGCTGAACCGGTCGAGCAGCGCAAGCTTGGGCTTGGGGAAATGCGCAGCGGGCTCGAAATCGATCTCGCCCCCGATTCTGGAAACCAGGCGCGGCGCGAACTCTGAAGTCAGCCTCCGGATGCCCGACCGGCCCGCGACAAGGCTTTCAAAGAACGCGTCCCGGCCCTGCCCGACGGGGCTGAGGACCCCGAGACCGGTGACGACAACCTTCCTCAAGGCACCTCGGGCGCCTTGGCGGCGACCAGCGCGTCGACCATGTTTGCGATGTCCTGCAGCGTGCTGACCGTGAGGTTGTTTGCGTCGCTGACCGTGATCTTGAACTCGTCCTCGATCTTGAAAAGGCACTCCATGACCGTCAGCGAGTCGATACCCAGGTCCTGTAGCGGCAGGTTCGGGTCAAGCGTAGCAGGATCGAGGTCGAGCTCGCCCGCGATGAGTTTCTGCACGGTCTGGAGTGTCGTCATGGTTCGCTTGCACCCGTTCGTGCGCCCTTTTGAGGCGACGTTCCCAGGATGTCTTGACTGATGTTGTGGTGGGAGCATTCTACATGGCTTCAGCGACCGGTCGCGGCGCAGGCGGGGCATTCCACTGCCAGGTTCGATACCCAGGTATGTATCTCGGAAAGAGATTGATCCAAAACGGAAAGGCTTGCCAATCGATGACGAGTTTGTGATCCACGACGTATCGATATACCGCACCGCGGTATCCAAAATCAGGGGGCGGGGATACGTCCGTTATCAACCCAAAGGCCAGTGAAATTCTGATAAATTTTATTGGTCAAGTCCCCTCCCTTGGCTGATTCCACGCCAATTAGTGTATCGATATCGATACAACCCACGCTCCGACAGCACCGCGCGTATGATGACAATGGCAACCTGCCGAGACAAACATGCCCGCGCTTCGCAAGACTGTCCTGCTCGTCGAGAACGAAGAAACGATACGTGAACTGATCGGACTGCACCTGCTGAGAGCCGGTTACGCCGTCCGCGCGGTGCCCGATGGCGTGGAGGCCATGCGCGCCTGTCTCAAGTCGATCCCCGATCTTGTCATCAGCGACGTCCACATGCCGCACATGGGCGGGTTCGAATTCGTCGCTTCGCTGCGAGCAAACCACAGCACCAGGGACGTCCCGGTGATCTTCCTGACGGTGGACGATAGTGGCGCTGCGCGCGGCGCGGAGCTCGGCGCGGTCGCCTTCCTGACCAAGCCGATACTCGCGGACAAGCTGCTCGAGACCGTCGCCCGCTGCCTCGCATCCTCAGCGCAGGTGAAGAATAAGCCTGGCGCCTGAACACCCCGGCGGGTCGGCCGCAATAGTGCTTCAACTTTTAGGTCCCGCAACCCTGGACTTCCGTCGCCTTGGGAACCCCCAAACCCAGGCCGGTTTTCCTTGCGCTATGTGTCCCGCCGAACAGAGCGCTTGTCGGCAATCCCCAACAATGGTGCTCGTGATGCCATTGATCGCTCGTGGGCGGACTGGCCCCCGCCTTAACTCGTCGGACTCCGTAGGAGCAGTCATGTTCAAATTCACCCTCCTCGTGGCGGTATTGGTTGCCTCGAGCCAAACCGTCCTCGCTCAGGGCCTCGCACCGCAAGGCGCCGGAGCGCAGATCCAGCAAATTCCGCCTTCGCCGGCGCAGGAAAGGCGGATCCCGGACCTCAGACTCGAGCCGCGCGATTCGCCCGCGACCCCGGCTTCCGACCAGGCGCGGGTCATGGTCAGCGCGCTGCGCGTGACCGGACAGACCCTGTATTCCGAGGCGGAACTGCTCGCGACCACGGGTTTCAGTGGCCGCGGCGAACGCTCCCTCGGCGAACTGCGCGGCCTGGCGGCCAAGATCGCCGACTTCTACCACCTCAAAGGCTATTTCCTCGCGCAGGCCTACCTGCCGGCGCAGGACATCAAGGACGGCGAGGTGACCATTGCCGTTGTCGAAGGCCGCTATGGCAGCGTTACGCTGCGCAACAACACCAACCTGTCCGATTCACTAGCGACCGGGGTGCTCGATGGCCTCAACAAGGGCGATCCGGTCGCGATCGCGCCGCTCGAGCACCGGCTGCTGCTCCTGTCCGACATTCCCGGCGTGAAGGTGAAGTCGACGCTGGTCCCAGGCGCCGCGGTGGGCGAATCCGACCTGGTCGTCGATCTCACGCCGGGCGCGCGGGTGAACGGCAGCGTCGAAGCCGACAATGCGGGCAACCGCTACACCGGAGAAGTCCGCGTCGGCGCGACCCTGAATATCAACAACCTGGCCGGGCGCGGCGACGTGCTGAGCTTTCGCGGTATGACCTCCGGCCGCGGCATGAACTACGGCCGCGTGTCCTACCAGATGCAGTTCGGCAAGGCGACCGTGGGCGTGGCTTACACCGCGCTGGACTACCGCCTGGGCAAGGAATTCACGAGCCTGCGGGCCAATGGCACCGCGGAGGTCGCCAGCCTGTACGCGAGCTATCCGTTAATCCGCTCGCGCAGCACCAACCTCTACGCCCTGGCCGGTATCGATGCCAAG
This sequence comes from Burkholderiales bacterium, assembly GCA_038211455.1. Taxonomy (GTDB): domain Bacteria; phylum Pseudomonadota; class Gammaproteobacteria; order Burkholderiales; family SG8-39; genus SZAS-79. The sequence continues at coordinate 6,520 of JBBQVP010000159.1, forward strand.
ACGTTCCAGGACAGGATCGACTCGACCTCGACAGTCACCGACAAGAAGGCGGGTGTGGCGTATGCAAGCCTGAACGGGAACCACCGCGACTCACTCGGCGGCGGCGGGGTGACCAGCGGTTCGCTCACCTGGACCACCGGTGAGATCGACATCATCACGCCCGCTGCGCTGGCTGCGGATGCGGCGACCGCGCGCAGCAACGGGCATTTCGACAAGTGGGCGTTCTATATCGGGCGGCTACAGCGCGTCACCGACCGGCTCGCGCTCTACGGCGCGGTTCGCGGGCAGGTCGCATCCAAGAATCTCGACATCTCCGAGAAGATGGGGCTGGGCGGCATGTACGGCGTACGCGCCTACCCGGTGGGCGAGGCCTATGCGGACGAGGGCTATATCGCGAGCCTGGAGGCGAGGTACCTGCTGGCCACGCCTGCGAGCCTGCCGGGACAACTGCACCTGATCGGCTTCGTCGATGGCGGCAGCGTGCGGACCAACCACAACCCGTGGACGAACCTGGACAACCGCAGAACCCTGAGCGGCGCCGGCGTCGGCCTGACCTGGGCGGATTACAACAATTTCGTCGTGAATACCTACTATGCCTGGAAGCTCGGCAACGAGAAGGCCATTTCCGCGCCCGATAAGAACGGGCGCTTCTGGATCCAGGCCATCAAGTACTTCTGAGCACGGCCCCCCCCCGAACCGATGCCGGCCGTACGCCTTTTCCCGCGCCGCAATCGCAGACCACTCCGGCCCGGGAATTGTTTTCCATATGTTGGCCGGCGCACAGAGCAGCACGCGCGCAGAGCGTCAAAATACCCTATCGCGGCGCGAATTCGCGGCCGTTACCCTCTCGTCACACTCGGCCCTAAAACGGCCAGGGAAAAACCCCATGAACAGCATCTATCGATCCGTCTGGAACCGCACCACCAGCACGTTTGTGGCGACCTCTGAGAACGCGCGGAGCCACGCCAGCGGATCGCCCTCCCGGGCGAGCACAAGCTCGTCGGAACTGCGCTTCGGCCTGCGCGCCGTGGCCCTCGGCCTGATGCTCGCCTTTGGCGCCCATGCTTGGGCACTGCCCGCGGGCGGTGCGGTCTCGGCGGGCAGCGCGAGCATCGCGAACGCTCCCGGCACGACGACCGTCAGCCAGACGACCCAGAATGCGGCGATCAACTGGCAGAGCTTCAGCATCGGACAAGGCGAAGCCGTCAGCTTCGTGCAACCCAGCGCCAGTTCGGTGACGCTCAACCGGGTGCTCGGCTCGGACCCTTCGAGCATCCTCGGCAGCCTGTCGGCCAATGGAAAGGTCTTTCTCGTGAACCCGAACGGCATCCTGTTCGGCCAGGGCGCGCAGGTCAACGTCGGCGCGCTGGTCGCCTCGACGCTGAACATCAACGACACCGATTTCATGGCGGGGAAATACAACTTTACCGGTACCGGCACCGGCAATGTGCTCAACCAGGGAACCATCAATGCCGACGGCGGCTATGTCGCGCTGCTGGGCGCGAACGTCAGCAACCAGGGCGTGATTACGGCCCGGCTCGGCAGCGTCGTACTCGCTGCGGGTAGCGCCATGACCCTTGATGTGGCGGGGGATGGACTGCTCAACGTCACGGTGAACCAGGGCGCGGTGAATGCGCTGGTGGAAAACGGCGGGATGATCCATGCCGACGGCGGCAACGTGCTGCTGACCGCGCTGGCGGCCGGGAACCTGCTGCAGAGCGCCGTCAACAACACAGGCGTGATCCAGGCGCAGACCATCGGCAGCCGCAACGGCACTATCCGGCTGATGGGCGACATGCAAACCGGCACCGCTAACGTTGCCGGCACGCTGGATGCGTCCGCGCCAAACGGCGGTAACGGCGGCTTCATCGAAACCTCGGCAGCGCACGTCAAGGTCCAGGACGGCGCCCGCATCACCACCGCCGCGCCGCAGGGCCAGTCGGGCACCTGGCTGATCGACCCGGTGGACTTCGTCATCCAGGCCGGCTTCGACATTTCCGGCGCGGCGCTCTCGGCGAACCTGAATGCCGGCAACGTCGCGATCACCACCGTTGCCGGCCCGGGTGCCGGCAACGGCGACATCTTCGTCAACGAGGCGGTCACCTGGAACGGGTTGACCGGCACGGCTGGTGTGCCCACCACGCTGACGCTGACCGCGCTGCGCGACACGAACATCAACGCGCCAATCAGCCCGACCACGTCAAACCTGGTGGTGTGTTGCGGACGCGATATCAACGTCAATGCGGCCATCACGCTGGTCAGTGGCAGCGTGCTGCTGAGCGCGGGACGCGACGTCAACGTTGTAAGGACCGCGCTAAACCCGGGTACCGCTATTACGGTGACCGACGGCAACACCGAACTGTGCGCCGTACGCGATATCAACCTGAGCAACCTGCTCAATCCAGGTGGCACCCCGCTGATGACGCAGACGCGCAGCAGCGCGATTGCCACGCTGAGCCTCGCCAGCCTCAACGTGCCCCTTGGCCTGACGCTGAACGCAGGCATCGGCGCGACCGGCCCGGGACCCGCGGGCGGCACCGTAAACTTTGTCAACGGCGGGGTGGCCGGCACCTTCATTACCGTCACAGGCCCGGGCGCGCCGGTAACCATCCGTTACAACCCGACCTCGTACCTGACGCCGACCAACTATGCGCTCGACTTCACCGGCACCGGCGGCCCGGTGGTATCGCAGATGCTGGTGTTCCCCGGTGGCGCAGACAAGATCGCTGACGGCACGACCACGGCCGTCTTTGCCGGATTGCAGGGCGCGCCTGCGGGCGTCACGCTGGTGACCGGCGGCGGCACAGCCAACTTCGATACTGCATTGGCCGGCGTCGGCAAGCCGATCACCTACAGCGGATTCACGCTGGCCGGCCCAAATGTGGCCGACTTTTCCCTCCCGGTCGCCTGCTGCGGCTCTACCATCACGAGAGTCACCGGGACGATCCTCCCGGCCGCGATCGTGCCGCCGCCTGGCGTCATACCGCCCCCTGTCGTGGTGCCGGTGGCGATCGTGGCGGCCGAAGAAGCGCTGCCGGAAATCCAGAATATCCTGGGATCCGAATACCCGCGCTCCGTGCCCGGGCTCGGGCTGGGCGTGATCGAGGGCGGCGTCAGGATGCCACCTGTCCTTGTGGCCGCATCGCAACCGGTCCCGGTGATGGTTGTACCGGTCGCACCGGTCGCGCCGGTCGTGGCCCCGCCGCCGCCACCGCCGGAGGTGTATGTGCCGCCGGTGCGCCGTCGCAAGGCGGACCGTAACTGATCCTCCCGCAGATGCGCGCCAGCGTTGCGATCCTCGCCAGGGGACTGTGCCTGGCCGCGCTGATGGCGGCGAGTGCGACCGGCTTCGCCGCGCCCCTGCGCAAAGCGGATTTCGCATTGGAGCGCGCCACACCGGAGGCTCGCCGGATGGCCGACTGGGTCGTCGATTCCGGCGACCATCAGGGCATGCCGTTCGCGATCGTCGACAAGCTGGACGCGCGAGTCTTCGTGTTC
>JBBQVP010000160.1:0-9978 GCA_038211455.1 Burkholderiales bacterium
CGACCAGCGGGAAAACCACGCGATTCATGCCCCCCAGGCCCATGCGCACCGCTGTCGAGTGCTCGCTCGTCGCGCGCACGCGCGCAAAGCGTGAAATCGCCCAGGCAAGCGCGAGGCAGGCGAGCACCGCCGCGCCCTGCCAGAGGACGTCCGGGGTTCCGATGTCGTCCCACACATCGACGAGCACGTTCTGGATTGCGTTCTTGGCCAACAGTACCGGCACGCCATGGCGCAAAACGCTGCGCGGCATGCCACCTCTGGGTAATATGCGTCAATCAGTGTACGAGGGCCGGGCGGCTTTTGCAGCGGAATCGTGCCCTCCCGACAACCATCAGGAAAAAAGGCGGCAGGTGCCGCGCGAACCGATGCCACACCGCTTTGCGATTCTTCTGCTCATGCTATGGCTCTGCGGCCATTCCGCGTACGCCGCCCGGCCGTTCGTGACCGACGACGCCCGCGTCGTGGACGAAGGCGGCTGCCAGATCGAAACTTTTGCCAAGCGGCAACGCAGGCTTGACGAGCATGAGTTCTGGTTCCTGCCGGCCTGCAACCCCTGGGGACGCGTCGAACTCACGCTTGGCCGCAGCTGGACCAACGGCAACGCGCCGGGCGACAGCCGGTTCAACGTGATGCAGGCAAAGACCCTGCTGAAGACGCTCGAGACGAACGGCTCCGGCTATGCGGTCACCGTAGGCGCGATCCGGGTGACGCCCTTCCAGGGACCGCACACCGTCAACCCCTATGTGAACGGGATCGGCAGCTTTTCGTTCGCGGACGACCGGGTCGTTTTGCACGCCAACCTTGGCGCAATCGCCGACCGGCAGGCGGGGATGACGCGCGGCACCTGGGGCCTGGGCGCGGAGATTGCGTTCCACCCGCGGGTGTACGGCATCATCGAGTCCTACGGCCAGCGCGCAGACAAGCCCACGCGGCACCTCGGGTTGCGCTTATGGATCGTGCCGAACAAGGTTCAGGTCGATGCCACGATCGGGGTCCAGCAATCCGGACCGCCGGAGCGGTCGTTCACCTCCCTAGGGCTCAGGTTACTTTTCTAACTCCGCGAAGGACCTCGCATGGAACTGCTTCTCGATCCACAGGCATGGATCGCGTTTTTCACCCTCACGGCGCTAGAGCTGGTGCTCGGCATCGACAATGTGATCTTCATCTCGATCCTGGTCGACAAGCTCCCCGAGGCGCGACGCGAAGTGGCAAGAAAGCTCGGATTATTCATGGCGATGTTCATGCGCGTCGGGCTGCTGCTGCTGCTGTCCTGGATCATCGGCCTCGATGCAGCGCTGTTCACGCTTCTCGGGCAGGAGATCAGCGGGCGCGACCTGATTCTGATCGCGGGCGGTCTTTTCCTGTTGTGGAAGAGCACCGGGGAGATCCACCAGTCGCTCGAAGGCGAGGACGGTGCCCACTCCAGCGCAGTAAAGGCGACGTTCGCAGCGGTCATCCTGCAGATCATGGTCGTGGACCTGGTGTTCTCGCTCGATTCGATCATTACGGCGGTGGGGATGGTCGACGAGATTGCCGTGATGATCGCCGCGGTCATCGTGTCGGTCGCGCTGATGATGCTGTTCGCCGGTGGGATCGGCCGGTTCGTTTCCGAGCATCCGACGATCAAGATGCTGGCGCTCTCGTTCCTAGTGGTGGTCGGCGTCGTGCTGATCGCCGAGGGGTTCGACCATCACGTCCCCAAAGGCTATGTCTATTTTGCGATGGCATTCTCGGTCTGCGTGGAGATGCTCAACATCCGCATGCGCCGCCGACGCGGGACGGCAGTCAAGCTCCACCAGGCTTACAGCCAGGAGAACGAACGCTAGCGCTTGCGCTCGAACGCGGCGGCGAAGAACCCGTCTGTCTGGTGCAAGTGCGGAAACAGGCGCAGGTGCTCACCCGTATCGAGGGGAATGCCCTGCGCCTTGAGTATCTCCGCGCAGGACAGCGGCACAAACCCCGGATGCGCGGCGAGGAACTGTTCCGCGATATCCTCGCCTTCCTCCTTCAGCACGCTGCAGGTCGCGAACACCAGCCGGCCGCCCACGCGCGGCAGCCGCGCCGCAGCCGAAAGAATCTTCAGCTGCTTGGCGGTCAGCTCGGCGATGTCCTTTTCCCCGAACCGCCACTTGAGGTCGGGATTGCGCCGCAGCGTTCCGAACCCCGAACACGGCGCATCGACCAGCACCCGGTCGATCTTTCCGGCCAGGCGCTTCACGCGCAGGTCGTTCTCGGTGGCGATGGCAACCGGGTGCACGTTCGACAGCCCCGAGCGCGCAAGGCGCGGGTCCAGCCCGGCCAGCCTGCGCGCGGAAACGTCGAACGCGTACAGCCGCCCGGTGTTGCGCATGGCCGCCCCCAGCGCGAGGGTCTTGCCGCCGCCGCCCGCGCAGAAATCGACCACCATCTCGCCCCGGCGCGGTGCAACGATAGCGACCAGCAACTGGCTGCCCTCGTCCTGCACCTCGATGCTCCCGTCCAGGTACAGTGGATGCCGGTTGATCGCCGGCTTATCTGCCAGGCGTATGCCCGCAGGCGAAAACGGGGTGGGCTCGCACGCCTGGCCCGCGGCACGCAACTTCGCAATGGCATCGTCACGCGGTCCGCGCAGTGCGTTTGCGCGCAGGTCCATCGGCGCCGCAGCGAGCATGCCCTCGGCGAGCGCACGCGCCTCTTCCTCACCGAACTGCGCGACGAGCCTGTCCCACAACCAGTCCGGGAGGTCCGCCTGCACGGCGGACGGCTGCGCTTCGGCCCGGGCCGCCCGGACCCGCTCGAGCAGCGGCAGGTCCTTGGCACGCACCACGTCAGCGACGCTGCGCACCGACAGGCCGTGTATCCGCACGAGCACCGCCAGCACGAGTGAATAGGGCGACTCCGACTCCGCAGCAGCCGCGAGTGACCGGCGCCGGCGCAGGGCGGCGAACACCGTCTCGGCGACGAACGCGCGATCCTGCTGGCCAAGTTCACGGTGACTGCGGAAATGCCGCGAGACCGCCTGGTCGGCGGGCCCGGAAAGCCGCAGCGCCTCCGACAGCACTTCCGATGCGTGTGCGATCAGCGCCTTGGTGGGCTTCACCGGATCGGCTTCCATGGATCATTCACCGCGGGGGCGTTCACCTCGGGGAAGTTCACTGCGCCACGATCCGCGTCGCAACCTGGTCGATGCGCGTGCCGTTCTTTTCGACCACCAGGACGCGCACCAGCAGGAAGTTCTGCTTGACGGCAAGCCAGAGCTCGCTGCTTCGTTCGTCCGGATTGTTCTTGCGCCTTGCGAGCTTCAACGTTTCGAACTCCCCCGCCGGAGTCTTAAGCGTCTCGCGGCCCACCACCTCGTACACGGAAGTTGAAACGCCCTTGCCATCGGTCACGCTGAAGGCGACGGGGCCCTTGCCTGGCGGATGGAACGCAAAGCTGTACTGGAAGGACAGCCGGTCCTGCGCATCGGCCGGCAGCGGCTTTTTTTCGGTGGCGCCGTCCTTGCCTTGCAGCACGAGCGTGTGCGCGCCCCAGTCGAACTTCGCCCGCACCGTATCGCGGCCGCTCCGTTTGTCCTCGAATTCAGCCGGTTGCAGCCCGCCGGCCGCGATCGCGCCCCGGCTGGTGCGCGTCGCATCGCCGCGCAGCGCAAGAAGCCCCTTGCCTTTTGTCTGCGAGGAAATGCTGTACTCCTTTGCGTCGTGCTCCAGCCGCTCGACGCTTTCAGCAATTGCGGTTCCGTTGCGACTGAGCTCGTAGGCGATTTCCACGCGATGCGCGGGCGCCGCGGCGGCAGTGCCCGCGATGGCCGCCGACAGGCTAAGGCTGATCAGAAAATACAAGCTGTTGCGCATTCTCTTCCCCTATTCGAACGATGCCGTTGTCGACCACCAGCCTGCCTTCAAGCAACCAGCGCAGCGCGCGCGGGTAAAGCAGGTGCTCCTGGCGCAATACCCGCGCCGCCAGCGAATCGGCCGTGTCAGCCTGCAGGACCGGTACCGCCGCCTGCGCGACGATCGGGCCGTGGTCCAGCTCAGGGGTGACGAAATGCACCGTGCAACCATGCAGCTTGACCCCCGCGGCAAGCGCGCGCTCGTGCGTGTCGAGGCCGGTGAACGCCGGCAGCAGCGAAGGATGGATGTTCAGCAGCCGGTCTGCAAAGCGGGTGACGAATCGCGGCGTCAGTATGCGCATGAAACCCGCCAGCGCGATCGCTTCTGGCGCATGCCTGGCGATTTCCGCGGCGAGCGCAGCGTCGAACCCCTCGCGGTTGCCGTAGCTCTTGTGCTCCACCACGGCCGTCTTCACGCCGCGTCCGGCCGCAATCGCGAGGCCCGCCGCATCCGGCCGGTTGCTGATCACCGCCTCCACCGGCAAGCCGGCGTCGAGGATCGCCTGCATGTTGCTGCCACGACCGGAAATGAGGATGACGATGGACATGAGGCGCGCAGTTTAACAGTCCGCCTGCGGGGCAATGCGCCGCCTCAGGGTTCGGCCGGCCCGGTCATGCCCTCGGCGCGCACCAGGCGGTCGAAAGCCTCCGCACTGACGAATCCGAGTTCGAGCGCAGCTGCGCGCAGCGTGACCCCGCCGGCATGCGCGTGCTTTGCAATCTGCGCCGCGCGATCGTAGCCGATGTGCGGCGTGAGCGCAGTCACCAGCATCAGCGAGTTGCCCACCAGTTCTGCTATCCGCGCCTCGTTGGCACGGATGCCGCGCGCGCAGTGCGCCTCGAAGCTCGCCATGCCGTCGGTCAGCAGCCGGACACTCTGCAGGAAATTGTGGATCAGCAGCGGCTTGTAGACATTGAGTTCGAAATTCCCCGACGCAGCGCCCATCGCAATCGCGACATCGTTTCCCATCACCTGCAGGCAGAGCATGGTCAGGGCTTCGCACTGCGTAGGATTCACCTTGCCGGGCATGATCGAGCTGCCCGGCTCGTTTTCCGGGATCGAGATTTCCCCCAGCCCGGAGCGTGGTCCGGAGGCGAGCCAGCGCACGTCATTGGCGATCTTGAACAGGGCCGCAGCGAGCGTCTTGAGGGCGCCGTGGGAAAAGAGCAGCGCCTCGTGCCCGGCGAGCGCCGCGAACTTGTTCGGCGCGCTGACAAAACGCGCGCCGGTGTGGCGCGCGATTTCCGCGGCCACCCGCCTGCCAAAGTCCGGGGGGGTATTGAGCCCCGTCCCCACCGCCGTCCCGCCCGCAGCCAGCTCGCAGAGTCCGGGCAGGCTGGCGCGCACTGCGCGCGCGGCGGCGTCAAGTTGCGCCACATAGCCGGAAAACTCCTGCCCCAGCGTCAGCGGTGTCGCATCCTGCAGATGCGTGCGGCCGATTTTTACGATGCCGGCAAACGCCAGTGCCTTTTCGGCAAGCGTGGCGCGCAACCGGTCAAGTGAAGGCAGCAGGCCCTGTTCGATCGCCTGTACCGCCGCCACGTGCATGGCGGTGGGGAACGCATCGTTCGAGGACTGCCCCAGGTTCACCTCGTCGTTCGGATGCACCAGGCGGCGCGTGCCGCGCTCGCCGCCGAGCAACTCGGACGCGCGATTGGCCAGCACTTCGTTCACGTTCATGTTGCTCTGCGTGCCCGAACCCGTCTGCCAGACCGACAGCGGAAACTCGGCGTCGTGCCGCCCGCCAAGCACTTCATCGGCGGCCGACTGGATCGCGTCTGCCTTGCGCTGCTCGAGCAGGCCGAGCGCGGCGTTGGTACCGGCGGCTGCATGCTTCAGCAGCGCCAGCGCGCGTATCACCTCGAGCGGCATGCGCTCCGAGGAAATGCGGAAGTAATGCAGGCTGCGCTCGGTCTGCGCTCCCCAGAGCCGTTCTGCCGGGACCTCGATTGCCCCGAAGCTGTCGTTCTCGGTCCGCGTGCCGCCGCTCCCCGTCCGGTTGCCGCGCATGCGGCCAGGCCTACTGCTTTTGCAGCAGGGAGCGCAGCATCCAGGCGTTCTTCTCGTGCACCTGCATGCGCTGGGTGAGCAAGTCGAGGGTCGGCTCGTCGCTTGCCTTGTCGGCCACCGGGATCACCGAGCGCGCCGTGCGCACGATCGCCTCCTGTCCTTCGATCAGAAGCTCGATCATCCGGGTCGCCTTCGGGTTGCCCTCGGTTTCCTTGATCGACGCGAGCTTCTGGTACTGCTTGTAGGTGCCGGGAGCATAGTGCCCGAGCGAGCGTATCCGCTCGGCGATCAGGTCGATTGCGTTCCAGGTCTCGGTGTACTGCTGCATGAACAGGATATGCAGCGTCTGGAACATCGGGCCTTCGACGTTCCAGTGGAAATTGTGCGTTTTCAAATACACCGTGTAGCTGTCTGCCAGCAGGCGCGACAATCCTTCCGCGATCTTCGCGCGCTCCTTTTCGCTGATACCGGTATCCATCTTCGCCTTTGCCATTGCGTACTCCTTGTTCTTGATGACTGATCCAGTCTACCCAAGGCAGGCGGCAAAATGGTCAAAATGAATCAATCGGCGCCATCGCGAGCAGCTATCGGCGCAAGGCGCGGGCGCTCTCAAGCCTGCGCCTGGAGTAAGCCCATCCGCCCCTCGTGGTAGTCGCGCTCGGCCTGGCGCACCGCCTCGACCGAATCGAGCACGAACGGCCCGTGGAAAATCAGCGGCCGCTCGGCCGGTGCCCCGCCCAGCACCAGCAGGTCGGCGTCCTGTGCCTCCAGGTGCAACTGCGTGTCGCCGCGCGCAAGCGCAACGAGCTGCCCGGTTTCCACCGACAAGCCGTTCACCCGCGCGTTGCCGCGCGCAACGTAGACGGCAGCCTCGAAATCCTCCGGCAGTTCCAGGGAGAACCCGGCGGCCGGGCGAAATGCGACGTGCGCAAGCAGCGTCGGCGACACCGTCTGCGCGGGACTCGACACATCGCCCAGCCGGCCGCCGATGACGCGCACCACGGCGCCATCGCGCTCGAACGTAGGCAATGCGTCGGCGGCAAAGTGCTGATAACGCGGTTCGCGACGCTTTTCCGCGCGCGGCAGGCTGGTCCACAGTTGCACCCCGTGCAGTCCACCCGGCGAGGGACGCTCGGCGTGCACGATGCCGCGCCCGGCCGTCATCCATTGCACGCCGCCGCCCGCAACCACGCCCGCGTGGCCCGCGGAATCGCGGTGGTGCATGCCACCATCGAAAAGATAGGTCACCGTCTCAATGCCCGCGTGCGGGTGCGGCGGCGTGCCGCGGTCGCCGGAAGGAATTGCGAGGGGCCCGAAATGGTCGAGGAACACCCAGGGCCCGACCGATTCCAGCCCGGCATCCGGCAGTGCGCGGCGCACGCGCAGCGTGTCGGTCACCTGCGCCCACTGCGCATCGATGACCCGCGCGTTCATTTGCAGTCTCCCGTCACGCCCGGTCGGGAGATCACCCTGTGGATTGCCGTTTTCAGCGTGAATGTCATTGCGAATTTGATTCCGAACACGCCTCAGACCAGGTCGAACAGCAGTACTTCGGCGTCAGCACCCTTCTCCAGAACGATGTCCGACACGCCAGAAACCTTCAGCGCGTCCCCCGCCTCGAGTGGCGTACCGTTCACCGTCAGTTTCCCGCGCGCGACGTGCAGGTACGCCCGCCGGCCCGCGGCGAGCGCATGCGTCGCTTTTTCCGCGCCATCGATCAGCGCCGCGTACAGACTGGCATCCTGATGGATCTTCACCGAGCCTTCGCGCGCGTCCGCAGAGGCGATCAACCGCAGCTTTCCGCGCTTCGCCGCCGCGTCGAAATGCTTCTGCTCGTAACCCGGCTCGATGCCGTGCACCGACGGTTCGATCCAGATCTGCAGGAAATGCGTGACCGACTTGGCGTGGTTGAACTCGCTGTGCTGCACGCCGCGGCCCGCGCTCATGCGTTGCACATCCCCCGGAACAATGGAGGAACCGTTGCCCATCGAGTCCTTGTGCGCCAACGCCCCTTCGAGCACGTAGCTGATGATTTCCATGTCGCGGTGCCCGTGCGTGCCGAAACCCTGCCCCGGATTGATCCGGTCCTCGTTGATCACGCGCAGCGCGCCGAACCCCATGTGCTCGGGGTCCTGGTATCCGGCGAACGAAAACGTATGGAAAGAGCGCAGCCAACCGTGGTCTGCGTAACCGCGTTCACTACCCTTGCGTACTTCCAGCATGCCGTTCTCCTGTAGCCTAGTCGTTCGCCGCGTCGCCGCGCTCGGCGATTTCCTTCTTCTCCTGGACCATGTCGACCTCCTTCGCCTTGCCGATCAGCTCGCCGAACTCACCCGCCGGCAGCGCGCCGGCCTGCGAATAGAGGATCACGTTTTCGCGAAACACCATCAACGTGGGGATCGAGCGGATGTTGAATGCGGCAGCGATTTCCTGCTCGTCCTCGGTATTCACTTTCGCGAACACGATGTCCTCGTGCGTGTCGGAGGCCTCCTCGAATATCGGCGCGAATCCCCTGCACGGCCCGCACCACGGCGCCCAGAAATCGACGATCACCATCGGACTGCCGGTGACGACCTGCTCGAAATTATCCTTGGTGAGTTCGACGGTGGCCATGCGGGCTCCTGTTTGGAAAGCATAATGTTACCTCTTCGGACCTCTCCCGCCGACCTCGAGAAAACCTCAATGCGCACCACCGTCGGACGCTTCGCGCCCTCGCCCACCGGCCCGCTGCACTTCGGCTCGCTGGTCGCCGCGCTCGGCAGTTTTCTCGATGCGCGCGCGCAGGGCGGGCGCTGGCTCGTGCGCATCGAGGATGTCGACGAGGCGCGGACCCAGCCCGGCGCGGCGGACGCAATCCTCGCCACGCTCGAGGCCTGCGGGCTCGCGTGGGATGGCCGGGTCGAATTCCAGAGCCGGCGCACGGCACGCTACAACGCGGCGCTTGAGCGCCTGGTCGCGGCGCATCAGGCCTACCCCTGCGGCTGCAGCCGCAGCGAAATTGCCGCGGCAGCCGATGCCGCAGGGATCGGCTCGGCCCCGGACGGCGCGCGAATCTATCCCGGCACCTGCCGGCACGGCCTTGCCCCAGGCCGGAGCGCGCGCGCGATGCGTGTGCACACGAACAATGTGCCCGTGGAATTCACAGACCGGCTGCAAGGTCGCATCGTGCAATCGCTCGAGCGCGGAGTCGGCGACTTCGTGCTGCTGCGCGCGGACGGGTTCTTTGCCTACCAGCTCGCGGTCGTAGTCGACGACGCCGAACAGGGCGTGACCGACATCGTGCGCGGCACGGACCTGATCGATTCGACCGCGCGGCAGATCCACCTTCAGCGGCTGCTCGGGCTGCCCGAACCGCGCTACCTGCACCTTCCGGTCGCGACCAATTCACGCGGCGAAAAACTCTCCAAGCAGACCGGTGCCGCACCGGCGGACGCGCGCGCGCTTGCGCCGGCACTCGCCTTTCTCGGGCATGCGCCTCCGGCATCATTGGCGGGCGCGCCTGCGGCAGAACTGCTGGCGTGGGGGATCGCGCACTGGGACATCGCCCGGCTGCCACGCGCGCGGACTAGCGCGGTTTCCTCTCCGGCAGGTTGACCGCGAGCACCGCCAGCACGACAAACAGCAGCGCCGCAAATTCCTGCAGGCTCGGGCGCTCGCCGAGGAACACCACCCCGCAGAGCACGCCGAAGATCGGCACCGAAAGCACGCTGATCGAGGACACCGTGACCGACACGGCCGAGGCGATCTTGAACCAGGCCCAGTAGGCAAACGCAAACGAGACCACCACGGTATAGGCCACCGAGAGCAGCGCCATGCCGCTGACCGGTTTCCAGGCCAGTCCTTCAAACAGCGGCGTGCCGATGAAGATCGGCACGCCGCCGAGCAGGACCGACCAGGCGGTGAACGTGCCCATCTTCAGCCCCAGGGGCCAGCGCTTCTGCAACACCACGCCGACCGCCCAGGCAAACGCCGCGCCGAGGACGAGCAGCGTTCCCAGCGGCGCGCCGCCCAGTTTCGCGAAATCCTCGCCGACCAGCAGCGCCATGCCGGACATCCCCAGCACGAGCGCGCCGATTTTTCGCGGCGTGACCCGGTC
>JBBQVP010000161.1:0-9914 GCA_038211455.1 Burkholderiales bacterium
GCCATTGCACCACCTGATCGAGCACGCGGCGGGCGGCGTGGGCGGACTGGCCGGTGCCCTGTTGCCGCTCTTTGCGGATGCGGCGATCGGGATCGTCGCCGGGGCGCTGGTGCTCGGGGGCGTCGCGCTCGGGCAGCGGCTGCGACCCGCCACGTAGAACGGCCAGCAGCCCAGTTTCTGTACTGGCATCGATACAGAAACTACCCTGTAGATCGCTTGCAGTCTTGCTGTGCGAAAAAAAATCTTTCAGAATTGAATGAAAAAAAGCGCACCGCGGCGCGCCTTTTTCCTGCCTGCTGCCCGCGCTCAGGCGACTTCGAACAGCCCCGCCGCCCCCATCCCGCCGCCGATGCACATGGTCACGACCACGAGCTTGGCGCCACGCCGCTTGCCTTCGATCAGCGCATGGCCCACCAGCCGCGCACCGGACACGCCGTACGGGTGGCCGACGGCGATCGCGCCGCCGTTCACGTTAAGCCGCTCGTTGGGGATGCCGAGCTTGTCGCGGCAATAGATTACCTGCACGGCGAACGCTTCATTGAGTTCCCAGAGGTCGATGTCGGAGACTTTCTTGCCGGCGCGCGCCAGGAGCTTGGGGATCGCGTAGACCGGGCCGATGCCCATTTCGTCGGGCTCCAGGCCCGCGACCGCGAAGCCGCGGAAGATGCCCAGGGGCTTCAAGCCCTTGGCCGCCGCGACCTTGGCGTTCATGACCACCGCTGCCGAGGCGCCGTCGGAGAACTGGCTCGCGTTGCCGGCGGAGATCACGCCGTTCTCAAACACCGGCTTGATCGAGGACACGCCCTCGTAGGTTGTGTCCGGGCGGATGCCCTCGTCGTCGGCTACCGTCACTTCACGGGTCGACTCGACGTTGGTGTTCTTGTCGATGATCTTCATCGTGGTCGTGATCGGAGCGATCTCGTCCTTGAACTTGCCCTCGGCGCGCGCCTTGGCGGCCTTGTTCTGGCTGTCGACGCCGTAACGGTCCATCGGCTCGCGGCCGATGTTGTAGCGCTTGGCCACCTGTTCGGCGGTCTGCAGCATGTTCCAGTAGATCGTGGGCTTATGCTCGGCAAGCCACGGGTCCTTGCCCATGTGCTTGTTGGCCTCGTTCTGCACGCAGGAGATCGACTCCACACCGCCCGCGACGTAGATGTCCGCTTCGCCGGCGATGATGCGCTGCGCGGCCAGTGCGATGGTCTGCAGGCCCGAGGAGCAGAAGCGGTTGACTGTCATGCCCGACACCGTCACCGGCATCCCGGCGCGCAGCGCGATCTGGCGCGCGATGTTGCCGCCCGTCGCCCCCTCGGGGGTGGCGCAGCCCATGATCACGTCCTCGACTTCGGCCGCATCGAGCTTCGCGCGCTCCAGGGCGGCCTTGACCACGTGGCCGCCCATGGTGGCGCCATGGGTCATGTTGAGTGCGCCGCGCCAGGACTTGCATAGCGGCGTTCTTGCGGTCGATACGATGACGGCTTCGGTCATGATTGTCTCCTCGGGTGGATTCTTGTGCCGTGTCGGCGTAAAAACTCAGTGCAGGAAATCGGGGAACAGTTTCAGGGATCCGAAAAATCGTTCCGCCTCTGCATCGGATTCGCTGCCGGCCGGGCCGCTGAAGGTTTGCCGCACGATTTCGTCGCGAACGATGTAGGCCTGTTGCCGCAGTCGCTGTCCCGAGGGCAGCGCGAGTGTGAATGCGCGCCCTTCAATCGAATCGCGCACGACCTTCTGTCGTTCCACCAGTGCTGCGCCTGCGATGCTTTTTTGCGCGCCCCCCACAACCGAGTCGAGTACCTGCGCACGCGCTTCGTCCTGTGTCGGCGTTGTCGCCAGCTTGGTCCAGGAGGTCCCGTAGTACCGGCCACCGATTTCGACCTCCTGCAGGTTGGTGACAATCGCGCCGCCGTCGGGCGTCCTGTCTTCTCTACGGCTTTGCTGCGGTTCGGCGGGAAAGGTCGCACCCAGGCGGCCGGGCCACGGACGGTAGTCCACCCACGAATTTGCCGGCGTCTGGACCGGCTGTTGCGTGCTGCAGGCGGCTGCACTCAGGGCAAGTGCCAGCGGGATCAGTTTTTGTAAGGTTTTCATGCGTTGAACCTCCTGCCTTCTTTCGCGAGTTTGACGAGCAGCGGCGCGGGTTTCCACACTTCGCCCATATAGCCTTTCTGGAATCCTTCGATCGCTGCGAGCACCTTGGGAAGGCCGACGGTGTCCGCGTAGAACATCGGTCCGCCGCGGTAGGCCGGGAAGCCGTAGCCGGTCAGGTAGACCATGTCGATGTCGGAAGCCCTGAGCGCGATGCCTTCTTCAAGGATATAGGCCGCCTCGTTGACCAGCGCGTAGATCAGTCGCTCGACGATCTCGGCATCCGAGATCTGCCGCGTCTTGATGCCGCTGGCCGTGCGGTAGTCGGCGATGATCTTGTCGACTGCGGGGTCGGGCACCGGTTTCCGGCTGCCCGCTTCGTAGAGGTACCAGCCCTTACTGGTCTTCTGGCCGTAGCGGCCGAGCTCGGCGATCTTGTCGCCGACTTTCGAATACAGGAAGTTCGGGCGTTCGACGTAGCGGCGCTTGCGGATTTCCCAGCCGATGTCGAGGCCCGCCATGTCGCCCATCGCCAGCGGCCCCATCGCGAGGCCCCACTTCTGCGCGGCGGCGTCGACCTGCTGCGGGCTGCAGCCCTCGTCGATCAGGAACAGCGACTGCTGGCCGTACTTCTCGATCATGCGGTTGCCGATGAAGCCGTCGCACACGCCCGAAACCACCGGCACTTTCTTGATCTTCTTGCCCAGCGCCATGGTCGTGGCGAGCACGTCCTTGGCCGTGGCCTTGCCGCGCACGACTTCGAGCAGGCGCATCACGTTGGCGGGTGAGAAGAAGTGCGTGCCGATCACGTCCTGCGGGCGCTTGGTCACTGCGGCGATCGCGTCCACGTCGAGCGTGGACGTGTTGGAGGCGAGGATCGCGCCGGGCTTCATCACGGCATCCAGCTTCTTGAAGATCTCCTGCTTCACGTCCATGCGCTCGAACACCGCCTCGATCACGATGTCGGCATCCTTGCCGGCGGCAAGCTCGAGCGCGGGTGTGATCAGCGCCATGCGCTTGTCCATTTCCTCCTGCTTGAGGCGCCCCTTCGACACGGTGCTGGCGTAGTTCTTCTTGATTGTCGCAATGCCTCGGTCAAGGGCTTCCTGCTTCATCTCGATGATCGTGACCGGGATGCCGACGTTGACCAGGCTCATGGTGATGCCGCCACCCATGGTGCCGGCGCCGATCACGGCGGCCGTATCGATCTTGCGTTTGGGTGTGTCTTCCGGCACGTCGGGGATCTTGGTGGTCTGGCGCTCAGCAAAGAACATATGGCGCAGCGCCTTGGACTCGTTGCCCTCGACCAGGATGGAAAAGCGGTGGCGCTCTTCCTTGCGGCCTTCGTCGAACGGCAGGTTCACGGCGGCCTCGACGCAGCCGAGGATTTCCAGCGGCGCGGGGAAGCCGCGCGATGCCTTCGTGATTTCGGCCTTCGCCGCTTCGAAGAACGCCTTCGGGTCGCCGTCCAGCTTGACCTTCTGGTCGCGGATGCGGCGCGGGCCCTTGCCCTCGGCCACCAGCTTCTTCGCAAACGCCAGCGCGCCCTCGAGCAGGTCGCCCTGCACGACTTCGTCGACCAGGCCCAGCGGCAGGCCCTTCTCTGCCGGCACCGGGTTGCCCGTGGTCATCATCTTGAGGGCTTCGGCCGCGCCGACCACGCGCGGCAGGCGCTGCGTGCCCCCGGACCCGGGCAGGATCCCGAGCTTCACTTCAGGGAGCCCCAGCAGGGTTTTTGGCAGTGCAACACGATAGTGACAGCCCAGCGCCAGCTCTAGCCCGCCGCCCAGCGCGAAGCCGCCAATCGCGGCGACCATGGGTTTCGGGAAGGCGTCCTGCACGTCGTTGATCTCGGGCAGTGTCGGGGACATCGAGGACTTGGGGGTGTTGAATTCGCGGATGTCGGCGCCGCCTGAAAATGCCTTTGCCGAACCGATGATCACCAGCGCCTTGACCGCAGGGTCGGCGGCGGCCTTGTTGATGCCCTCGACGATGCCCGGGCGCAGCACGCTACCCAGGCCGTTCACGGGAGGATTGTTCATCGTGATGACGGCGATGCCGTCGCGTACGGAATAGGTCGTTGCGTCGCTCATATATTGGGACTCCGGGGTGGAAGGGGGAATTTTACCCGCTCCGAATCCAAAGCGCCGCGAGGTTCGACTGCGGGAGCGACTGCGAGGTTCGACGGCTGGGTTTGACAGTGGCGCGGGCCGGTGCCCGCATTCGCGCAGGCTATACTTCCCCTTCCAAAAAGCACACAAAATATCCCTTAGGAGAAAGTATGAACGGCCTGATGATGGAAATGCCGTTGCTGATCAGCGACCTGATCCGCCACGCCGACCGCCACCACGGCGATACCGAAATGGTATCCAAGCGCGTCGAGGGTAACTTCCCCGGGGGGGATTTCCACCGCTATACCTACCGCGAGGCGCACGCCCGCTCCAGGCGCCTGGCCAAGGCGCTGGGCAAACTCGGCGTGAAGATGAACGACCGGGTGGCGACGCTGGCGTGGAACGGCTACCGGCATTTCGAGATCTATTACGCGGTCGCGGGCTCCGGCGCGGTGATCCACACGATCAACCCGCGCCTGTTCCCCGAGCAGGTTGTCTACATTGCCAACCATGCCGAGGACAAGGTCCTGTTCGTCGACCTGACCTTCCTGCCGCTGGTCGAAAAGGTCGCGGCGAGCCTGAAGTCGGTGAAGCATTTCGTGGTCATGACCGACCGAGCGCACATGCCAAAGTCAGCCGCTGCGTCGGGACTGGCGAACCTGCTCTGCTACGAGGAACTGGTCGAGGCCGAGGACGACCAGCTGGAATGGCCGAGCTTTGACGAAAAGACCGCCTCGTGCCTGTGCTACACCTCGGGCACGACCGGCAACCCCAAGGGCGTGCTCTACAGCCATCGCAGCACCATGCTGCACGCCTATGCGGCCGCGCTGCCCGATGCGCTCGACCTTTCTGCGGCGGACGTGATCCTGCCGGTGGTGCCGATGTTCCACGTCAACGCCTGGGGCCTGCCCTACAGCTGCGCGCTGACCGGCGCCAAGCTTGTGTTCCCCGGCCAGCACCTCGATGGCAAGAGCCTGCACGAAATGTTCGAGCGCGAAGGCGTGACCATGAGCGCGGGCGTGCCCACCGTGTGGCTGGGGCTGCTCAACTACATGAAGGAAAACAAACTCAAGTTCTCCACCCTCAAGTCGACCGTGATCGGCGGCTCGGCCTGCCCACCGGCGATGATCCGCAGCTTCCAGGAAGATTTCGGCGTCAAGGTCCTGCATGCCTGGGGCATGACGGAGATGAGCCCGCTCGGTACCGTCGCCACCTTCAAGGGCAAGCACACCAAGGCCGGCAAGGAGGAACGCTACGCGGTGCAGGCGAAGCAGGGGCGCGTGATCTTCGGTGTCGACATGAAGATCGTCGACACCGATGGCAAGGAACTGCCGAATGACGGCAAAGCCTTCGGCGACCTGCTCGTCAAGGGGCCGTGGGTCACCAGTTCGTACTTCAAGAACGAGGGCGGCGACCCGCTCAAGGATGGCTGGTTCCCGACCGGGGATGTCGCCACCATCGACCCGGACGGGTACATGCAGATCACCGATCGCTCGAAGGACGTCATCAAATCAGGCGGCGAATGGATCAGCTCGATCGACCTGGAGAACATCGCTGTCGCGCACCCGGGCATCGTCGAGGCCGCGGTCATCGGCATCGCGCATCCGAAATGGGACGAGCGCCCGATCGTGGTCGCGATAAAGAAGCCGGGCGCCACCGTGACGAAGGAAGAACTCCTCAAGTTCTACGATGGCAAGATCGCCAAATGGTGGATGCCGGACGACGTGGTGTTCGTCGAGCAACTGCCGCATACCGCGACCGGAAAGCTCTCCAAGCTCACGCTTAGGAAGGAGATGAAGGATTACGCGTTTCCGAAGGTATAGATTGGGGTTGCCGCAACCGCAGGCACCGAGCGGTTGCCGCCTTTATACAATCTCCCGACTTTGTGTAGTCAGGGCATGGGCAGGGCGAGCGCGCGCTAGCAGCGGTTCCATGCCCTGACTACACAAAGTCGGGAGACCTGAAAGTTCCAATTCGGCACCGAGCCGAATTTGGGAGACCTGGAAATTAAAAAAATTTGGCACCGAGCCCAACTCGGGCGCAGTAGCTGGCAACATAAAGAATGAGTCATGACCCACATCCTCACCGAAACCAAAGACCGCGTCGCGCGCATCGAGATCGACCGCGCCGACAAGAAGAACGCGCTGACCGCGGACATGTACCAGGCGCTCGCCGACGCGCTGGCCGCGGCGGACGCCGACCCGCTGGTGCGCGCGATCCTGATCCACGGCAAGCCGGATTGCTTCACCGCCGGAAACGATCTCAAGGATTTCCTCGAGCGCCCGCCTCATGGCGACAACTCTCCGGTGTTCCAGTTCCTGCGAGGGATTTCGACAGCCTCAAAGCCGATCGTGGCCGCGGTCGGCGGCCCGGCGGTCGGGGTGGGCACGACGATGCTGTTGCATTGCGACCTGGTGTACGCCGCGCCGAATGCGCGTTTCCAGGTGCCGTTCGTGCCGCTCGGCCTGGTGCCGGAGGCGGCCTCGAGCTTTCTGCTGCCGATGATCGCGGGTTATCAGCGCGCGGCGGAGATGCTGCTTCTCGGCAGGCCATTCGGTGCGGAGAAGGCGTTCGCAGCCGGGATCGTCACCGAGATCGTGGCCTCCGGCGAGTTGCTTGCCTATGCGCAGGAAGCGGCCGCAGCGCTGGCAGCCCTGCCGCCCTCGTCGATGCGCATGACCAAGGCGTTGATGAAGTCGCGCTATGCGCAGGCAACGGGCGAGGCGATGGCCGCGGAAGGCGAGAAGTTCCGCGCCCAGCTGGGCTCCGCCGAGGCGAAGGAAGCGATGAACGCATTCTTCGAGAAGCGCAAGCCGGACTTCTCGAAATTCTGAGGTGCGCCCGGGCTTTCACCTGCTGCGCCTGCTGCCTGCGCTGTCACTGTGCGCCGCGGTGTTCGCCGCAGATGCGGCTGCCGCGCGGCTGGTCGCAGTCGACGTGGGGCATTATCTTGAAAAGCCCGGCGTGATTTCCGCCAGCGGAATTCCCGAGTTCGAGTACAACCTCGCGCTCGCGCAGAAGGTGCGCGAGTCGCTCGAGGCCGGCGGCCTGCGCGTGCGCATGATCGGCGAGCGCGGCGATCACGCGAGCCTCGTGGGACGGACGATCGAAGCGAGCGGCGCAGATCTCTTTGTGTCCATCCATCATGACTCGGTGCGCGAGCGCTACCTGCCGGTGGCGGACAAGTTCGCGGGCTTCTCGCTCTTCGTGTCGCGCGAGAACCCGCAGCTCGCGAAGAGCTTGGCCTGCGCGTCGGCGATCGGCGCGGCGCTGCGCCGCGCCGGGTTCACGCCGTCGCGCTACCACGCTGATCCGGTGCTGGGCGAGTCGCGCCCGTTTGCCGACGAAGCGAACGGCGTGCACTATTTCGACCACCTTGCCGTCGCGAGGACGGCGCCGATGCCGGCGCTGTTGCTCGAAGCGGGCGTGGTGGTGAACCGCGAAGAGGAGCTGCGGATCACGCAGCCTGGCGCGCGCGCGGCGATCGCGGCGGCGGTGACCGCAGGCGTGCAGCAATGCCTGAACTGAAGAGCGAATGCGCTCAAGGCCAGCCTGAACTACTATCGCAGCGCTACTTCGCACCGGCCACCGGGTACGGACGCCGGACGCCGGCTTATGGAAGAAAGCCCGATCTCATCAACGCGGAGACCCGGCGATTCATTTCAACAAGGGAGCGCAGATGAGCTTGCAGGCATTGCGGCTGGACCAGCTGGAAGGAAGGATCGGCGAGGAGATCGGCGTGTCGCCCTGGCTCACGGTGGACCAGGCGCGCATCGACCTGTTTGCCAAGGCGATCGATGATCCGCAGTGGATACACATCGATCCGGTGCGCGCGAAGGCGGGGCCGTTCGGCACCACGATCGCGCACGGGTTCCTGACCCTGTCGCTGCTCTCGCACCTGATCGAGACCACGTTTTCGTTCGACGACCGCAAGATGGGGGTGAACTACGGGCTCAACCGGGTGCGGTTCACTGCGCCGCTGCCTTCGGGTTCGAAGATTCGCGCGCGTTTTTCGCTCGGCGCGTACGAGAAGATCGACGGCGGCGTGCAGGTGACGTTCAGCACCGTGGTCGAGCGCGAGGGCGGCGACAAGCCGGTACTGGTCGCCGAGTGGATCGGCCGGCACTATTTCTGAGGAGCAGGCGATGAAAGGCAAATCCGCGACGCAACGCTGGAAGCAACGGCCCCCCGGTTCGAACTGGGGGGAATTCGGTCCCGACGACCAGCGCGGGCGCATGAACTACGTGACGCGCGAGAAGATCCTGCAGGGGGTGGCGCAGGTGAAGGAGGGCCTCGCCTTCTGCCTGTCCCTGCCGCTGGATTTCCCCGGCGGCAACGTGCTGAATCCGCGCCGCCTGCCGCCGCGCCAGTTCGCGACGCTGCGCGACAGTGGCAAGAACGCCGGCGCGCAGAATTTCTGCTACCCGATGGCGGATGACAATCCGGACCTCACCGACGTCGTCTGCGACGACGTGGTGCTGCTGACGCTGCAGTATTCAACCCAGTGGGACAGTTTTGCCCACGTGGGGAGCCTGTTCGACGCGGACGGCGACGGCACCCCCGAGATCGTGTTCTACAACGGTTTCCGCGCGAAGGAGCACATCAAGCCCGCGCCGAGGAAGGAAGGCGTTGAGCCCTGGGCGCGCTATGAAGGTGCGAAGGCCGACGCGCTTGGCATCCAGAACCTTGCCGAGCATGGCGCGCAGGGCTGCGGCGTGATGATCGACCTGCACGCCCATTACGGTCGCGAACGCAAACCCATCGGCTACGACGACCTGATGCGCGTGCTGGAAGCCGACCGGGTGGAGGTCGAGAAGGGCGACATGGTGTGCATCTACACCGGGTTTGCCGATGTGATCCTCGAACTCGCCCGCGCGCCCGACGCGAAACTCCTCAACAACACCGGCACGGGGCTGGACGGGCGCGACGCGAAGCTCCTGCAATGGATCACCGACACGGGGCTGTCGGTGCTGATCTCGGATAACTACGCGGTGGAGATCATTCCAATGAGTCTCTTCACGCCGCGTCCACACGCTGCGATGCCGCTGCACGAGCACTGCCTGTTCAAGAACGGCATCCACCTGGGCGAGATGTGGTACCTCACCGAGCTGGCCAACTGGCTGCGCGCGAAAAAGCGCAACCAGCCCAGAAGGCGGGCTCGCAAATGGCCTGGCATCCCGCCAAGGCGAGGGCCGCGTAGTCGTCGGTCACGCGGCTGACCATGTGGGCGTGGGGCTCGATGTAGCGCATGATCGGAAAAGGTCAGGAATGAGCGGGCCGCGGAGCACCGAAGGCCCCCTGGATTATCGCCGCCGGAATCGGCTCCTCGCTCCGGTCGCTCAGTGCCTCCAGGACGCGGCGTGCCCGGTCCGGCGCGGCCGAGGAAAGCTCGCCCAGCGCGGCGCGGAGGGCCATCACGCGGTAGTCATCGGCTTGTCCGTGCCTTTCCACGCGGTCGAGGAAGGCGGCGATGTCGATCATCTTGATCCGGGCGTCGAGGAAGCCGAGGTCAACGAGGTTGGCGGTGGAATTTTTGTCAGTCACGATCCCCCACCCTAGCGCGAGTCCCCGACTTTGACAACGCGGACGCGCGAGTGGTCTCAGTCGTCCGCATTTTCGAGTTCCAGCATCCCGAGCGCCTCCACGCCATCGGCGGCCCGCACGTCCGTTCCTTTCCGAATGCGTCCCATGAGACCGGCCAGCACGCCGCCGGGACCG
>JBBQVP010000162.1:0-9842 GCA_038211455.1 Burkholderiales bacterium
CATGGATGTCGACGGCGCCCTCAGGAGTCATCTGGAACAGGGCGACCGTCTCAGGGACTTGATAGACGGCAAGCACGCGCAGTTGCCGGGTGCGGCACACGTATCGAGCGATTTCCATTGCGCGCTGGGAAAATGGATCCACGGCGGCGCAGTGCTGCGCTACGCCCGGCTGCCCGAGTTCTGCGCCTTGCGCGACGCGCATGCACAGTTTCATGCCTGTGCCGGAAACGTCCTGGTGGTGCAGCAGCAGGGCAACAAGGCGGCAGCTGCCGCGCTGCACGGCGGGGCGTTGCGCCAGGCGTCCGAGGCGTTCCGGCGGGAACTGAATGGATTCTGCGTGGCGGCCGCCAAGGCCGGTAGCGCTAGGAACGCGGAGCTTTCGCTTGCCAGCGAGAAGATCGGCCGCAAGTCCGTGGAAAAGCGCAGTCTGGCGATATTGATCGCTGGCGCGGCATCAGCTGCGGCGGTCAGGCTGTACCACGCACTGGGCGCGCCTGCAGAGCCTCTCTGGGTCGCCGGTATGCCGGAGGCGCTGGCGTTTCTCGCCGTGGCTTTTGCGGGATTTCATTTTTTCGTGCTCCGCCCGTTGCTGGGAGCGGTCGACCATCTGCAGAACGTAAAGGACAAACTGCAGGGTTTGGAAGCCGCGTTCGAAACACTCCCGGCGATGCTGATTGCAGATTCGAATGCAATGATCGTAAGGATCAACCGGGCGTTCACGGCGATGACGGGTTACACACCGGAAGATGCGCTCGGCAGTACGCCGCGCCTGCTTAAATCAGACAAGCAGGACGCAGCGTTCTTCACGCAGATGTGGCGGGAACTCGCTGATTCCGGGGCATGGCAGGGAAACCTCTGGAACAAGCGCAAGGACGAGGTGGAGTTCCTTGCCGACCTGAGGATATCCGCCGTGCGAGGGGATGTCGGCGAGGTCGCGCTGTATGTGGCGACCTATACGGATCTTACCGAGCAGCGTGGCGCAATGCTTGCGACGCCAGCATCCGCGCTGGGCGCGTCGGGTGCCGAATCGCGCAGCGAGTTTCTCGCGCACATGGGCCACGAGTTGCGCACGCCGATGCACGCCATGCTGGGCTTCACTGATCTGGCCCTGGATGAGACGTTAGACGACAAGCTGCGCGCGTATCTGCATCGGGTGCGCGATTCCGGCAGGATAATGCTGGGAAAAATCGACGATATCCTGGACCTGTCAAGGATCGAGGCTGGCAAGATCGAACTGGACGCAGAGCCGTTTGATCTTGCCGAAGTCTGTACCGCCGCCTATCGCAAATGCCTGATCCTGACCGCCGGCACGCAGGTGCAAGTGAAAAGCGACCTCGACAGCGCCATTCCGTCTCCCTTGCTTGGTGATCCGGCGCGCATCGCGCAGGTCCTGGACATTCTTCTTGGCAACGCGGTCAAGTTCACCGACAGCGGAATGGTGAAGCTGACGGTCAAGCTGCACCGCAAGAGCGGCGAGAGCGCCTACATCGGCGTCTCAGTCGCAGACACGGGCGTGGGGATGGATCAGGCGCAGGTTGCGCGGCTCTTCCTGCCGTTTGCCAGAGCCGGTACGTCGGCGGGCTCGCGGCACGGCGGCAACGGTCTTGGGCTCACGATCGCAAAGTCCCTCGTGGAGCAGATGGGCGGGACGATCGGGGTGGATAGTGCGCCACGTACGGGGAGCACGTTCCACGCCGTCCTGGTACTTTCGCTGGCTAGCGCAAGTGTCGTAAACGGCAAATCTGTGCCGGTCACGGAAGTACATGCGCGCCCTGCAAAGGCAGGAGCACGCGCACTCGGCGCCTGGACCGGGATTGAAATTGGGCGCTATGCGGGCAAGCGGGTGCTGGTGGCCGAGGATGACGAGGTGAACGCGGCGTTGATCAGGCTGGTCCTCGGGAAGTTCGGGTTCGGCGTGGAGATCGCCCGCGACGGCCTGGAAGCCGTGCGTATGGTTGAACAGGCCACGCAACCGTTCGACCTAGTGCTGATGGACGTTCGCATGCCGGAGATGGGCGGGCTGGAAGCGACGCGTATCATCCGCACAAAACACCCGATGGATGTCCTGCCTATCGTCGCTCTGTCGGCCAATGTATTTGAAGAGGATCGTCAGAAGTCCCTCAACGCCGGAATGAACGAGCACCTGGTGAAGCCGCTCGAACTGGACCAGCTCACCTCGATGCTGACGCGCCTGTTCGGCTGAACGGGGTCGCGCGCAGCGCGCGGCATGCGCACGCTGGCACCGGCGCAAACGTACCTGGACGATACTCAGACGAAAGCGCGCTGCGTTTTCAGTTCCGCCATGCAGTGCCGTATCCACTTCGCGGTAATTTTCTCTGCCAGAGAGTTCTGCTTAAGTCGTTCATTCAGTGCCGCGAAATCGACGCTGTCGAGCAACTGGTCCTGGTTGAAGCAGGAGAACACCCAGCTCGTTTCGCCGCTCACGGGATCGCGGTGCGGCTGCAGGCACTGCGCGCAGATCTCTTTCATCATGCACTGCATCGGCGAGTTGATCGAACCGATCGCGACGTGGGTGTCCTTCAAGTAGGGTTTCAGCACGTCGTGCCGCGCGCGCGCCACCGCAGCCATCATCCGGTCCGACCCGATCGCGATCAGGCGGTCGGCGTCCTCCAGCCGCAACGTGCAAGATCCCAGCCTGCCACTGGCGTAGGCGTCCATGGCCTGCACGATGTTGCCCACGAACGCATGGTCCTGCGGCCGGCGCGGCGCGAAGCCGCTCTGCTCGTCGCAGCACCAGATCACCACGTCGGCCGCACGCTCGATCTCCTCGATCTTGTAGCGGTCCACTGCCTTCTTGTAACCAGCGAAGTAGAGCACCCGCGAACCGACGGCGCGAAATGCCTGGCCGATGGAAAACAGTACCGCATTGCCAAGGCCGCCGCCGCAGAGCACGACGGTTTCACCAGGCTCGATCTCGGTCGGCGTGCCCGTGGGCCCCATGAGGATGACGGGCTCGTCCTTCTCCAGCATCGCGCACAGGTCGGAGGATCCGCCCATCTCGAGCACGATCGTGGATACCAGCCCTTTTTCGCGGTCCACCCATGCGCCGGTCAGCGCGAGCCCTTCCATCTGCATGCGCGTGCCGGTTGCGACAGGGGCGAGTGATTCGAAGTTCTGCAGGCGGTAAAACTGTCCGGGTTGGAACTTTTCCGCGGCCAGCGGGGCGTGGATCACCACTTCGACGATGTTCGGGGTCAGGCGTTCGACCCGCTCGACGGTCGCCACGAGCCGGCCGGCCATCTTTGCGAAGAACTCCGCGGGTTTCGCAACGTCGGCGGGTGGACGGGCCGCCAGCACGCGCGAGACCACCGGATAACCCTGCTTGGCCGATCCCATGGCCTTGACCACGTTGCCGAAGTACGAGGGGTGCACGTCGCCGAAATAGCTGACGAAACGCCCGTCGGGCTGTCGCGACAACAGGACCTCCGGGGTGTCGGGCTTGGAAATCGAGGGCTGGGGCTTGACCGGCGCCCCGCGTTCGTCACACGCGGCAAAGTACTTCCCGTCCAGCTGGAAGTGCGGCGCGTCCTCGCGCGCAAGCACGGTGTTGGGCTGGGTTCCCGCCGCGACGAATACGGTGTGCGCGGGCAGCCAGACTTCGCCCGATTCGGCCATGAAGCGCATGCCCTTGGCGGCGCCGTAGTTGTCGACGTCCACCCCGGCGGGCGTCAGCCCCTCCGCGAAGACGATGCCCTCCTCGAGCGCCTTCTCGACTTCCTCGTGGTTCAGCGTATACGACGGGCTGTCGATCAGGCGGCGGCGGTAGGCGACCGTGACGCCGCCCCAGTGCTTGAGCAGGGCGATGACCTGCGCCTCGCGGCCTTCGCGCCCGGCCGCCTCGCGTTCTTCGCGGATCGCGCGCGCGTGGGCGAGGTATTCTTCCGCGATTTCGCGCTCCTGGTCATCCCAGGACTGGCGCAATGCGCCCTCGCCGATCTCGGCGGCTAGCACTTCATAGCGGGAAAGGAACTTTTCCACTTGCACGCCGTAATACGCAAGCGATTCGGTGGCCGTGTCGATGGCAGTGAGCCCGCCGCCGATCACGATCACCGGCAGGCGCAGCTGCATGTTGGCCAGTGAATCGTGCTTGGCCGCGCCGGTCAGTTGCAGTGCCATCAGGAAATCGGACGCCGCGCGCACGCCGCGCGCAAGCCCGTTGGGGATGTCGAGCACGGTGGGCTTGCCTGCGCCCACGCAGACCGCGACATGGTCGAATCCCATGGCCCATGCGTCATCCAGCGTCACGGTCCCGCCGAAGCGGACCCCGCCGAACATCGCGAACTCGCGCCGCCGCTCTAGCAGCAGGCGGATCATCTTGAGGAAGTTCTTGTCCCAGCGCACGGTGATGCCGTATTCGGCGACACCACCAAACCCGGCCATGACCCGCGAGTCGAGCGATTCGTGGAGTTCCTGCACGTCGCGCACCGGCCGGAACGGCATGCGTTTTCCGCGCGGGTCCACCCCGGACATGTGCGCTGGCAGCGGCTCGATCTTCAGCCCGTCGATGCCCATCACGGCATGCCCGTCGTTCATCAGGTGATGCGCGACCGCGAAGCCGGCAGGCCCCAGGCCGACCACCAGCACTTTGCGCCCGGATGTCGGACGGGGCACGGGACGAGCCAGATTGAGCGGGTTCCAGCGCGTGAGCAGCGAATAGATCTCGAAACCCCAGGGCAGTTGGAGCACGTCCTTCAGGGTTCGCGTTTCGGCCTGCGGGATGTCGACCGGCGCCTGCTTCTGGTAGATGCACGATTTCATGCAGTCGTTGCAGATGCGGTGTCCGGTGGCCGCCACCATCGGATTGTCGACGCAGATCATGGCCAGCGCTCCGAGCGGCTGGCCGCGGCTCTTCAGCAGTTGGAACTCGGAAATCTTTTCCGTCAGCGGGCAGCCGGCCAGTGTCACGCCAAAGCTTGACTTCTTGTAGCCTCCGGGAGGCGCCTTTTCGCGCAAGCCCTTGGAGCACGAGTCCTTGCCCTGCTCGTGGCACCAAATGCAGTAGTTGGCCTGGTCGAGCGCGCCGGTCAGGTCGGTGCCCTTGTCGGTGAGCGCGAATCCTGCGCGCTGGCGCAGGTGCTCGTCCGCCAGCGTGTGCTCCGGGTAGCCGTTCGCCGACGCGGTGTGCACCGGCACCAGGCGCATGAAATCGAGCTTGGTCGGCACCTTGAACAGCACGCCGGCGCGGTGTTTCGCCTTTCCGGCGGGGGTGGTGGTCGCCCAGGCGGCGTAACGCGCTGCCAACTCGAGACGCTCCGCGTTGGCGGATTCGTCTTTCTGCCAATCGGTCACGCTCTGCGCGAACGCAAGTTCGCTGAAGGGCGCACCGAACGCTGCGGCGAGTTGGCGTTCGGTTGCGTCGCCATCGACTGCGGCGGCGTCCTCGGGCTTGACCTTGTGGACCGCGCGGCGCTGCACGAACAGGCGCTTGACCGAATACAGCGGCGCCAGCGCATGGTGCTGCGCTGCGAGCGCCTGCAATTCGGTTTCAACGCCGAACAGGCGCGACAGGAAATCCTCGAGGTGCGGGGCGAGCGCGATCAGCAGTTCGGACTCTGGCTTCGCAGCGAGGTCTGCAGGGTCGCTGCGCGCGGCAATCAGGCGATCGGCGAGGCCGGCATCGACTTCGCGTACAAACGCGAGAAACACGCCGTCGAGGCGCGCAAGGGCCTCACGGTCATACAGGTCCTCGAATTCGAATCCGAAGCGCAGGGCGGGGCGGTTGGCGGGCATGCGGGGAGTGTAGGAATTATACGAAGGGGAAACGCGAAATTATCGTCTATCGCCCCGGCACGCTCAAGGAAGAATCGCCCGCCGGCTCATGCGTGCGCGGCAGACGCGCCCGCCAGCCCCACCCGGCGCAGATCGTCGAGCAATGCGGCGCGCTCATCGGCTGTGAGTCCACGGACTGGTGCACGCGTAGGTCCCGCTGCGAGGCCCATCTCCGCAGCCCAGACCTTCAGGGCAGCGCTGGGCGGGCGCCCGCTGGTGCGCATCGGTGCCATGATCCAGCGGTCGTAGACCTCGCGCAGCGGCGCGAGCTGCGCATAAGCGCTGCGGCAGGCATCGAGTTTGCCCTGCTGAAACAGAGCGAAATAGTCGGCGATCGGCCGGTTTCCGGAGTGCTGGTAAAGATAAGGCTCGGGATCCGCGAACAGCAGTGTCTGGCTGTGAGCCGTGAGGTTCTCAAGCCAGTGCGATTCCATCGGATCGCTGACCACCACCTTCTGTCCGCAGGAGTCGCGAACTTCCGCCCGGTCGTGGTCGTCGCCCGCGGCCTTGATGCCGCGTACGTTCGGTATCTCGCACAGCCGTGCAAGCAGGCGCGGGTTCAGCAGGTAACCGCCCGCAGGCGTGTTGAACAGCATGATGTCGATGTCACTGGCAGCGCACACCGTCTCGAAGTACTCGAGCAGCGCTTCATCGGTGCGCGGCCCCACCGGCGGGTTCATCAGCGTCGCATAGTGGCAACCCGAGGCCTTGGCATGGCGAACCAGCTCGACGGTTTCGGTGAGCGAATGGTGGGTGCAGTTCGGCGCCATGCCGAGGCGCCCCTTCGCGGCAGCTGCAAGCGTCTCGACGAACAGCTTCCTCTCGTCGAGGGTGAGCGACCAGTATTCGCCCATCAGGCCGCAGAAAAAGACCCCGCGAAGGCCGAGGGCCTCGGTGTAGATCGACACGTTGTGCCGTATTCCGTCCAGGTCGAGTGACCCGTCCGGGCGAAAGGGTGAATGGATGGCGGCCCAGATGCCGCCGTCTTCGATGCGAAACGTGTTTGAATCCAATGGCATTCCCTCGTGCGTTGATTTTGGTCTCCGGCTCGACTATGAGCCCGGGATGGGCAAATTTGCAAACGGCCTGGGCGCCCGCACCGGTTGCGAGCCTGCGGCTGAGCCTTTAGCATCTCGCCCTCGTCACCAAGGAGCCTCTCATGCAACTCAAGGACAGTGTATTTCTCGTTACCGGCGGGGGCTCGGGCCTCGGCGCGGCCACCGCGCGTATGGCCATCGACAACGGGGCGAAAGTCGTGATTGCTGACGTGCAGGACGGTTCGGCCTACGTAAAGGAACTCGGTGCGAACGCCCGCTACATCAAGACCGACGTGACCTCGGAGGCCGATGGCAAGGCGGCGGTCGAACTCGCGCTCAAGGAATTCGGCGCGCTGCAGGTGCTGGTGAACTGCGCCGGAATCGCGGTCGCGGAGAAGACCATCGGCAAGAACGGCCCGCACGCGCTGGCTTCGTTCACCCGTTGCGTGACCATCAACCTGATCGGCTCGTTTAACATGATCCGCCTCGCGGCCGAGACCATGGCCAAGGGCAAGCCGAACGCCTCGGGCGAGCGCGGCGTGATCATCAATACTGCCTCGGTTGCGGCCTACGACGGCCAGATCGGGCAGGCCGCCTATTCGGCGTCCAAGGGCGGCATTGTCGGCATGACTTTGCCGATCGCGCGGGACCTTTCGCGTGACGGGATCCGGGTGCTGACCATCGCCCCTGGCATTTTCGAGACCCCAATGCTGATGGGGATGCCCACCGAAGTGCGCGATGCGCTGGGCAAGATGGTGCCGTTCCCCCCTCGCCTGGGCCGCGCGCCGGAATACGCGGCGCTCGCGCGGCACATGATCGAGAACGAAATGCTGAACGGCGAGACGGTCCGCCTGGATGGCGCGATCCGCATGGCGCCGAAGTAAGTCCGGCCAGGAAAGTTAAACTTTCAATGACCGGAGTTCGCTCAGGGAGCGGGCTCTGTGTCAGTTGAGTTTCCTGAAATGGAAAAACCCCCGGCGACGGTCGCGGTGATCGGCGGTGGGCCAGCCGGGCTCATGGCTGCGGAGGTGCTCGCACGCGGCGGGGTGCGGGTCGATATCTACGACCGCATGCCTTCGGTAGGACGCAAGTTCCTGCTGGCCGGCAAGGGCGGGCTGAACCTCACCCATTCGGAGCCGTTTGAGCCGTTTGTTTCTCGCTATGGCGAGCGGCGCAGCGTGATCGCCACGCTGCTGCGCGCCTTCGGTCCCGGCGAACTGGTTGCCTGGGTGCGGGGTCTCGGTTTCGAGGTCTTTACCGGCACCTCCGGCCGGGTGTTTCCCGAAAGCATGAAGGCCGCGCCGCTGCTGCGCGCCTGGCTTCACCGTCTGCGCGGCGCGGGGGTGCACTTCCATCCGCGGCATCGCTGGCTCGGCTGGGACACTGAGGGCGGATTGCGCTTCGAGGCACCCGGAGGGGAAAAGCGGGTGCGGGCCCACGCGATGGTGCTCGCCCTCGGCGGGGGAAGCTGGCCGCAGCTGGGTTCAGATGCGTCCTGGGTGCCAATGCTGGTAGGTCGCGGGGTCTGCGTGGTCCCGCTGCAGCCTTCGAACAGCGGCTTCGATGTGGAGCCCGGCTGGAGTGAACATTTTCGAGCTCGTTTCGCAGGCCAGCCGCTGAAGTCCGTGGTCCTGCATTTTTTGAATCGCAACGGGACTGAGTTTCGCCGGCAGGGCGAATTCGTGGTGACCGAAACCGGTATCGAAGGCAGCCTGGTGTATGCGGTTTCTGCCGGCCTGCGCGAGGAGATCGCGGCCACCGGTTCCGCCACCGTGCAGTTGGACCTGCTGCCGGACCGCGATGCCGCGCGGGTGCTGCGCGAAGTCTCGCATCCGCGCGGTGCACGCTCTGTCTCCTCGCATCTGCAGAGCCGCACCGGACTCAAGGGGCTCAAGATGGGCTTGTTGCGCGAGTTGCTCCCGGCTGACGCGTTTTCCGATCCGGCCCGGCTGGCGGCTGCCATCAAGTCGCTGCCCGTGCGGCTGGGTGCCCCGCGACCGCTCGCGGAGGCGATCAGCAGCGCGGGGGGTGTGCCGTTCGAGGCGCTCGATTGGCGCCTGATGGCAAACGCGCTGCCCGGCGTCTTCTGTGCGGGGGAGATGCTCGACTGGGAGGCCCCCACCGGGGGGTATCTGATCACTGCGAGCCTTTCGACCGGCCACGCCGCAGGACTCGGCGCGCTGGCTTGGCTAAAAGGCAGGGTTGATGGCCTGGTATCTCTACCTGCTTGAGTGCATTGACGGCAGCATCTACACCGGGATCACGGTGGATGTGCAAGCGCGCGTTGCGGCGCACACCGCCGGACGCGGCGCCCGCTATACCCGCTCGCACCCACCGAAGCGCCTGTTGGCGAGCATTGCCTTCGCGGATCGCTCGTCTGCGTCGAAGGCCGAGTACGCCATGAAGCAGCTGACTGCCGCGCAAAAGCGCGCTGCTGCGCTGGCACTGGGCAAGAAGCCGAGGAAACGACCCCGCAAACCCGGGATTTAGGCCGTTTACGCGAACAGCTTGTCGTAGGCTTCCAGCAGCGAACGATGCATTTCGCTGCCTTCCATGTCGGCCCCGAGGGAATCGAGGCCGAAGAATTTTTCGCTCCGATCGAGCAGCGCGCGCGCCTGTCGGACCGTATGCCTGCCGTAGAGCAGGTCGAGGGAATTCTGGTAGTCGTCGGTATCGTCCAGGTTCATCAGGCTTTCGATGCAGCGGTACACCAGCCGCCGGGCGGGTTCCAACTGCCCGTAATGATGGATCCAGTCGCAGCCCTCGCGGATTGCATCCTCGTCACCGACCGCCAGTGCAAGCAGCGTCTTCAGTTCGCCGACGCGAAGTTGCTTCCAGGCGGTTCCGACGGGAATGGCCAGGCCGAGGATCTCCCATAGCGGGCGCTCGTCGTTCAGGTTGAGCGTCTGAAGGTCGGCAAGCAGGTTCGCCGAGGCTGCGTCGTCAAGCGCCTGCAGGCGCACCAGCGCTGGCCGCAGGCGGTTGCCGACGCTGTTGTTTTCCCACTCCAGGTCT
>JBBQVP010000163.1:0-9797 GCA_038211455.1 Burkholderiales bacterium
GACCGGCTGAAGATCGCGCGCCGCCTTTCCAAGGGCCGCGCGGAACAATCCGCAGCTGCGCCGCTCAACGTGCTGATCCAGGTAAATGTTTCGGGAGAAGCGACCAAGAGCGGCGTGCCGCCCGCCGAGGTCTCCGGACTCGCCCGCGAAATTGCGGGCCTGCCTCACCTGCGCCTGCGCGGACTCATGGCAATCCCCGAGCCCACCGCTGACACGCAGGTCCAGCGCGCGCGCTTTCGCGCCGTGCGCGAGCTCTTCGAGCGCCTGGTAAAAGACGGCCTGGCGCTGGACACCCTTTCAATGGGCATGTCGCAGGATCTCGACTCGGCTGTGGCGGAGGGCTCGACGATGGTGCGTATCGGCACCGCCATCTTTGGCGAGCGCGCGAGCGTCAGGGCGGCAGCATGAAGATCGCCTTTCTCGGCGGCGGCAACATGGCGGGCGCGCTGATCGGCGGTTTGCTTGCGAAGGGCTATGCGGCAGACGCGTTTTCCGTGGTTGAAGTCGTCCCGGAGGCGCGCGAGCGGCTGATTGCGCGCTTCAAGGTGCATGTCAGCGCGGCCCCCGACGAGGCCACCCTCGCCGCCGACACGCTGGTGCTCGCCGTGAAACCGCAGGACATGCGCACGGCAGTGGCTTCCTTGTCGGGGCGGCTGGGGCGGCAGCTCGTGGTGAGCATCGCGGCGGGTATCCGGCTCGAGGACCTTTCGCGCTGGCTGGGCGGGTACGCGCGGCTGGTGCGCGTGATGCCGAACACCCCCGCGCTGGTTGGTGCCGGGATCGCAGGGCTTTACGCGCGTCCGGAAGTCAGCGCCGACGAGCGCGAGCGCGCGCAGGCAGTGCTCGCCGCCGTGGGCAAGACGGTATGGGTGGACGACGAAGCGCTGATCGATCCGGTCACCGCGGTCTCCGGCAGCGGACCGGCCTATGTGTTCTATTTCATCGAGGCGCTCGAACGTGCGGGTGTCGAGCTCGGCCTTGCGCCCGAAGCGGCGCGCACGCTGGCGATCCAGACCTTCGTCGGCGCGGCCCGGCTTGCGGCGGAAAGCGAGGAGCCACCGTCCGTGCTCCGCGAGCGCGTGACCTCGAAGGGCGGAACGACCGAGGCCGCGCTCAAGGTATTCGCTGAAGAGGACATCGCCGGCCGCATCGGCCGTGCGCTGAGGGCTGCCAGCGACCGCGGCGCCGAGCTCGGGCAGCTGCTGGGCAAGGACGGCTAGCGGGATGGTTGCGCAGATCCTCGAGTTCCTGGTCGATACGATCAGCAGCTTCCTGGTTTTTCTGCTGCTCGCGCGGTTTCATTTCCAGTGGTTGCGCATCTCGTTCCGCAACCAGGTCGGGGAGTTCGTGATCGCGCTGACCAACTGGCTGGTCCTGCCCGCCAGGCGCGTGCTCCCGGGCCTGGCCGGATTCGACCTGCCTACCCTGCTGCTCGCGTGGTTCGTGCAGGCCGCGACCCTGGGACTGATCCATGTGCTGCGCGGCTACGGCTTTGCCGGCGCGCCCGGGATCTTCGGGATCTTTTTCGGCCTGGCGGCTTTCGACCTGCTGCGCTACAGCCTGTACCTGCTGATGTTCGCGTTGATCATGCAGGCCGTGCTTTCCTGGACCAGTCCCGGTTCGCCGTTCGGCGCGATGTTCGATGCGATGGTGCGGCCGTTCCTGCGGCCCGTCCGCCGCTACGTTCCGCCCGTGGCGAACATCGACCTGTCGCCTCTCGTGCTGATCGTGCTGCTGCAGGTGCTGCTGATCCCGCTCGCCTATGCGCGCGCGCAGTTCGCGGGGCTGTTCTGAACCCTTGGGCCTGGCACCGCGTGCAGGGCGGGCGGCCCGTGCCACAGGTGTATGTCCAGCCGGGAGCAGCGCGCACCGGAGTCGCTGGGTTGCGCGGCGTCGAGGCATTGTGGAGCGAATGAACCCTGCGGCTGCAGTCCCGGGCGGCTATCCCGCGACCGAACCCGGGACGGTTGGCGCCTGCCCGGTGGCGCCGGATGCCTTGCAGGGCATCGTGCGGCAGCAGACCAACCCTTCGCGCTGGAGCGGTGCGAACTGGGCCCCGTTCGCCGCGGCGCTGCGCGCTCGGGGGGTCGAACTCTCGGAGTCCGTGGCGGCGCGGGGCGCCTATGCAACCGATGCCGGTGGCACCGCCTACGGCCTGCCGCATGGCGTGGTGCTAGCACGAAGCGCAGCGCAGATTTCCAGCCTCCTCGAGGAAGCGCAGCGCCACCGCGTCCCGGTGACGGTGCGTGGGGGCGGGTTGACGACCGAGGGCGAATCGGTCGCATTCGGCGGCGTGCTTCTCGACATGACCGGAATGAGCCGGGTGCTGCGCGTCGACGCGCAGTCGCTGACGGCGCGCACGCAGGCGGGGATCTTCTGGCACAGCCTCGCCGAGGAACTGCGCCGCGAGAACCTCGATTACCTCTCAGCCCCCCTCAACCTGACGTCTTCGGTCGGCGGCACGCTCGGGGTCGGCGGAATCGACGTGAATTCGCCCCGGCTGGGTTGCAGCGCGGACCAGGCGCTGGCCGTGCAGGTCGTGACCCCGACCGGCGAGATCGTCGAATGCTCGGACACCGAGAATGCGGAGCTCTTTCGCCGCGTGATTCTCGGCTATGGGCAGTTCGGCGTGATCACCGAGGTCACGCTCAAGGTGCGCCCCTACACGCCCTTGCGCATGCATTACTACTACTACTCTTCGCTGCGCACGGCGATCGAGGACCTGCA
This sequence comes from Burkholderiales bacterium, assembly GCA_038211455.1. Taxonomy (GTDB): domain Bacteria; phylum Pseudomonadota; class Gammaproteobacteria; order Burkholderiales; family SG8-39; genus SZAS-79. The sequence goes on from JBBQVP010000163.1 coordinate 2,728, forward strand.
GATGATCGACCGCAACGATGCGAGCGATTACTCCGGCATCCTGACCATCCTCGATTGCGCGGTGAACCTGCTTGTAGCGTTCGATTCGGATGCGCGCGAGGACGCGTTCCGGAAGAACTGGGAGTCGCGATTGCGCGGCCACGGCGAGCTTGTCTTTGGCCTGTGCATGCTGGGGCGCTACGCGATCCGCCCGTGGAAGCTTGGCGAGGCCTGGTTCCTGCTGCAAAGAAAGCGCGAACTATTTCCCGAGTTGCAGCGCTCCGAGTACATGCGCGACGGCCAGATGCTCGACCGGACCGTAGTGTTCTCGCGTGCGGTGTGGAAGTTCTGGGGCGGGCGGCAGATGGTGATTCCCGACCTGGCCACGTCGGCCGGGAAATTCGTCGAGGCAGTTGAGCGCGGAAATGCCGTGTGCCGGCGCTATTTCCCGCACTACACCCTGTATTGCGTCGGCATCAAGCTGCGCCCGGAGCACCGCGAGCACTATGAGATGTCGTGCATCCCGGCGGACGCCGAGGGCTGGGCCTACGGCTGCGAGTTCGAGCCGATGACCAATGGCAGGGATTACAGCCGTGACCACCTTCAATCGTTCAAGAATGCGATCTACGATATCGGCGTGGATCTCGGCGCAAGCTACTACCGTTTCGGCGGCATGATGAAGGGCTACATCCGGCGCGTCTTTGGAGATGCGCTGGTCGACCGGCATCTCAAAATGAAGCGCAAGGCCGATCCCGCGATGATCCTCAATCGGGACGTCATATTTTGAGTACGCCCGCCATGCGCAAGGATCACGCGGCGTGCAGCGGATGCAGCCTTTGCCTGCTGGTTTGTCCGGCATGGCGCGCGACCCGCGACCCGCGCATCAGCCCCGAAGGCCGCGCCAAGGCGCTGCAGGCCGGGGCTGCGCCCGCCGAGCTGGCGGCATCGGCCGATGCGTGCACGCTGTGTGGCGCCTGCGCGCCTGTGTGTCCCGAAGGCATTGACCTGATCGGCATGACGCTCGCGATACGCGGGGCCCTGCCTGACTCGCCGTCGCGGCAAGCAGCGCGCGTTCGCATGAGCCAGCGCGCGGCGAGCCCCGAAACGACGGCTTCCGCGAGGGCCGTGATCCTCGCGGGTTCGGCGTTGCGTGCAAGGCCCGAGGCGCTCGCACGGATCCTCGAGTTGCTAGATGCACGCGTATGCGAGGATGGCGGTGAGGACATCCTGCAGGCTTTGGAGTCCGGTATCCCGATTCCGGCGCGCCGCCTGGATGAGTTCCTCGTGTCGCTGCGCGCAGCGCCGGCCGTGGTGGCCGATGATGGCTTCTGGATCCGTCACCTTCGGGCCTGGCTGCCGGGCAAAACCCTGACGGGGCTCGGTGAGGCGCTCACACTGCTGGCAGCAGTCCGCAGTGGCGTGCGTGCGAGCGACCTGTACGTGATCGAGCCGCGCGCCTATCACGCGGACTATGCGCGACTGGTCAAGCATTACGATCGCCTGCGGGTCGAGCGCGGTTGCGCGACCAACCTTGACCTGCAGCGGATCGCGATCCCCGCCGCCGGGGAAGCGGACTGGATACTCAAGGGACGCCGCGTCGAGCGCATCGTGGTCGAGCGCATCGAAGACGCCGAGGCGTTCGCGCACCACGCGGCGCTGCCGGTAGTGCATGTCGCCGAATTGGCGGATCATTGAAGGCCATGCTCGAATTCAAACTGAAAAAGGCGCGAGGAAATGCGCTCGGTTGATGTCGTCATCGTCGGGGCCAGCCTGTCGGCCGCCGCCGCGGCCAAACGGCTGGTCGATGCCGGATTGGAAACGGTCGTCCTCGAACGGAAGGAATTGCCGCGCCACAAGATCTGCAGCGGCATCCTCTCGCCGCGCGGCCATCGATTCCTGCTGGAAAATTTCGGCCCCCTGCCGCCAGAGGCCCTCCACGAGCCGACCGCCTGCCGCGGGGTGACGTTCCACTTTCCGTCGATGGTGTCGATGTCGATGGATTTCTTCGGCGGGCCTACGCCGCACCTGCACCGGAAATACTCCGACTACTGGGCGATCCAGCGCAGCGGCGCTGAAATCCACGACCAGACTTCGTTCGCCGGGCTGGAAGACAAGGGTGACCATGTCCTCGTCCATGCGAGGAAGAAAGGCGAACCGGTGGAGTACCGCGCGCGGCAGGTAATTGGCGCCGACGGTCCTAGCTCGCTGGTGACGCGCGCGGTGTACCCGGACTACCCGAAGCAGATTCCCTGGTTTTTCGTCGGGCAGAAATTCCACGACATCATCGAGTGCCCGCTGGACACCGAGTACTTCCACTTCTGGTTTCATCCCGGGCTGGGGCATTACACCTGGAGCCATGCGCGAGACGGCCGGCAGATCGTCGGGGTCGGATTCAAGCGCGGCGACAATTTCGCGAAGAAGCATGAGAACGTCGTGCGCTACCTGGAGGAAAAACACGGCGTGCGACTCAAGCCTCACACCGAGGACGAGGGTTGCGCCGAGAATTTCGGCCCCTCACTGATCAACCGTTACGTGTTCGGCAAGGGCAACGTACTGATCACGGGGCAGGCAGCGGGATTTCTCAACATGATCGGCGAAGGCATGAGTTGCGCCCTGCATTCGGGCGCCATCAGCGGCGAGGCCGTGGTGGAGGCGCGACTGCGCAACCGGCCGGTCCAAGAGATGTACCGGCGCATGATCGCCTCCGAAGTGCGGCGCACCACCGACCAGTGGAATCCGCTGAAGATTGCTTTCGACAGGCCGCATGAAGCGGATTTCCCGGCGGCGCTGATGGCGCTGGGTTGGCGGGATCGCGCGAAAGTGTTGCGCGACATGTGGCGCTTCGTCGTGCTCTACAAGGAATTCAAGTGGGGGCGGCAGATAGCGCGCGCCGCCATGCAGCGCCCGCTGTTCGGTGGGTACCCGATGCAGCGCTGGTTATAGGCTAGACGAGAAGAGGGGGCTCTGCCCCCTCCTCACACTTCCCCCGGGCAACGCGCGGCTGCAGAAAAAAAGCCGCCGCACCCGTGGGTGCGGCGGTCTCCTCCTCCTCCTCCTGCTGAACTTGCGCGGTCAGGCGGCGAGTTTGGCCTTGGACTTGGCGTCGAAGAACTGCTCGTCTTCGGTCGAACCGTGCAGCGCGGTCGTGGAGGACCTGCCGCCGGTGACCGCCTGCGTGATTTCGTCGAAATAACCGGTGCCGACTTCGCGCTGGTGCTTGACCGCAGTGAACCCTTTCTCTGCGGCGGCAAATTCCTTCTGCTGCAGTTCGACAAACGCCGTCATGTTGTTCCTCGCGTACCCATAGGCCAGCTCGAACATCGAGTAGTTGAGCGCGTGGAAACCGGCCAGTGTGATGAACTGGAACTTGTAGCCCATCGCCCCGAGTTCGCGCTGGAATTTCGCAATCGTCGCATCGTCGATATTGCGCTTCCAGTTGAACGAGGGCGAGCAGTTGTAGGCAAGCATCTTTCCCGGGAACTTCTTTTGTACGCCTTCGGCGAATTTGCGCGCGAACGCGAGATCCGGCGTGCCGGTCTCGCACCACACCATGTCCGCAACCTCGGCATACGCGAGGCCGCGCGAGAGCGCCTGGTCGAAGCCCTTCTTCGTGCGGTAGAACCCTTCGGGTGTGCGTTCGCCGGTCAGGAAAGGCTTGTCGTTCTCGTCGACGTCCGAGGTCACGAGGTCGGCCGCCTCTGCGTCCGTCCGGGCGAGCAGCACTGTGGGAACACCCATGACGTCCGCTGCGAGCCGCGCGGCGATCAGCTTCTGCACGGCTTCCTGGGTTGGCACGAGCACCTTGCCGCCCATGTGGCCGCATTTCTTGACCGAGGCGAGCTGGTCTTCGAAGTGCACGCCGGCGGCGCCCGCTTCGATCATCGAACGCATCAGTTCGTGTGCGTTCAGCACACCGCCGAAGCCGGCCTCGGCATCCGCCACGATCGGCGCGAACCAGTCGACGTCTCCCTTGCCTTCCATGGTCTGGATCTGGTCCTGGCGGGCCAGCGCATTGTTGATCCGCTTCACCACGGTCGGCACCGAGGACACCGCGTACAGCGACTGGTCCGGGTACATGGCGAGCGAGTCGTTGGCATAGGCCGCGACCTGCCAGCCGGAGAGGTACACCGCAGGCACGCCGGCTTTCACCTGCTGCATGGCCTGGTTGCCGGTGAGCGCGCCGAGCGAATTCACGAACGGCTTCTCGTTGCACATCTTCCAGAGCTTTTCCGCGCCGGTTTTAGCAAGGGTGTACTCGATCTTCAGGCTGCCGCGCAACCTGACGACGTCCTCCGCCGTGTAGCCCCGCTTCAGGCCGCTCCAGCGCGGGTTCTCGGCCCAGTCCTTCTTCAGTGCAGAAATTTCCTGTTCGCGATTCGTCATTTTGTGTCTTCCTCCGGGTTGGCTTTACAAAGCGTTTGGCATCTACAGGGGGCCGGTATGGTGCGTTCCGTCCTGATGTGATGGCCCAGAGTAGAGGCCTTTGTTATGCGCCGCAACAAATCGAACCAAAAAAGGAAGATTAGAAAATTCACATAGTTAAGTTCACTGATGGCAATATTATTTCAACAGGCAAGATGGTATTTCGATGCATTTCCGCGGCGCAATGCGATCTCATGTTGCGCAACAAAAGTTACTCAAGTCTGCACCAGTTTCCGATGGCGGTGGATGCTCATCAGGATCCCGACACCGACGAACAGGGTCGCCAGCGCCGTGCCCCCATACGACACGAAAGGCAACGGGACGCCCACGACAGGAAGTATTCCAGAGACCATGCCCATGTTCACAAAGGCATAGGTAAAGAAGATCATCGTCACCGCGCCTGCCAGCAGCCGCGTGAAGAAGGTCGGCGCGTTGGCCGCGATCATGAGCCCGCGCGCGATCAGCAGCAGGTACAGCAGGAGCAGCACGCAATTTCCGACCAGCCCGAATTCCTCAGAGAACACCGCGAATATGAAATCTGTGTGGCGCTCCGGAATGAACTCGAGGTGGGTCTGGGTGCCCTGCAGCCATCCCTTGCCGAGGATCCCGCCTGAGCCGACGGCGATCGTGGACTGGATGATGTGGTAACCCGCACCCAGCGGGTCGGTGGTCGGGTCGAGCAGCGTGAGCACGCGTCGCCTCTGGTAGTCGTGCAGAAGTCCCCAGAGTGGAAACAGCGCTGCGAGTCCGAGCACGACGAGTCCGACGATTACCTTCCAGGACAGTCCCGCAAAGAAGATCACGTAGCAACCCGCCGCGAGCACGAGTACCGCGGTGCCGAGGTCGGGCTGCCGGGCGATCAGCAGCACCGGCAGCAGCAGGAGGATGCCGGCGACGATGAAGTCGCGCGTGCGTAGCGTGGCCTCGTGGCGGTGGAAATACCACGCCAGCATCATTGGCATAGCGATCTTCATCATCTCGGAAGGCTGGAAGCGCGTAACGCCCACGTGCAGCCAACGGCGCGCGCCGTTGGTCACCTCGCCAAACAGCGCGACTGCGACGAGCAGCGCCAATCCGGCAAAGTAGACCGGGACGGCAAAACGCATCAGCGTCTGCGGCGGGATCTGCGCGACGATCCACATTGCCGTGAAGGCGACGGCGATATTGACGACCTGCGATGTCACGCGCGCCGGATACTCGTAGCTTGCACTGAACAGCGGCCCGTCGACGCTTCCAGAGAAGCGGTCCGCCAGGCGGCGCAGAAACATGTGGGACGCTTCGAGGGCCATCAGTTGCCGTCCGTCGCGTCGATTTCCGGCGCCGGTTTCTTCGGCGCGTCGGGCAGCTTGCCCAGCAGGTAGTAGTCGAGCACCGCGCGCGCGATCGGGGCCGCTGCGCGCGCCCCGAACCCGCCGTTCTCCACGATGACAGCGAGCGCGATCTTCGGATTCTCCAGCGGCGCAAAAGCGATGAACAACGAATGGTCGCGGTGCCGCTCGAGCACGTTCTTCTCGATGTACTTCTCGTTCGCCTTGATCGCGATCACCTGCGCGGTGCCGGTCTTGCCCCCGCTCGTGTACTGCGCTCCGGCAAACGCCCGCGCGCCCGTGCCTTCCCGGTTGACCCCAGCCATTGCGCCCTTGATGAACTCCACGTGTTCCGGCTTCAGGGGGATGCGGCGCACCGGCTCGGGCTCGAGGTAACGGCGGGCCCCGGTGCGCTGATTGTCGATATGGCTGACGAGGTGCGGCTTGAACACCGCGCCGTTATTGGCCAGCGTGGCCGTCGCCTGGGCGAGCTGCACCGGCGTATAGGCGTTGTACCCCTGGCCAATGCCGATCGAGATGGTTTCGCCGGCATACCACTTCTTCTGTTCAGGCTTGCGAAAGCGCCGCGCCTTCCACTCGGGCGAAGGCAGGATGCCGACCGATTCGCCTTCCAGGTCGATGCCGGTCCGGCTGCCGAATCCGAACGGGGCGAGCGATCGCGCGATCGCATCGATGCCCAGGTCGTTGGACAGCACGTAGTAGTACGTGTCGCAGGACTCGACGATCGACTTGTACATATCCACCGTGCCGTGACCGCCGACCTTGTCGTCGCGGAAGCGCCGGCCGCCGAACTCGAAGTAACCGGGGTCGAATATTGTCTGGTTGGTCTTGCGCTTGCCGAGTTCGAGCGCGGCAAGCGCAAGAAAAGGCTTGAATGTTGATCCTGGCGGGTAGAGGCCGGTGATCGCGCGATTGTTGAGCGGCCGGTCGGGCGAATTGTTGAGCTCGGACCAGCTTTGCGGATCGATGCCCTCGACGAACAGGTTGGGGTCGTATCCCGGCATCGAAACGAAGGCAAGGATGCCGCCCGTGCCCGGCTCGATGGCGACCAGCGCGCCGCGCCGTTCGCCGAACGCAGTCTCCGCCACCTCCTGCAGCTTGATATCGAGCGCAAGCGTGATGTCGTTGCCCGATTGCGCCGGTGTGCGCGACAGGGTGCGGATCCCGCGTCCGCCCGCATCGATTTCCACCTGTTCAATCCCCGTGGTGCCGTGCAGATCGTTTTGGTAGCTGCCCTCGATACCGGACTTGCCCACGAAATCCGTGCCGCGGTAGTTGGCCTCCACGCCGAGTTCCTCGAGGCGCTCCTGGTCACGGTCGTTGATCCTGCCGATGTAGCCA
>JBBQVP010000164.1:0-9781 GCA_038211455.1 Burkholderiales bacterium
GGGAAACGTCCGTGCGGGCTTGCCGCCGTGCGACACCGATGCATCGACCAGGCCGAGCTTCTGCAACATGGGGCGCGATGCGGAATGGCGCCAGTCGTTGAAATCACCGGCGACGATCATCGGCACCTCGCGCGGCGCCGATAGGTGCGCAGCAAGCGCGTCGAGCTGGCGGCGGCGGCCGCGCTCGTCGAGCGAAAGATGGATGCAGGCGCAATCCAGCGGAGCCTCGAGGCCGGGAACCGCGATCCGGCAATGCAGGAGTCCGCGCCGCTCGAATCGGTGATTCGAAACGTCATGGTTGTCCCACGAAAGAATCGGGAAGCGCGACAGGATCGCGTTGCCATGATGACCCTGCTCGTACACCGCGTTGCGGCCATAAACATGCTGCCAGCCTTCGCCTGCAAGAAACTCGTGCTGCGCGGCGGTCGGCCAGCCGCCGAAGCGCAGAGCATTGCGCTCGTGCAGGCCCTGCACCTCCTGCAGGAACACGATATCGGCCCCCAGCCTGTTCAATCCCTCGCGCAACTCATGAATCACCATGCGCTTGTTGAATAATGACAGGCCCTTGTGGATATTTAGCGTGACGACTTTTATCTTTGCGGTCATTGCAATTTCAGCTCGAAGCGCCTCTCCAGCAGGTTCGCGTCATCGAAGTGGCGGCGTCCCACGAACGCGGTAGCGTGGTGACCCCACTGACGCATCGCACCGGCGTTCGCAATCCCCATCGGCCAGAACAGCCAGCTCTCCGGCCTCTCGGTACCGGCAATCATTCCGTCCGGGCCGAAAACACTGCGCTTGCCGCCTCGCGGATGCGGCAACGAGCGCAGATCATCGTAAGGTCTCAATTCATAACTCCCGGCCGTGTCTCGGGACTCAGTCTCCACCAAAACACGCTCCACATAGTGCGTACCTGAGGCAACGCGCACCACGACGCGGTCGCCCAGCGCGACTGCGGGTAGTGTCTGGGGAACAAACGCCCACTCCGGCTCATCCGCGGGAGCTGAAAGAATATGGGCGCGTGGCGTGGTCAGGAACATGTGGTAGCAGCCGCATGGATGTATGGTGTCATAGACCAGCGGCGTACCGTCCTGCGCGAGCGTGACGCGAAACACGACGCCATCGAGCCGCCCGGCAAGGATGTCTACTGCCGATCGAGCTGGCCGCTCAGAAAACCAGATCGTGTAGACCAGCTGCAGCAGGTTCACCCCATGATAGCGAGTATGCGCCGCTTGTACGTAAACCGCTGGTCTGGACGCGTCCACCTCCGCAAGCCTCGCCTCACTCCAGCGCAGAGCGCCCGGCAGGTCGTATCCACCCGTGGTCTCGACTTCGAAAACAGGTGCATACGCATCGAAGAGCGCCTGCAGGTCATCCCCCCGCGGCTCCGGCACCCGTAGTGAATTCAGTGTCGCGTTCGAAAGCATACTGCGCACCTGTGCGGCAGTTGGCTGACTTTCCCCTGGCGGTGCGTACCTCCGTATGATGCCCTGGCTGCTTCTTGCGAGGTCGCGCACGAACGACGCCCGCGTTTCCTTGATCTGCCTTCGCACGCCCGCGGAGAACGGCACCTTTGCAAGCGCATACATGCCCGCAATCCGGTACCCGGTCACATAGTCGTCCGGCACCTGCAATCGATCCAGCAGCGCGCCGCGCAGCCCCGGGCGCTCCAGGTCAACGTGACGCAACAGCCGGCTGCATTCGCGGGTGCGCTTCAAGAGCCATTGCGCCGGCGCGTCGTCGGCAACAAGCTTCCTGCGCTGCTCGTGCGACAGGTTGGAAATTTCGTGGCCGCGCGCCTCGAGGTCCAGGACGGCCAAGCGTTCGGCGAGCGCCTCCAGGGTCTCGGCATCGGAGCGCGCGGATTCGCGCAGGGCAGACGAGAACCGGTCAGTCCGCAGGTAGGGAAAACCCGCGACGCGGGCGGCCTGTGCGTCCCCCACCCCGGCTGAAGCGACGGCAGCGTCCAGCGAGGCATACCATCCAACGCAGGCGAGTTCCGCAGGCTGCATCGGCGACCGGACGATCTGCAGTGAATCGATCGACGCGCAACCCGCGGCTGCGAGCAACGCGACTATGCCCGCGATTCTCCGGACCCGATCCGGGGCATCCATCAGTTCGTGCGACGGTCCGGTGACTTTCCACGGCGAAGCGCTTCGCGCCGCTCTATCTCGCGCACCATTCCCGTGAACTGGTCCTCGATGCTCATGCGCATCACGACCTCCCCGAAAAGCGGCGGCAGGGACACGTCGGGAGCGATCGTGCCTTCCCAGTGCAGCACGAACCGCGTTCCAGCGGGGTCACCTTCCAGCTGATACCCCCCTTCGAGGTACCGAAGCGTTCCGGCAAGCGCGCGCACACGCAGAGAGGAGGGAGGATTCTCAACAGCCTCCAGCTTTACGTCGATCGGGAACGAGAAAAACAGGAAATGCGCCGAACCCGATTGCATGACGATCGTCCTGGCGCCTTCGCGGCTGAGTATCCGGCTCTTTTTCAGGCCGGGAATGAATTGCGGCAGCCGCTCGTAATCCGTCAGCGTGCCCCAGATGACCGAGAGCGGGGCATCCACTGTGGCGCGGGCCCGCACCTCCACGTACTCACCGTTACGCGCCGCCTCGACTGTGAGGTCCTCCGCGGCGTGCGTCGCGGTGCAACCCATGCAGAGGAGCCAGCACGCAAGTCGGAGGTTGAGCATCGACACCAAGTTTAGCCAATCTCTCCAGGCTTGCGCCGACTTTCGGCAAGCATCGTGATGGCCTCGCGATTGGTCCAGGAGAAGCATTTCTCGACGGCCTCGCGCCATGGCAGCCACTCCCAGGCGGTGTGCTCTTCGGGCGCAAGTCGAACCGGACCCGCGACCGGAACTTCCAGGCTGAACATGTGCTCGTCATTGTGCGTCGCGCCCGGAATAAAACGGTGCCGCCACTCGGGAAAAATCTCGAACGTGCGCATCACGTTCCAGCGAACGAGTTGCACGGGCGCCGCCGCGATCCCGGTTTCCTCGAACACCTCGCGCTGCGCGGTGCCTGCCAGCGGCTCGTCAGGACGGTCGACCGACCCGGTGACCGACTGCCAGTAGCCGGGCCGCGCAGCGCGTTCGATAAGGAGAATCTCGAGCGCGGGCGTGTGGATTACCACCAGTACCGAGATCGGGATCTTGAGCGCGCCCATCCGCCTCTAGGCTTGCTTCTCTTTGTATAAAGCAGGCAATGCCAGCGCCTCCGACGGGTCGACGAAGACCGCGAAGAACGGGCGTCCGCGTTCGCACCAAAATTCCGCCGCCGAACCCAGCACATCCAGCAGGATGCCCAGATCGTCCCCCTCCTGCGCGTCTGAGAAGAGCAACACCTGCCCCGCACCCTTGCGCCAGGACAGGTCGGTAAGGCACTCCTCCAGCGCGTCCCAGTTCGCGCCGAACCAATGCGGAAAATCCATCGCAACAGCAATCCCTGCAAGCATCGCCTGCTTGCCTTTGCCAAGCCGGATCGAGGCAATGTCGTGCTCGCTGCCAGCGAGTGCATCGAGGATGTCGCGCGCGTGCCTGGTGCGATAGACGCCCGACCTCGCCGGGTCCGACAGGCGTTCGCGCAACTTGCTCATCGCCTCACTCCTCGATCCTCCGGAACGACCGGTAGTGGTCTACGGTGTAGTAGAACTCCCCCGCCCGCCCCGACACGATCCGGCGAGCACCACGATCCCGGCTGCCGGGCGTCGGGACGGTGTATTCATGGTAATAGCCACGCGACTTTTTCGGCAGCCGGCCCTCGCGGTTGCCGAACACGATCCCGTCGCGCTTGTGGGCGAACGGCCCGCCGGCTCTGATCAGGGCGAGGGTCGCGTACGCCTCCTGCGGCAGCAGGCTGACATGGATCTCCGCGGGTCCGGAAAACGCGAACGCCGAAGCTGCAAACAACAGGCCCAGCATGGCCGAGCACAGCGCGGCGACGAGTCTAGTCACCGCGGCACCATCACGGCTTCGGCTTTTCCCTCAGGCGCAGGCCCAGTTCGCGCAACTGCTTGTCGTCCACCGGGCTGGGCGCGTGGGTGAGCAAGCACTGGGCGCGCTGCGTCTTCGGAAATGCGATGACGTCGCGGATCGAATCGGCGCCGGTCATCATCGTCACGATGCGGTCCAGCCCGAAAGCGATTCCGCCGTGCGGCGGCGCGCCGAACTGCAGGTTCTCGAGCAAGAAGCCAAACTTCATCTGCGCTTCCTCGTCGGAAATGCCGAGCGCCCTGAACACCTTGGCCTGAACTTCGGCGAGATGGATACGCACCGAGCCTCCGCCGATCTCGGAGCCGTTGAGCACCATGTCGTACCCCTTGGAAATCGCACTGCCAGGGTCTGTCGCGAGCAGGTCCTCGTGACCGTCTTTTGGCGAAGTAAACGGGTGATGCATCGCCGACCAGCGCTTTTCTTCTTCGTCGTATTCGAACATCGGGAAGTCGACCACCCATAGCGGGCGCCAGCCCTTCTCGGCATAGCCCTTTTCATGCCCGAGCTTGACCCGCAAAGCCCCGAGCGCATCGTTGACGACCTTGGCCTTGTCGGCGCCGAAGAAGATCACGTCGCCGTTTTCCGCGCCGGTCCGCTCGAGGACCTGGGCAAGCGTTTCTGCCGTGAGGAACTTGACGATCGGCGACTGCAGCCCTTCGGGCAGCTTCGCCTTGTCATTGACCTTGATGTAGGCGAGGCCCTTGGCGCCGTAGATCGACACGAACTGCGTGTAGTCGTCGATCTCCTTGCGCGAAAGTTCCGCCTTCGGCACCCTCAGGGCCGCGACGCGCCCGCCAGGCATGTCGGCAGCCGCGCGGAACACCTTGAACTCGGCGGACTTCATCACTGCAGTCAGGTCGGTCAGCTCGAGGGGAATGCGCAGATCCGGCTTGTCCGAGCCATAGCGACCCATGGCCTCGGCCCAGGTCATGCGCGGAAACGGATCCGGCAACACGATGCCGAGCGAATCCTGGAATACCGCGCGGATCATCTTCTCCATCATCGACTGGATGTCCGCCTCGCCGAGGAAAGAAGTCTCGATGTCGATCTGGGTGAATTCAGGTTGCCGGTCTGCGCGCAGATCTTCGTCGCGGAAACAGCGCACGATCTGGTAGTAGCGGTCGAATCCCGCCACCATCAGCAGTTGCTTGAATATCTGCGGCGACTGCGGCAGCGCGAAGAACTCGCCAGGATGGACCCGCGATGGCACCAGGTAGTCCCGCGCGCCCTCGGGGGTCGACCGGGTCAGCATCGGCGTCTCGATGTCGATGAAGCCGAGCGCATCCAGCGCATTGCGTACCGCCATGGTCACTTTGTAGCGCAAGCGGAGGTTCCGCTGCATCGGTTCGCGACGCAAGTCGAGCACGCGATACTGAAGGCGAACCTGCTCGGAGAGATTCTCGTCGTCGAGCTGGAATGGCGGGGTGACCGACGGATTGAGGATTTCCACTTCGTGCGCCAGAACTTCAACCTCGCCCGAGCGCAGGTTGGGGTTCACCGTGCCCTCGGGCCGTCGGCGCACGCGCCCGGTGACCTTGAGGACGAACTCGTTGCGCACCCGGTCCGCCGTGGCGAAGGCATCCGCACGATCGGGATCGCAGACGATCTGCGCCAGCCCCTCGCGATCGCGCAGGTCGATGAAGATCACCCCTCCATGGTCGCGACGCCGGTGCGCCCAGCCCGCGAGGGTCACAATCTGGTCGAGGTTGTCGGCGGAGAGGTCGCCGCAGTAGTGGGTGCGCATGGGATCAGGCCTTGCCATGGGTGTCGGTGATGTCTCGGGTATCAGTGCCGGCACGCGCGCCGATATGCGCGCCGCCGTTCTTGTTGCGTCCGTTTCTGCCATTACTGCTGCCCGGCGCAACGGTACCCATTGAAATGATGTACTTGAGAGCCTCGTCGACGCTCATGTCGAGTTCGATCACATCTTCCCGCCTGAGCATGACAAAGTAGCCACCGGTCGGATTCGGCGTGGTCGGGACATAGACCGAGACATACTCACCCTGCAGATGGCGCGTCACGTCACCACCTGGAACGCCGGTCAGGAAGGCAATAGTCCACATGCCTTCGTGCGGCCACTTCACGAGCAGCGCTTTGCGGAACGCCTGCCCGCCCGAGGAGAAAAGGGTATCCGAAACCTGCTTCACGCTTGAATAGATCGAGTTGACCACCGGAATGCGGTGCAGGATCTCGTGCCACAGATGCACGAGGCGCGCACCGATGAAGTTGGCCGCCAGCACACCGGTCACCACCACGATTGCGACCGTCAGCAACACGCCCATGCCCGGCACATGGATCCCCAGCCAGTTCTCGGTGCGCAGATCGACCGGCAGCAGGAGCAGCACCTGGTCCAGCGTGGTGACAACCAGATTGAGGACCCACAGCGTGATTACGAGCGGGATCCAGATCAAGAGTCCGGTGATGAGATATTTCTTCACGAATTGCCAGAGTGTGTGAAACGGCCCGTCCAGGACCGGGCCCGACGCCGGACCCTGAAGTAACGCGGTCGGATTCTGCTTTCCGCGCTCCTGTCGTTTGCGCTAAAGGCTCAGTTCGACGCGCTGACCGGCGGTGCCTTGGGCGTGCTCGACGACCCACTGTCGCCCGCGGACTTGCTCTCGGACGGCTTACTTTCGGATGACTTGCTATCGGATGACTTGTTTTCAGCCGCGCCGCTCGCGCCATCGGAAGCAGGCTTTTTCGCATTTGCGGATTTACCCGCCGGCTGCGATCCGCTCCCTTTGAAGTCCGTGGCATACCAACCGCTGCCCTTCAACTGGAAGCCGGCAGCGGACAGCAACTTCTTCAGGCTCTCCTTGCCACACTTGGGGCAGAGGGACATCGGAGGTTCGGAAAGCTTTTGCAGGAATTCATCCTGAAAGCCGCAGTCCGAACAGCGGTACTCGTAAATCGGCATCGAAATACTCCAGCATCTGGTTGCGCAGCATTATACCCCAGCACAAATGGTGGAACGGCGTACATGGCTGATTTTGGGGCGAAAAATGAGATTTCAATCCCCGCCACGTGAACCTGGCGCTGGCCCACTGAGCGTCAGTAGGAATTGCAGCAGATCCTCGGCTTCTTCCGGCGTCAGGCGCAACGGTCGGAGGATTCGTTCGCCGTCCACGTGCAGGCGTTCTTCGTTCAGTTCCGAGTAGTGACGTATGACCTCGCGCAGGCTCGCCAACTGTCCGGCATGCATATAGGGGCCGGTTTGCGCGAGGTTGCGCAGTGAAGGCACGCGGAATTCCCCCCAGTTGCGGTGTTGCAGGGTGACGTGCCGCGTTCCGGTGCCCGGCGCACGCGCGGCGTCGTCGTTGTACTTGCCGAGAAGAGTCAAGCGGCTTTCCTGGAGCTTGCGTATGCCAGCGTAGCGCCCGGGGTCGACGCGTCCGGGTGCAGCGAAAAACGGCATGCCGATGTCACCGAACTCCCCATTGCTGAAGTTCGGCCCGAGATGGCAAACCGCGCAATTGCCGCGCCCGATGAAGGTCTTCAAGCCGCGCTGCGCTTCTAGCGGATAGCGTCCGGCGGTCAGCATGTCGCCGCTCACCAGCGCATCGCGAAACTCGTCGAACGCCGTGCGTCCGCTGGTCAGCGTTTCCTGGAATGCCGCGAGCGCCTTGCCGACGTTTACCGTCGCAAGATCGTCGTCTGCCGGCGGTTCGCCGAACGCGCGTTCGTAAGCGCCCGCCAGCGCCTGATCGCCCCTCAGCAACGCTCCCACATGGGCAGGGCTCGCTCGCATCTCGCGCTTGTCCAGGATCGGCCGCAGACTCTGCGACCACAGACTGTCTGCGGCTCCATCCCAGCCGAACCAGCGGTTCAGCCGCACGTTGACCAGGCTCGGCGTATTGCGGTCAAGTACCTCGAATCCCAGACCACGGGTGCGACCATCGGTGAACAAGCGCTCCGGCAGGTGGCAGGTCGCGCACGAAGCCGACATCGTGCCCGACAGGCGCGGCTCGAAGAACAGTGCTCGCCCCAGCGCGACCGCCGCAACAGTTCCCGATACCCGGTTGCTGGGGTCCGGCGCCCACGCCACAGGCCAGGGGCCGAACTGGCGAATGCGTTCGATTTCAGGCGGGGTAAATGTCAGCAAGTTCCCCCGAGTCCCGCTTGCAGACTGGCCAAATGCCGAGGAAATGTCAGTAACGGGATACCCCGAAACGAGACCGGCCAGAAGTACGGCGGCCAAAACCGCAGCGGTTCGTCGGCACTTCACTCGACCAGGACGGCCCAGGACAGACGGTCGGTCTTGCCGCCCTCGCGCAGGTCGAACACCAACTCCCAGCGCCCGGGCATGTGGAACATCAGCCCCGTGGCGAGGTAACGGCCATCCTCTGCTATAGCCACCTCCGCCGCATAGTTCATTCCATGGCGGTGCGCCGGCATGTGGGCGTCGACACGCGCGCTCTGCGGCGCGCGTGCTTCGCCTTTCGGGCACACGGCGAATTCGATGGCGAAATGGCTGCCGACAGCGACAGTTGCGGGCCGGGTGCGAAATACGAGGTCGTAACGCGCGGAATCAAGCCGTGTCCCACCTGCCTGTCCGAGCGAGCACGCTGGCGCGGCAGATGCGAGGGCCGCCGCAAGCGGCGCCAGCAACCATGCGGCCAAGGCGGCGCGGCGTGTCGTCGTGCACTCACGGTCACGCCGACTGCTCACTTCTTCTGCGGCAAGGCCCCGCCGAACACCGCTTCACCGTTGCGGTAGGCAATGCGCTCGGCCACATCCTGAGGAAGGTTCTTCAGCCAGTTGCGCGACCAGACGGCGTGTTCGACCACATACGGCCAGCGCTCCGGCGTAAAGCTGTCGGTGCCGACCATGAACCGGTCGGGAAAAGCGAGAAACACGGCCCGCCATTCGGGACCGACCCTGCCGCCAGTTCCGTGCTCTGTGCGAAACGCGAGATCACACCACAGGTTCGGGTGCTTTTTCAGCATCTCCTGCAGGCGGTCGGGCTGATCGAAGCCGGAATGCGCCCAGAGGATCCGCGCCTGCGGCCATTGCGCAAACAGCCTCTCGATGGCGTCGGCATCGGAGTGGGCGTGCAGCAGCAACCCGTGCTGCCTGGCCAGTTGCACCATGCGCCGCGGGACAGGCAGGTCCGCGTCGGCGCCGTAGAGATGGAACTCGCCGATCGCGACGTAGCGGTGCTTCGCCAGTCGCTGCTCGAGGTAGGCGAGGACGGTCTCGTCGCGCGCCCAGGTCGAGATCTCGCCGCGCGTCCTGTACGGGCGCAGCGAAGGCAGGATCAGGTCCGGCGCCTCGGCATACAGCTTCTGGTTGCCGTCGTCATTCGAACTCGACACCAAGGCGCGCCGCAGGCCCGCTTTGCGCAACAGCGCGATCGCGTCTTTTGGCGGCACCACATCCCACGCATCGTGGCTGTAGTGCAGGTGCGCATCGAAAATAGGCAACTCCGCCGCTGCCGCCGGTTGCACCGCCGCTCCCGCGGCAAGCGCAAATGTGAGTCCCGCCAAGTATGCGCGCATCATCAGCTCAGAACGGAATGTCGTCTTCCATGTCGTCGAACTTGCCGGCAGGCTTTTTCGCCGCCGAAGGCGCGCGCCCCTCGCCCGCCGGCCCGCCGCGCGATTCACCGCGTGATTCGCCTCGCGAATCGACCGGGTCCCCGCGCCCCCCGCCGTCGCCGGCACCCATTCCCTGCCTGCCGCCCAGCATCTGCATGGTGTCGCAGACGATCTCGGTGGTGTACTTGTCCTGGCCTTCCTTGTCCTGCCACTTGCGCGTGCGCAGCCTCCCTTCGACATACACCTGCGA
>JBBQVP010000165.1:0-9687 GCA_038211455.1 Burkholderiales bacterium
TGTTGCTGCTGTGCCAGCTGATCGATGGCGAGAAATCCGTCAGCGAACTCGAGGCGCTGCTGGACATCCACCAGCCGACCCTCTCTCAGCAACTCGGCGTCCTGCGCTCGGAAGGCGTGGTCGATACGCGTCGCGAGGGCAAGCGCATCTACTACAGCCTCGCGAGCAACGAAGCCGCGACGCTCCTCTACACGCTTTACGGAATCTTCTGTCCGGCGACGCCTCAGAGTCGCAGAAAAACCGGCCGCGCATAGGCAGTCAGTCTGGCCTGCTGGCAGCGCGCGTGTTTGACGCCGGTCAAACTCCGGGGCGGAGCCCTCTTTTCGCTCCCGGAGGTCTAAAGAGGGGCGGAGCCCCGCTTCCTGTCCGGTCTAGACCCAGACCTGCAGCACGTAGTCGAACGCCGCTTGCGCGTTGGTCATGTCGACGCGCTGCGCCTTGATGCGGTAACCGCCGGCGGTTTTCCTCAGCTGGTGCACGTAGCTGCCGGCGAAATGACGCACGTTGTCGCGGCGCAGTTCCAGCATGTGAAAGCGCGAGCGCACGACTACATCGCCGTTGGGCGACTCCTTCTCGATGATCACGTTGCCGACCACATGGTTGGTGCCCCAGAGCGGGCGCTGCGACCAGGCGTCCGGATGCAGCACGCGCTTCATGCGCACCGTCATCAGGTTCTTGTCCTCGGCGAAGATCGACGGGATGCCGTCCCAGTGCTTGTCGGCCGGATCGGCGGGCATCCAGTAGACGCCGTCGGTGGTAAAGAGGTCGATGTACGCCTGCCACTGCTTGGCATCCAGCACCTCCGCCTGGCGGTAGAGGAACTGCTCGACCGCGTGCTGGGTCGCGTGGCCGTTCACCGCCGTCGTTGGCTTGGGCGCCGCTCGCGCGGCGGGCTTCCTCGTTACGGCTTTCCTTGCAACGGATTTTTTCACCGCCGCCCGCTTCACGGCAATCTTCTTCGCCGGCTTTCTGCTCGTTTTCTTCGCCATGTCCGTTCCTTATGCTTTGGCCATGAATTGGGCCCAGGCCTTCATCTGGTTGCGCATCGGCGCTTCCGAAGTCCCCATGCCTTCGGCGGTTTCGACCACCCCGTTCTTCTCGATGTCGCGGCCGTAATGGCGCGCGAAGCTCACCCAGTCGCCGCCGTCCGATCCCAGGCCCGTCTGGATCTTCCAGAAATTCTCCAGGTCGTCGGCGTTGATCAGCGTGGCCGGGGAGTTCACCAGGTTGTAGTAGGCCAGCGCCCGCCGGTAGATCGGCTCGGGCGCGCCCTTGAGGCGGAAATGCCAGATCTCGGTCAGCGTCTTGTTCACGCCCAGCGGCCGCACCGCGCGCAACTGCTGCAGCGGCGATTGCACCGACAGGCCGGGGTAGAGCAGCACATGGTGGATGTTGGTGGTGAGGATCTCTTCCTTTCTCTTCTCGCCGTACGCCTTGGTCAAAGTCTTTTCGTAGGCCAGCGTGTCGGCATCCTGCGGCCGCAACCCCATGTACCCAGTCAGCACGCAGTGGCCGTAGGGATAGTTGATGGTCTTGAAGTTGTCCCACTTGTCTATTGTCACGGTCGAGAACGCCGAGAGCATGTGATAGGCGAGCGGGGCGTGGCCGGTCTTCTTTTCGAGCTCGACCTCGACGTCGCGCGCGGCGCGGCCGGTGGACTGGTGGGTCACCGAGGGATGCAGGGCGTCGAGCTGGTTTTCGAGGAAGATCTTCCAGTTGGAATTCTGGATCACCCGAAAGCACGTCGGCACGACCTCGACCTCGCCCTCCGGGGCACGGTCGCAGATGTCGTCGAACGCGATCCTTCCTTCGCCGAGGAATTCCAGCAGCGTCGGCCCGTCTGCGGCGAGGCTGGCGAACACGAAGCCGCGGTAGTTCTCGACGCGCGCGGCCTGCTTCATGTTGCAGTCCGGGTTGTCGCGGGTCCAGCGTGTGCCCTTGTAACCTGACTCCATCATCGGGATGTTCTTGAGCTTGCCGTCGTGGTTGAAGGTCCAGGCGTGGTACGAGCAGCGGAAAAACTCGCCGGTATTGCCGTGCCGGTCGCCGCAGATCATTGCGCCGCGGTGCGGGCAGCGGTTGTAGAGGACATTGATCTTCCCGTCGGCGCCTCGCGCCATCACCATCGGCTGGCGGCCGATCTGCACCGTGTAGTAGTCGCCCGGCTTCTTGACCTGCGACTCATGGCCGCAGTAAATCCAGACGCGCTCGTGGATGCGCTCCATCTCGAGTTCGAACAACTGCTCATCGGTGTAGACCGACTTGTGCACGCGGTCGGGCTCGATCAGGCTGGAAATCTCGGGAATGTTCTCTCTCAGCATGGGGCACTCCTGGTTCGGTTCATGGGTTTGCGTTCAGGCGGCGCGGGTCTGCTGTGCCGCCAGATCCGCGTCAAGGTTCGATTTCATGCGTGCCAGCGTCCACTGCAGCATGCCGATTGCAGGCTCGGGCAGTCCCGCCGCAGCGGCGAGATTGAGGCGCTCGACCGCCGGCCAGACGCGCGCGAACAGCGCGTCCCCTGCCGGCGTCAGCGCCAGCCGGGTCACCCGCATGTCGGCGGCGTCCGAGACGCGCCGCATCCAGCCGGCGTGCTGCAGGCGGTCTACCGTGCGGGTCAGCGTGGAGCGGTCGATTGAGGCGAGGTCGGCCAGTTCGCTCATCGAAAGAGATTGGCGCGCGTGGAGCGATGCCATGGCCCTCCATTCGGGTACCCTGAGGTCATGGTTCTTCAGCTCGATGGCGAGCTGGCGGTCGCGACTGGCGATGACCTGGGTCATCCAGAAAAAACTGTGGTGCTCGAGGTCGAAAGCGGCCATGGGTTGAAGCTACGCTTTGGTACATGCGTTTACAAGTAAATTATTCTTGCAGGATCTCTGCCTGGATGATGCAATGCAGCAGCAAGAGATACAGCCAGTGCGGATGTTCAGACAAACCGACGAATTTTCCAGAAACCAATATGACTCAGAGAGTGCTTGTGTTCGCACGTAATTTCTCATGCACCTGACCACGGATGTGCTGGTCATCGGTGCCGGCGGGGCCGGTATGTATGCGGCAGTCGAAGCCTCGCGGCAGGGCGCGGCCGTGATCCTTGCCGACCGCAGCCTGATCGGGCGGGGCGGCGCGACGATCATGGCCCAGATGACGGTTGCCGTCGCGGTGGGCGAGCAGGTGCCGGATGCCTGGGAGCATCACTATGCCGACACGCTCGCCGCGGGGCGTGGCCTGTGCGACCCGGCGCTCGCGCGCCTGCTGTGCGAGGAGGGCCCCGAGGTGATCCGCGAGATGGATGTCTGGGGCGTGGGCTGGGCGCGTGAGGATGGGCACATGAAGCAGGCTCTCGCGCCGGGTCACGACCGGCCGCGCTGCGTCTACGTCGATTTCCTCAACACCGGGCCCGCGGTCGCGAAGACGCTGCGCACCCAGTTGATCCGCCGTCCGCAGATCCGCCGTGTGGGCGACCTGCTGATTACCGACCTCGTGGTGCGTGACGGCGCCTGCGTCGGCGCGGTGGCCCTGCACCTGAACACCGGCCGGACGGTCACCATCGCCGCGGCCGCGACGATCGTCGCCACCGGCGGGCTGACACGGCTCTACGCGCGCAACAGTGCCTCGCTCAACATGGGCGGCGACGGCTACGCGCTCTGCCACGCTGCGGGCGCCGAGCTGATCGACATGGAGTTCGTGCAGTTCTTCCCGATCGGCCACCTCGCGCCGCGGCTGATCGGCATGGACCCGATCATGTGGGATCCGTTCCGCTACAAGCTCGGCGGGCGGCTGCTCAATGGGGCCTTCGAGGAGTTCGTCCATAACTACGGCGCGGTCGACGACGGCAAGTACGTCGCGACCCGCGATCTTGCGACCTACGCTATCTACAAGGAGGTCGAGGCGGGGCGCGGCTCGCCGCACGGCGGGGCCTGGCTCTCGTTCGAGCATTGCAGCGAGGCCGAGCTGCGCGCGGCGGGCGGGCCCGTGATCGATCGGCTGCTGAAGAACGGCATCGACCTGAGAAAGCAGGCGGTCGAAGTCGCGCCGATCGCCCACTACCACATGGGCGGGGTGCGGGCCGACGTGTCGATGGCCACGCGCGTGCCGGGCCTCTACGCGGCGGGCGAAGCGGTGGGCGGCGCGAACGGCGCCAACCGGCTTTCGGGTAACGCGATCACCGAGGCGCTGGTGTTCGGGCGCAAGGCCGGCGCGAGCGCCGCGCGGCATGCCGCCGCGGCCGGGTTGCAGCGCGCCGCGGAAAGCGCGTTCGAGCGCGAGCGCAACTTTCTTGAGAACGGCCTTGCGAAGACGGACTTCAACCCTGCCGCGTGGATCGAGGAACTGCAGGCGCTGATGCAGAAGGACGTGGGCCCGTTTCGCACCGCGGAGGGACTGGAACGCGCGCTCGGGCGGATTACGGCGATGCGCGCCGATCTGCCGGCGCACAAGCCCGCCTCCGGCGCGGTCTACGACGGCACGCTGGCCGACTGGTTCGACCTGCGCAGCATGCTGGCGGTCGCCGAGAACGTCGCGCGTTCCGCGCTCGCGCGCACCGAGAGCCGGGGAGCGCACCAGCGCGAGGACTACCCCGGCATGGATCCCGCATGGCAGAGAAACCTGGTGATTGCATGAGCACAGTGACCCTCAAGGTGAAGCGCGGAGCGCCGGGCGAAACCCCGCGCCTCGAAACCCACGCTGTCCCGTTCGAACCGGGCCAGTCAGTGCTCGATGCGCTGCGCTGGATCCGCGCGCACACCGACGCCTCGCTTGCGATCCGTTATTCGTGCACCAGCGCGAACACCTGCAAGGAGTGCATGGTGCGGGTCGATGGAAAAACCGTGTACGCCTGCACCGCGCGGCTCGAAGAACGCGAGATGCTCATCGAGCCGCTTCCCAACAAGGCCCTGATCCGCGACCTGGTCACCGAGATCGCGCCACCCGACGAGCGTTTGTAGCCCCGGAGCCAGAGGAAGGCATATCGGCACCGGGAAGCACACGACCCGCATGGAACCGGCAGGCGACGAAGACAGGCGCTGGGCAGCGCTTGCCATCATGTTCCTGGTCGGCCTGTCGGTGGCGATCCAGCTGCAGAGCGTGCAGGCGCTGGCGCCTTTCCTGGTCGAGCATGAGGGACTTTCGTACGCTGAGATCGGCGTGCTCACCGGCATGATCATGCTGCCGGGTGTGTTCCTCGCGCTGCCGGGCGGCATGCTTGCCGCGCGGCTCGGCGACCGGGTGACGATGGCGATCGCGCTGGCGCTGATGCTGGCCGGCGCACTGCTGTTTGCAGCGACCGATTCGTTCGCGGTGATGGTCGCCGGGCGGCTGCTCGGCGGCAGCGGCACGGCGGTGCTCATGACGCAGTCGCTGAAGGTGGTGACCGACTGGTTCGTCGGCCGCGAAATCTCCACGGCGATGTCGATCAACGCGGCGAGTTTCGGCCTGGGTGTGGGCATCGCCACCGGGCTGCTGTCGGGCATCGCCGCGGTGAGTTCCTGGCAGGTCGCGGTCCTGACCAGCGTCGCGTTGATCGGCGTGGCGCTGTTCCTGCTGCTCGCGGTGTATCGCGACAAGGAAGTCGCCGTGCCTGCGATGGCAGCCGGGCCGGCCACGGCACGCGCCGCGCCGCGGCACGGCCTGCAACTCAGCCTGCACGAGTTTGTGCTTGCCCTGCTGGCCGTGACGATGCGGATGCTGTTCGTGTCGGGCTATGTGCTGTTCATGAGTTTTGCGCCGGTGCTGCTGATCTCCCGCGGCATGGGCGCGGCGCAGGCGGGCTTTCTCGTCAGCACGTCGGCGATTGTGGCGCTTGCGTCGGTGCCGCTGGGCGGCTACCTGACCGACCGCACGAAGAAACCCAACGTCTTCATTACGCTCGGCGCTGTGGGCGCGGCGTTTGCCTGCTTCATGCTGCCGCAGGGCGGGCCTGCGCTGGTGTGGATCCTGCTATTCGGCCTGCTGCGCGGTGCCTGCACCGGCGGGATCATGGCGCTGCCCGCGGAAGTGCTTCGCCCGGGCAGCCGCAACGCCGGGTTCGGCCTCTCATCCACGGTGTATTTCCTCGGATTGTCGGTGATCCCTCCGCTGGCCGGGTGGATCCTCGATGTGACGCAGGATCACGACGCGCCGCTGTGGTTCGCGACGGCCCTGTGGCTGGGGATCCCGCTGGCCCTCGTGACGTTCCGCATGCTGCAGCGGCGCTGGATGCCGCGTCACGGCTGACGCGGTCTACTGCGTGCGCAACCGCGGGTCGAGTGCGTCGCGCAGCGAGTCGCCGAACAGGTTGAAGCCGAATACCGCCAGGCTGATCGCAAGGCCCGGGAAGATCGCCATCCACGGCGCGGTTTCGGCAAATTCCACCGCTGCACCGCGCAGCATCAGGCCCCAGGCTGCGACGGGTTCCTGCACGCCCAGGCCAAGGAAGGACAGCGAGGCCTCGAGCAGAATCGCCTGGCCGAGGAACGCGGTCAGCATGATCAGGTAGGGCGCCATGACGTTTGGCAGCATATGGCGCAGCACGATGCGCGCATCGGTGAAGCCGGCGGCGCGGGCCGCGTCGACGTAGGGCATTTCGCGCACGGCCAGGGCGCTGGCGCGCACCACGCGCGCGCAGCGCGGGATCATCGGAATGGCAATGGCCAGGACCACGTTCTGCAGACCGGTGCCGAGGATCGCGACCACGGCCAGCGCCAGGATGATCAGCGGGAAGGAGATCACGATGTCCATCAGGCGTTGCACGATCAGGTCGATGCGCCCGCCGAAATAGGCGCTCGCCACCCCGATCAGCGCGCCCAACGTCGCGCCGATGATCGACGCACCGAGTCCGACGATGAGCGCGGTGCGCGAGCCGAACACCACACGCGAGAGCACGTCACGGCCGTAGGCGTCGGTGCCGAGCCAGTGCTGCGCGCTGGGCGCCGCGAGCATCGCGCCGTAGTCGGTGGCGAGCACGTCGTAAGGCGCGATCCACGGCGCGCCCAGGCCGACCACGGCCATCACGATGATGATCACGGCCCCGACCGCGCCGAGCGGCCGCTGGCGGATGAACTTGAGGGTAGCCTGCAGCCAGCGGGCGCGCGGGCGCGCGGCCGGTTGGAGGGAGTCGAGGGCTTCTTTGGTGACGGCCATGGGATCGGGGGTCAGCGGAAGCGGATGCGCGGGTCGATCCACGCATAGGCGATGTCGGTCAAGAAATTCACGAGTATCGCGATCGCGGCGACGATAAGCACCAGCGCCTGGGTCAGCGTGTAGTCGCGGTGCGAGATCGCCTCGACGAACAGCATGCCCAGGCCGTTGAGGTTGAACACCTGTTCGGTGACGACCAGGCCGCCCATCAGGAACGCGAACTCCAGGCCGACCACGGTGATGACCGGCAGCAGCGCGTTCTTCAGCGCGTGGCGCACGAGGATGAGCTTGAGCCACAAGCCCTTGGCGCGCGCCGTGCGGATGTAGTCTTCGCGCAGAACTTCGAGCATCGCCGAGCGCATCATGCGGGTGGCGACCGCGGAGTAACGGTAACCGACCGCCAGCGCGGGCCAGATCAGTTGCGCGAGGTTGTCCCAGGGGTTCACCCAGAAGGGCGTGTACACCATCGGAGGCAGCCATTTGAAGACGATCAGCATGATCAGGATCATGACGATACCAAGCCAGAACGAGGGCATCGCCAGGCCGGCGATCGAGAACACCCGCACCGCGTAGTCGATCCAGGTGTCCTGCTTGATGGCGGCGAGGATGCCGAGCGGAATCGCAAGCAGCGTCGCGACCACGGTGGCCATCACGGCCAGTTGGAGGGACAGCGCGAAGCGCAGCTTGATCTCCTCGGAGATCGGCGCACCGGTCCACATTGAAAGCCCGAAGTCCAGCTTCGCCAGGCCCACCATCCAGCTGGCGAACTGCTTCCACACAGGCTGGTCGAGGCCGAGTTTCTTTCTCTCCTGGTTCATCAGGTCCTGCGACTGGAACTGGCTGCCCTGGCTCAGGTAGCGCGCCTCGACGACATCGCCAGGCACCACCCGGAGCAGGACAAAAATTAGGATCGCGACCCCGATCAGGGTCGGAATCATCAGCAATAGCCGCTTGATGACGTATTTCAGCATGGGAAGCTCATGCCGGCACCGCGCGCGCAGCGTAGTTCACTGCGGCGCAGGCCGTACCGGGCATCGGCAGGGTTACTCTGAGAGCCAGACGGTGTCCAGCGTGTTGTTGAGGTAATGGCTGGGCGTGACCTGCCAGCCGTGCACTTTCGAGGAGTGCGGGACGATGCGATGCCATTGCAGCGTCATCAGGTAGTGCGCTTCCTCGTCGAGCAGGCGCTTCTCGAACGCGCGGATGAATTTCTTGCGCTCATCCACATTGGTGGCGCCGCTTTGCTTGTCGTAGAGATCGTCCAGCACCGGGTCCTTGTAGCGACCGTAGTTGGCGGGGTTGCGGTCGGCCGACAGGAACTTGTACATGTCGAGGTCGGGCTCGACGATGTAGCCGCACTGGAAATCCATCGCCACCTGGAAGTCGCCCTTGCGCAGCGGCGTGTAGTAGGCCGCCGGCTCGATGACTTCCTGCTTGACGGTTACCCCGACCTGGCGCCACTGGTCGATCAGCCAGACTGCGAGCGGCTCGTAGGGCATCGGGGTGCCGCGGTTCTTGAACGTGAAGGACAGGTTCTCCACGCCGGCTTCCTTGAGCAGGCGCTTGGCCTCGGCGCGCGACTTGTTGATGTCGGTCCAGTAGCCGGCGAGCTTGTTCAACTCGGCAGGCGGGGTCGCGAACGGCGTGCCGGGGACCTGCACGCCCGCCACTGACTGGACGATCGCGATCTTGGACAGCGCCACGGAGGCCTGGTGCCGGTCGAGCGCCAGCGAGAGCGCGCGGCGCACCCGCTTGTCGTCGAACGGCTTGACGTCGTGGTTGAACGCCACCATCAGGATGCAGTCCCAGGGGCTTTCCTGGACGGTGATCTTGTTGCCCAGCGCCGCTTTCAGGCTGTCGCGGTCGGCCGGCGTGAAGCCGCGAAACTGGATATGCGCGCGCTCGCCACGGACGGCGGCGACCTGCGCGGACGAACTGCGGATGAAGATCGCGCGAAAGCCGTCCAAGTGGGGCTTGCCCTTGTCCCAGTAGCTGGCGTTCTTCTTGCCAAGCACATGCGAGCCCTTGACGTGCTCGACGAACACGAACGGTCCCGTGCCCATGATGTTCTTCTCGTACCAGTGCATGTCCTGGGCGAGCTTGGCCGCGCTGTAGATGAAGTTGTACGGCGAGAGCAGCGAGGCGATGAACGAGCCCGAGGGGTGCTTGAGCTTGAACACGACCGTGGTTGCGTCGGGCGCGGTCACGGACTCGACGTCCGAATACTGGCCCTTGCGGCTGGAGCCCACGCCCGCGGGCGGGAAGATGATCTTGTCGTAGGAGGCCTTGACGTCCTTCGAGCTCATGTCGCTGCCGTCGTGGAATTTCACGCCGGTGCGGATCTTGAAGGTGTAGGTCAGGCCGTCTTTCGATTCGGTCCAGCTCTCGGCGATCGAGGGATAGGGCTTGGTCCCGTGCGGGTCGGTCGGATCAACACGCAGCAGCGTGTTGTAGAACGGCGCAATCGGGTGGATCAGGCCGAAGGTTTCCTCGCGGTGCCCGTCATACGAAGGCGGCTCGGAAGGCACCGGGAAGATCAATTCCCCGCCGTTTCTTGGTGTCTGCGCAAACGTGGGG
>JBBQVP010000166.1:0-9641 GCA_038211455.1 Burkholderiales bacterium
CTGCCTCGTTGCCGATCACTCAACCGCAGTCGCGATGCACTGAAGGCGATCCCACGCTACCCCTGAGGCAGCCCATGCTGGAAATCCTTGCCGACCGAACCTATCGCCATCTCTTCGCCGCCCAGCTAGTGGCGCTACTGGGCACCGGGCTCGCCACGGTCGCGCTCGGCCTGTTGGCCTACGATCTGGCGGGCGAAAACGCGGCGATGGTGCAGGGCACCGTCTTCTCCATCAAGATGGTCGCATATGTCGGCCTCGCCCCCATGGCCGGAGCCTTCGCGGACCGGGTGAACCGGCGAGCGCTTCTGGTGGCGCTGGATCTTGTGCGGGCGGGCGTGGCGCTATGCCTGCCCTTCGTCAAGGAGGTGTGGCAGGTCAATGTTCTGATTTTCCTGCTGCAATCGGCCTCGGCGGCATTCACGCCGACCCTCCAGGCGACGATCCCCGACGTGTTGCCGGACGAGGCGCGCTACACCCGCGCGCTGTCGCTCTCGCGGCTGGCCTACGATCTCGAGAACATCGCCAGCCCAATGCTGGCCGGGCTGCTTCTCGCTGTCGTGAGCTACAATTCCCTCTTCCTTGGCACGGTGGTCGGATTTGCAGCCTCCGCCGCGCTGGTCGTCTCGGTCTTGCTACCCAGCTCGAAACTGTCGCAGCCGCGCGGAATCTACGACCGCACCACGCGCGGCATCCGCATCTACCTCGCCACACCACGTCTGCGCGGGTTGCTGGCGTTGAACATGGTCGCCGCTGCGGCAGGGGCAATGGTGCTGGTCAACTCCGTCGTGCTGGTTCGCAGCACGCTGGGGCTGGACGCCTCCGCGCTGGCCTGGACGTTGTTCGCCTTTGGCGCAGGGTCGATGATCGCGGCACTGCTTTTGCCAAAGCTGCTGGACAAGGTGTCGGACCGCCCTGTGATGGTGGGCGGCGCTGCGCTGATGGTGGTGACACTTCTGGGACTGGCAACCGAGGTCGCGACCATTGGCCTTGTCTGGCCGGTCCTGCTTGGCGCGTGGCTGTTCGTGGGGCTGGGGTATTCCGCTGTCCTGACGCCATCCGGGCGGCTGCTGCGCCGCTCCGCCCATGCCGAGGATCGCCCCGCTCTCTTCGCCGCGCAATTCGCCCTGAGCCACGCCTGCTGGCTGCTCACCTACCCCCTGTCGGGGTGGCTGATGACGCGGTTCGGGCCCGTTGCGGCACTTGGCGTCCTGGCAGCCCTTGCGGGAGCAAGCATCGTCGCGGCGCTCCGCTTCTGGCCAAGCGAAGACCCGGAGACCTTTGAGCACACCCACGACAACCTCCCGCTCGATCACCCGCATCTGCACGGAACGCGGCGGCATGCCCATTCCTTCGTCGTGGACGAAGAGCACCCTCGCTGGGCGTCTCAACTTTGAGCGACCGGCATTGCCCTTGGCTCGTCGCTTGCCCGACAGGGCACCTCCCTGGATTTCGCCTGGAACCTAAGCAGCAGGATAGGTCGAGAAGACTTCTGTCGACCCGTCGCGCAGGATCAGGAACACCTCGTATGCTTCGCGTTCGCTTTCCTGTCCCATACCGGGGGAGCCGTAGGGCATGCCCGGCACGGCAAGACCTACGGCGTCAGGTCGTTCGTCGAGCAGCCTGCGGATATCGGCGGGCGGGACGTGCCCCTCGATGAAATAGCCGTCGATTTCGCCCGTGTGGCAGGAGATCATCTCCTGCGGGATCCCGTTGTCGAGCTTGTGGCGGATGAGGAGCGTGCCGAAACTGTTCTCGGTCGTGACCGTCATGCCGTTGGCGCGCAGGATACGCACCCAAGCCTCGCAGCAGCCGCAGTTGCGGTCCTTCAGGACATGGATGGCGGGCTTGCCCTGTGCGAGGCTCAACTTCGGCGCAAGAGCGGCAAGGCTGGCAGCGCCTGCGATAAGGCTGCGGCGGGTCAATGTGGGCATGTTCTATCCTCCGGTCATGGTTTTGTGCGGTGTCATCCCGCCGCGTTCAAGGCCCAGCCGATCACAAGGACTTGGGGCACGGTCAGCAGCGGCAGCAGGAGCGCGGCCTTGAGGCGTCCAGTGACCTCGCGCAATACGAGGATCTCCGTATAATCGGTCGCCACCCCTGCCATCAGGAAGGTGAAGGCGTTGCCGGGGGCTGCGGCCCGGGTCATCAGGTCGGCGGCGATGGGCACCGAGCCTTCCGAGCAGACCTCGATGATCGTGGCGGCAACGAGCGTGGTGAAGAGGCCAAGAAGCGTCGCCCCGAACCAGGTCTCGAATATTTCGGTCGGCACCGTCGCCTGGATTAGTGCTGCCAGCACCACCCCGAAGAACAGCCAGCGCAAGACCATGCGGCTCGCGGTGACGGATCGGCGCGCGATATCCTGCGCGAAGGCGGCATCGAAACGGGCGGCGCGCAGCCCCGCCTTTGCCTCGCGCCAGACCTGGAAATCTGCGGGCAGGTCCACGCGGTTGGGGTTCGGCTTCACGCGACCCCTGCGCTCCAGCGCCTCCACGGCGAGGCCGGTGGCGAAGGCGATGACCAGCGAGGCCACAAGAAACACCGCCATCCATTCCCACCCCATCAGCACGCCGATGATGATTGTCAGGGACAGCGAGTTCCAGGGCGAGGCGATGAGGAAGGCGAACACCTGCCCTAGGCTCGTGCCGCGTTCATATAGCTTGGCGCCAACCATCAACACACCGTGGTTGCACAGGTCGAGCAGGACGCCCGCCAGCACCGCGCGCACGAGGCTTTTCGCGCCTTGGTCGCGGCCGATAATGCCGATCACGAACTGCCGCGGCACACGGTCGATGAGGCCGACGGCGAGCATCCCGACAAGGATGCCCCACCACATCAGGTTCATCATCTCTTGCACGCCATGCGTGAAGACCCCAAGGCCGTGGGGGGCGTCATGCGGCAGCACGAAGGCGGCGAGGTAGGAGACTGCGATAACCGCGCCCGAGCCCCAGAGCATCCAGTCCACGCGCCGCCATTTCGGTGCGTCAACGCTCACTGTCGGACCGCAGCAGGACGCCGCCGCTGTTTCGCCGCTTCCGCCGCAACAAGATGCCGCGGCAGCAGTGGCCAACCGTGGAGGCGGATCGCCCGGCATGACGAAGCCACCCGTGTCGCGGGTTGTGGCCGCAGTGCGGGCCTTGGCAGTCTGGCTGATGTCATTCATTGCACGGTCTCCGTCATCTGACCCTGATATACGACCTCCAGTAACTGTAGGTTCAAGCGGTTTCTCGGGTTTTTCTGCACGAAGATCAGTCAGCCTGTTCCGGGAGCGCCGCCGGTCAGCGCACGGCGGATCTTGGGCAAGGCAAACTCGCGCGGCTCGTGGTAGTCGATGATGCTGACGAGCGCGCCCGAGGCGTCGAACAGAAAGACGCCGGCGGTGTGGTTCATGGTGTAGTCGCCCCCTTCGAGGGGCACGCGTTCATAGCGCACGCGAAACCCTTCGGCCGCGCGCGCGGTCTCGGCGGCGCTGCCTGTCCAGCCGCGAATATGCGGATGAAAATACCCGACATACTCCGCCATCGCGTCGACCGTGTCCCGTTCCGGATCGACCGTGATAAGGACAGTGGCGAGCGTCTCTGCCTCGGTACCGAGACCGTCGAGCCAATGCGAGATGTCGGCCAGCGTGGTGGGGCAGACCTGCGGGCACCATGTGAAGCCGAAGAAGACGAGTGACGGTTGGCCGATCAGCGTCTCCGGCCCGACCGGTTGCCCCTCGTGGTCGGTCAGCGCGAAGTCCATGGCGGTCAGCGGCAACGGGCGCCCGGCGGCCGTTGCGGTCTCCGGCGCGCCTGGGCCATCGACCTGCCACGAGCCCACGAAGAGCGTGGCCGCGACGGCGCCAAGGCCGAGCGCGCAATACGACAGAAGCGCGCGCCGCCGCATCAATCCGCCGGACCTCGTGCCGCGAAACCGAGGATCGGTACCTCGACCGAGGCTTCCGCGCCATCGGCGAAGACCAGCGACAGGGTATAGCTCTCGCCCTCGACCATCGGACGCTGCAGGTCCATGAGCATCACATGCAACCCGCCGGGCGCAAGCGCCACCGACTCGCCAGCGGCGATCGCCACCTCCTCGATGTGCGCCATGCGGGTGACGCCCTGCGCATCTGTGGTCGTGGCATGGATCATCGGTATCATCGCCAGGTCGGTGCGAAGCCCCGTTACCACGACCGGCTCCGTTCCCTCGTTGCGAAGCGTCATGTAGGCAACGCCGG
Source organism: Burkholderiales bacterium (assembly GCA_038211455.1). Taxonomy (GTDB): domain Bacteria; phylum Pseudomonadota; class Gammaproteobacteria; order Burkholderiales; family SG8-39; genus SZAS-79. Next base: position 4,214 of record JBBQVP010000166.1, read on the forward strand.
GGCGGCTCGTGCCGATCGAGGCGCGCGACCAAGCGTCCTTGATCACCACGTCGCCCCCGCCGGCAAGGAGAGGCGGCGCGGCGGCCAGAAGGGCAAGGGCCAGTACGGCGGTCGCAAAAGGTCTCATGTGTCGTCTCCAAAATCTGTGCTGCATCCGGTCAAGACCCTGCGCGGCGGACTTCGTCCGCGACGAGCGCGCGGAGTTCTGCTTCGCCGAAGGGCTCGAGCGGTCGTTCATTCACGAAGAAGGTGGGCGTGTAGCGGATACCGACGGTCTCCACGTCGGCTCGGTCCTGGTTCAGAACCGCGACGACATCGGGCGAGCGGATCTGCGCTTCCGCCGCCGCGACGTCCAGCCCGGCCTCAGCGGCAATCGCGATGATCAGGTCGGGCCGCATTCTGCCATGGGAGGCCCAGCGAGGCTGCTCGCGCATGAGCGCGTCCATCACCGGCTCGAAAACGCCCTGCATCCGGGCGGCTTCCAGAACGCGGATGGCGACCTCGGACACCTCGCCGTGGAATGGCGTGTAGCGCACGACGACGCGCACGGCTTCACCATGTTCGGCCATGATGTCCTTGACGATCGGGTGGAAGGCGCGGCAGGCCTCGCAGGCCGGGTCGAAAAACTCGACGATGGTGACGAGCGCGTCCTCGGGCCCAAGCACCGGCGACCACGGGCGCACCAGCGCCTCGGCCACTTCGGGCGGAACGGTCGCCACCTGCGCATCCGGGCGTGAGACGACCCATGCGGCACCCGCGAAGAGGACGAGCGCGAGCGCGAGGATCGATAGGATGAGCGGTCTGCGGGTCATGCGGGGATATCCTTTCGCGAGAGGGCGCAGAGCGCCGCGATGGCAAGAAATGACAGAAGGGCCAGCGCCGGGATCGGCACGCCGAGGATCGCTTGGTTGGCGTCTGTGCAGGAGGGCCCGGTCGCAGCACAGGGCTGGATGCGTTCCGGGATCAGCCCGGCGTAAAGCGCCAGATGCCAGAGGGCGACTGCGGCACCGGCCAACGCCAGAACAACGCCATAGCGACCGACGGCAAGATCGCGCCACCAGAGCCCGAGCCCGAGCAGGAAGGCGAGCGGGAACATGAAGGCGCGCTGGAACCAGCAGAGCGAACACGGTGTCTGGCCCAGCACCTCGCCGATGAAGATCACCGCGAGCGAAGCCCCGAGCGCCAGAAGCCATGCCAGCCACAGCGCGGTCTCGCCGCGCAGATTATCCATGTGCGTCGATCCGGGCGCTGAGGTCCGCCGTGATCTCCTGGGCGGGCGTGCTATAACCGTAGAGCCGCACGAACGCACCCTCGGGGTCGAACAGGAACACCTGACTCGTATGGCCCATCGTGTAGCCGTCGGGCGCGGCCTCCTCAGGGACGCGTTCGTAGAAGATCTTGAAGGACGCGGCGGCGGCCTCAATCTGCTGCGGCGTGCCAGAGAGCCCCAAAATCGACGGATGGAACTGTGGCACGTACTCGGCCAGCGCCTCGGGTCGGTCGCGTTCGCTGTCGACCGAGATGAAGAGCGGCTGCACCGCGTCGGCCTGCGGTCCAAGGTCATCCATAACCTGCGCCATCTCCGCCAGCGTGGTGGGGCAGATGTCCGGGCAGTTGGTAAAGCCGAAGAAGACAAGGCTCCACTGACCGCGGAAATCCTCTGCCGTGCGGAGGACGCCGTCATGGTCGGTCAACTCGAACTCGGCCACCACAGAGGGCGCGTCGCTTTCCGTCACCTCTGGTGAACGTGCGCCAAAGACCGCCAGCCCAAACGCACCGAGCGCGGCCACGGTAACTGCCGCCCAAAGTCCCTTCTGAAGTCCCGTCATCTGCTTGGAATGCCTCGCAATCATTTATCTTGAGAGCGTGTTACAAACTACAGTGGGTAGAGGTTCAAGCTTTTTTTGCGCACCAGGCCGCTCATGACGCGTTCGTGAAGCTCTTGTTTGCTTCTCTGAAAAAACCTACACAGACTGTAGCAATCAGGAGGCATTCCATGCTCGCCATAGGCACGCTCGCAAAGCGCACCGGTACAAAGGTGCAGACCATCCGCTATTACGAGCAGATCGGGCTGTTACCGGAGCCAGGAAGGACCGGGGGTGGTCAACGCCGCTACGGTGAGGACGACCTCGACCGACTGGCCTTCGTCCGTCATGCGCGCCAGCTTGGATTTACGTTGGAGGCGATCCGCGAGTTGCTGGATCTGTCCGACAATCCGGACCGTTCCTGCGCCGAGGTGGACGTCATCGCGCACCGCCAGCTCAAGGAGGTCGAAGCCAGGATCGCCCGGCTCGAAGCCCTGCGCAAGGAACTCAAGCGCATGCTTCGGGAATGCAGCCGCGATACTGTCTCCGACTGTCGGGTGCTCGAAGTCCTGCGCGACCATGGAGCCTGCCTTGCTGACCACGACAAGGGCGCCTGAGATGCCTGCGACGCTGATCTATCCGCTGGCCGCGTTGGCCGAGATCGCTGGCTGCTTTGCCTTCTGGGCTTGGTGGAGGAGCGGTGCGTCCGCGCTCTGGCTCGTGCCGGGCGTAGCCAGCCTCGCGCTCTTTGGTTGGCTGCTTGCGCAGGTCGAAGCGGGCTTCGCCGGGCGCGCCTTTGCGGCCTATGGAGGGGTCTACATCGCAGCGTCGCTGCTCTGGATGTGGGGCGCAGAGGGTCAACGGCCGGACGGATGGGACTTGGCCGGTGGAGCCCTCTGCCTTCTTGGTGCCGCCGTCATCCTCGCCGCACCGCGGGCCGCATGAAAAAGGGCTTGAACCTACAGTCGCTGTAGCAATTACACAGATCATGACCCGCTTCGAAGGATACGATCATGATCGACGACGCCCGTCTGCTTGACCCCACACCACTTCTCGACTTCCGATCCGACAGCATCGTCCGTCTGATCGACAAGCGAGGATGGCGTGCGCTGACGGAACATGAGCGCATCGGCGCCGCATACGACTTCGTCCAGAACGAGATCCTCTTCGGGTACAACCGCGCCGACGACATTCCGGCCTCCCAAGTGCTCGCGGATGGCTACGGCCAGTGCAACACGAAGGGGACGCTCCTGATGGCGCTGCTCCGGGCGCTCGATGTGCCGTGCCGTCTGCACGGGTTCAGCATTCACAAGGCACTTCAGCGCGGCGTCGTGCCGGAAGTCGTATATCCGATCGCGCCGGATGAAATCCTGCACTCCTGGGTCGAGGTCTTGTCCGGTGAACGATGGATTGAGCTCGAAGGTTTCATCCTCGACAATGCCTTCCTTGGCAGTCTGCAGCAAGCTTTCGACGCCACCGAAAGCCTGTGCGCCTACGGTGCCGGAACCGACTGCCTGAGCGCGCCGCCGGTCCAATGGACCGGAGAAAACACCTACATCCAGAAGACGGGTATCGCCCGCGACTTCGGAACATTCGACACCCCGGATCTCTTCTATAGGGAAAACCGGCAGGCATTAGGTCCACTTCGCGAGGCGATCTATCGCGGGATCGTCAGGCACTGGATGAACGCGCGGGTGCGCGCGATCCGCGCGGGCCGGGTTCCGCAGATCCTTGGCTTGAAGCACACAGGCCCAACGCGGAAGGAGGTCGCCGATGTCGCATAATCACGCACATGCGCACATCGATCCGGAATCGGGCGACCGCCGTGTCACCATCGCCATCTGGGCCAACGCTCTACTGACTGTCGCTCAGATTGTCGGTGGCATCCTGTCGGGCAGCCTCGCGCTGATCGCGGACGCGCTGCACAATTTCTCGGACATGGCCTCACTGGTCATAGCCTTCGTCGCGCGCAAGATCGCGCGACGCCCGGCGGACGAGCGCATGACCTTCGGCTACGGCCGGATCGAGATCGTGGCCGCCCTGATCAACTACACGACACTGATTCTCGTCGGCGTCTACCTGATCTACGAAGGCGCGATGCGGTTCATCGAGCCGAAGGAGGTCGCAGGCTGGACTGTTGTGATCCTCGGTGGCATTGCGCTGGCGGTCGACAGCCTGACGGCTTGGCTCACCTACACGATGCAGAAGGGCAGCGTGAACATCCGCGCGTTGTTCCTGCACAACCTGTCGGACGCCCTGGCCTCAGTGGCGGTAATCGCGGGCGGTACGCTGATCATTCTCTACGATGTGACCTGGGTCGATCCGGCGATCACCATCGGCATTGCACTCTACATCCTGTATCTCGCCCTGACCGAAATCGGCGGGCCGATCCGCACCCTGATGCTCGGCAGCCCGCCCGACATGGTTGGCGGCGAGGTGGTGGAGGCGATGCGGAGTGTTGATGGCGTGGTCGACGTCCATCACGTGCATCTTTGGCAGATGCAGGAGGATGAAGTCGCTCTTGATTGCCATGTCGTGCTATCAGCGGAAACGTGGTCGCGCCTAGAGGCGGTCAAGCGCGAGATCAAGGACCGCCTGCGTGACCGCTTCACCATCACCCATTCGAGCCTCGAGTTCGAACACGAAGACCGCGCGCATAAAGATGCAGAGCTCTATGGTCACGGGTAGGCCAGCCTCTCGGCCTCCCCTGCTCGGCTTCGCGTGTCGCAGGGGAGAACGGCCCTTCGGTCCGTCGCGCATTCGGCCATGCGGCCTCACCGCGGCGTTGCGCCCGGCATCCCGGTTTGCCCGCCTCGCGAGCACGTCCCTTCCCGGCCGCTCCGCCGGATTGCGCTCTGGTCTGTTTTGCGGTGCAAAACGATCCCGCCGCTCCATCCGTCTCCCGCGTCCGGTTGGGCCGTTTGCCTGCTCGTGTCGGGCAAACCTACCGTCAAAACACACACACATGAGCGTGGAAGCATATCCTCCGGATGGCCCCCGAAGCAGCCCGCGTCAAGGATCGCAAAACTTTTCGGCGAGGGGGGGCCTGTGGCGTGGGGCGGTCCCGTGCGTGAGGGCGGGCATGTGGCGGGTGCTGAGCGCGGAAAACTTTTGCGCCCGGCAAGCCGGCGGCTGCGCCGTCCCTGACCCAGGCAGATTCGGAAACCAGGCATTCGGCCATGCCCCCACACTCACGTGGTGGCTCTACAACCGAACACTGGAGACCAGACATGGCTTACGACACCGCAAACACCTACGAGACCATCGAGCTTTTCGGACTGACCGAGAAGGACGCGCAGCTGCCGATCCCCGAGGATCACATCCTGACCGACCACATCATCCGCGAGAGCTTCGAGGCATTGCTCGGGCAGCTGCGCGGGACCGGGCTTGAAGCAGAGATCGAACCGCTGGCCCATGGGCTCGCGACGATCCTGCAGCGCCGCAAGGTGGCACTCGGCAAGGAGGTCGACCGCACCGCCGACAAGATCGGCGCGCTGGCAAAATCTCACGACGGATCGGAGATCGCCGAGACCGCGCTCGAAGAGGCGCAGGCCCGCTTCGTGCAGCTGCGCGAGATCGTCAGCGCCATTGAGGTGATGAGCGAGGCGGCGGCGGAATGCTAC
>JBBQVP010000167.1:0-9476 GCA_038211455.1 Burkholderiales bacterium
CTCCGACTGCGAGGCCACCGTCGCATCCGCGGGGACGGGCAGGTTCAGGCCCATGCCGCCACCGGTGAGGTCGGTGGCCGAGTTGACCAGTTCGCGCAGCACCTCGGCGACTACCAGGCTGGCGATTGCGAAGTAGTGGCCGCGCAGGCGCAGCAGCGCGAGGCCCAGCAGTGCTGCGAATAGCAGCGACAGGCCTCCCGCAAGCGCCCAGGCCAGCCCCATGGGCGCGCCCAGCTTCTGTGCAACCGCGCCTGCATACGCGCCCAGGCCAAAAAAGGCTGCACTTGCGAACGAAGGATACCCCGCCATCCCGCCGATGAAGTTCCAGGCCATGGCGAGAACGCCGTACATCAGCATGGTGGTGCCCAGGCGCAGCCAGTAGGCGTCACCCGCGAGGGGCAGCAGCGCCACGAGCGCAAGGAGCACGAGGCCGAGCAAGGCGCTCCGCTTCACCAGGTGCCCCGTATCATGAGTAACCGGCCCGGCCGAGCAGCCCGGTGGGGCGGAAGAGGAGCATCAGGATCAGCAGCGAAAACGACAATGTGACTGCATGCTCCGGTCCAAACCACAGCGAACCGAAACTCTCGACCACCCCCAGCGCCAGCCCGCCGATCATCGCTCCCGGCACGCTGCCCAGTCCGCCGAGCACACAGATCACGAAGGCCTTGCCCAGGTACACCGGACCGGCCAGCGGTGAGATCGGGAAGATCATCGCCAGCAGAGGACCGGATGCGCCGGCCATCAATGCGCCCAAGCCGAAGGTGATCGCGAAGATTCGCTTGACGTTTACGCCCATGAGCGCAGCGGCTTCACGGTCCATGCGAACCGCGACGATCGCCCGCCCGATGCGCGAGCGCGACAACACCAGGTAGAGCAGTCCCGTGAGGCCGAGCGCGAGCAGCATGGCGTAGAGCCGATCCACCGGCAGGACGATTCCGCCCAGATGCAGCACGCCAAGCGGCGGGGTCAGGTTCAGCTTTTTGAAGTCGGCAGTGAACGCCATCAGCATGCCGTTGGACAGCATCAGGTCGAGACCAAACGTAAGGGATAGCGTCAGCAGGACCGGTGCCGCGATCATCCGGTTGATCAGCGCGCGCTGCAGTGCGTAACCGAAAGCGAAGAACAGCGGCGCGGCGATCAGGATCGAGATGAACGGGTGGATGCCGAGTTTTGCATGCGCGTAGTACGCAAGATAGCCGCCCAGCACGATGAACGAACCGTGCAGGATGTTGATGACGTTCAGAACGCCCCAAACGAGCGAGAAGCCGGCGGCGATGCAGGCGTAGAGGCCGCCGAGCATCAACCCGTTGGCGAGGATCTGTAACGTGAGCATGGCTCAGCAGCGCGGCAAAGCGCGCGGCCCCATCGACGGGGTCATGCGCTTCACGCGCTGTTTCTCAGGGAAGGCGCGTCACTTCACGCCGAGTTGCAGCGTGCCCTGCTTGATCGCGGCAGGCAGGATGACGGTCTGCTTTCCTTTCTGAATCTGGAACACGGGCGGGTCAAGCGCGACTTCCTGGCCGTTGGGGCCGAACTTGATCGGACCGAAAAAGGTCATCGTGTTCATGTTCGCGAGCGCGTCGCGCACGGCCTTTTTGTCGAGCGTCCCGGCCGCCTCGATGGCCAACTGCAGCACAACGCCCGAAACCGCCGAGGAGGCTTCGCCGTAGTCCGGCTCGAGGTTGTATTTTTCGCGGAACAGCTTGTTGAAGTTTTCCGTGGACCCGAATACGTCCTTGCCCTGATAGCGCACGGCCGGATGCCACCACGCCGCGCTGGTGACGTTCTCGGCGCTCTTACCCAGCGCTGCGACGAACTCCTTGTAGGCCGGTCCGGCCACCATCGTCACCACCGGGGCCTCGATGCCGAGGTCGGTCATCTGCTTCTTGATCAGGATCAGGTCATTGATGTACCCGGTGGCGAAGATCCAGTGCGGCGCAACGGCCTTGATCTGGCTCAGTGCCGATGCGTGGTCTAGCGTGCCGATGGCGTATTTTTCGAAGTACAGCACGTTCATTCCGCGCTTCTTGGCCGATTTCTCCATCTCCTGCGCGATCGCGAGCGGGAACAGGTCGTTGCGCGCGAGGATCGCGACGCGCTGCACGCCGGCAGCCTGCTTCTTGACCAGATCCGCGAGCGGTTCGGTCAGGGTCTGGTTCGGCGTATAGACACCGAACAGGTACTTGTAGCCCTGGTCGTATACCTGCTCCGAGGAAGCAGTCGCGGCGATCGTCGGCATTCCGTAGCGCTCGGAGACGCTGGAAGCTGCCTTCGCTGCGCCCGATCCGAACGGCGAGAAGAGGAAATCGACCTTGTCCTGCGTGATCAGTTTCTCAGTGGCCTGGACGGCGCGCGGCGTGTTGGACTGATAGTCGACATACACGATTTCGACTTTCATGCGTTTGGCGCCGACCTTGATGCCACCCGCTTTGTTCGCCACCTCCGCCCACAAATTCATGCCGTTCTGCAGCTTTTTCGCTTCGGGCGAAAGCGGTCCGGTGATCGGCAGCGGTGCACCAATCCGGATCACGTCCTGTGCATAAACGCCGGCAGCGGTCAGCGCGGAAAGCGCCGTGAGGGCCGCGCCCGCGAGCAATCGAGTCGGAAAAAGCTTCATGATCGTAATCTCCACGAAAAACAAAAATTGAAACACATGCAAGTGTCGTACCAGACTGGCGAGTCTATCAAGAGCGTACGCGGCGAATTGACCTGAGTACAGGTGTTTCACCCACCGAAACGACCCAGCGCCTCGACGTCGAGAACCGTCACGCCGCCGTACTCGCCGCGCAGCAATCCGGCTTTCTCGAGTACCTGCAGGGCCTGGTTCACGCGCTGGCGCGAAACGCCGGACAGAAAGCCGATCTCTTCCTGGGAAACCGGAAGTTTCTGGTCGACTCCCGGGTAGAGATGAGGATTGAAAAGCCACGCGAGGCAGCGCGCGACACGCGCGTCCGCGTCGAGCAGCCGCTCAGACTCGAGCAGCGCGATGAACTGCGCAAGCCGCTCGTTTAGCTGGTTCAGCACGAAACGATTGAAAGCGATGCTCGAATCGAGCAGGCGGGTAAAGGTCGCCGTCGGCACCAGCGCAACCCGGGTCTCACGCAGTGCGACCGCGTCGTAGCGCCACTGCCCTCCGCGCATGACCGAGCCTTCGCCGAACCAGGCGCCCGGCGGGATCCCGGTAAAACTTGCCGTGCGCCCTTCGGAGGAGACGCTGGACATTTTTGCCAGTCCCTCCACGACCCCGATCCAGTATTCGACCGGCTCGCCCTTCTGGCACAGGAGTCCGCCCGGGGGGAGTGTCCGGCAGGTCATCTCTGCCGCGACGGCCTTGCGCTCCGCCCCCGAGAGGCCGTTGGCCCATGGGGACGCGAAAACAAGCTGTTCGAGTTCGTTCATGACCCGAATTGTCGCTCAGGCGACAACCTTGCGGTCGATCGGCCCGTACACTGCAACGCAACCAGATTTGCGTCAATGACCTCGGCGAAACGGGGCCAAGTGGCCGCAAAGTATGGGAAAATCAAGAAAATGCCCTCCTGGCGGGACGTTGGACGGCATTAAAAAACCAAAATTCACTCTGGTCACCGGAGGAGACACCGCGATGACAAACGCCGCGACGGCGCATGACGTCGGGAGCTTTGACACTTTTCCCAAGCTGCTCCAGCAGCACGCGCTGGTACGCGGCGAGCGGCCGGCCATTCGCGAAAAGGATCTGGGGATCTGGCAGACCTGGACTTGGCACGCGCTGGCTGAAGAAGTGCGGGCGCTGGCACATGGCCTGGCGTCGCTGGGCTTCAAACGCGGTGACCATCTGGCGCTCCTGGGCGACAACCGGCCGCGGATTTATGCTGCGATGTGCGCCGCCCAGTGTTTGGGCGGCATCCCGGTGCCCATGTACCAGGACGCGGTCGCCGCGGAGATGAAGTTCCCGATCCAGAACGCCGAAATCGAGTTCGCGATCGCCGAGGACCAGGAGCAGGTCGACAAACTGCTTGAAATTCTGCCCGACTGCCCGATGCTCAAGCACATCGTCTATGACGATACGCGCGGCATGCGCAGCTACGAGCAGCCCGAGCTGATGGCGTACGAGCTCCTGCACGAAAAGGGACTCAAACTGCACCGTAGCGATCCGGGTTTTGTGGAGACCGAAATCGCCAAGGGCCGCGGATCCGACACCGCGGCGATGTTCTTTACCTCCGGCACGACGGGGAACCCCAAAGGGGTGGTGCTCACCCACCACGCGCTGATCGACCGTGCCCGTGTCGCGGCACAGATGGAAGGGCTCGGGGACACCGATGTCGTGCTCGCCTACCTGCCACCCGCATGGATCGGGCAGAACATATTCAGCTATGCGCAGCCGTTCGTGACCGGCTACTGCATCTGCTGCCCCGAATCGGCCGAGACCGTGATGACCGACCTGCGAGAGATCGGGCCCACCTACTACTTTGCACCGCCGCGGGTCCTGGAGGCGTTGCTGACCACGGTGTCGATCCGCATGGAGGATGCCAGCGCGATCAAACGTTCGATGTATCTCTACTTCATGGATATCGCGCGCCGCGTGGGAGCCAACATCCTCGACGGCAAGCCCGTGAGCGCGGCCGACCGGCTGCTCTACCGGCTCGGCGACGTGCTCGTCTACGGGCCGTTGCGCAACGTGCTCGGCATGAGCCGGGTGCGCGTTGCCTATACAGCGGGCGAGGCCATCGGACCGGACCTGTTCGTGTTCTATCGCTCGATCGGCATCAACCTGAAGCAGCTCTATGGTTCGACCGAGACCAGCGTGTTCGTCTGCATCCAGCCAAACGGGCAGGTAAAGGCGGACACCGTCGGGCCGGCCGTGCCGGGTGTGGAACTCAAGTTCACCCCGCAGCGCGAACTGCTGATCCGCTCGCCGGGCCTTTTCAAGGAGTACTACAAGAACCCGATCGCAACCTCCGAGGCGAAAGACCCGGAAGGCTGGTTCCACACGGGCGATGCAGGCTATTTCGACCCGGACGGGCACCTCAAGATCATCGACCGCGTGAAGGATGTGGGCGCGCTGGTCGACGGCACGCTGTTCGCGCCGAAGTACCTCGAGAACAAGCTGAAATTCTTCCCGTACATCAATGAGGCCGTCGCATTCGGCAACAGCCGCGACAAGGTGTGCGCGTTCATCAATTTCGACATGGAGGCGGTCGGCAACTGGGCCGAGCGGCACAACCTGCCTTATTCGGGCTACGTGGACCTTGCATCGCGCGACGAGGTGTACGGACTGGTGGCAGAGTGCATCGAGAAGGTGAACCTCGACCTTTCACAGGATCCGGAGCTGGCCAATTCGCAGATTCACCGCTTCCTGATCCTGCACAAGGAGCTTGACGCCGATGACGGTGAGCTCACGCGCACGCGCAAGGTCCGGCGCGGCTACATCGGCGAGCGGTTCCAGCCGCTGGTGACCGCGCTGTACGGCGGCTTGAAGACGGTACACCTGGATGCGCAGGTGAAGTACGAGGATGGCCGGGTCGGCAACATTTCGGCCGACCTGAAGATTCGCGACGCAAAGACCTTCCCGCCCGCGGCGGCCAGGAAGGCGGCATGAGCGGGGAGAGGAAAATCGGCGAGGTGATCCTCGCGGTCGAAAACGTTTCACTGGCGTTCGGCGGCGTAAAGGCGATCAGCGACGTGTCGTTCGATGTGCGCGAGCATGAGGTGCGCGCGATCATCGGCCCCAACGGCGCGGGCAAGAGCTCGATGCTCAACGTGATCAACGGCGTGTACCACCCGCAGGAAGGCACGATCCGCCTGCGCGGCAAGGAATTCCACGACATGGACCCGCACGAGGTGGCTCTGTCTGGAATTGCTCGCACGTTCCAGAACCTGGCCTTGTTCAAGGGCATGAGCGTGCTCGACAACATCATGACCGGGCGCAACCTGCGCATGCATACCAACCTGTTGCTGCAGGCGCTGCGCATCGGCCCGGCGCTGCGCGAGGAAAACGAGCATCGCGCAGTGGTGGAACAGATCATCGATTTCCTTGAGATCCAGGCCTACCGCAAGACCCCGGTCGGGCGCCTTCCTTATGGCCTGCAGAAGCGCGTCGATCTCGGGCGCGCGCTTGCGATGGAGCCGAGCGTGCTCCTGCTCGATGAGCCGATGGCCGGGATGAACGTCGAGGAGAAGCAGGACATGTCGCGCTTCATCCTGGACGTAAACGACCAGTACGGGACGACGATCGTCCTGATCGAGCACGACATGAGCGTGGTGATGGATATCTCGGATCGTGTCGTGGTGCTGGACTACGGCAAGAAGATCGGCGACGGGACGCCCGAAGAAGTGCGGGTGAACCAGGCGGTCATTGACGCCTATCTGGGCGTATCCCACTGAGGTCGATGATGAAGAACCTTCCCACCTGGATCCTGGGTTTCGCGTTGCTTGCCGGCCTCGTCGCCCCGCTGGCGACCAAGGCGAGCGCGCCGGGGTTTTATGTCGAGGTGCTGCTCGGCGGACTGATGGCGGGCGTGTTGTATTCGCTCGTGGCGCTGGGATTCGTGCTGATCTTCAAGGCCTCGGGCGTGTTCAATTTCGCGCAGGGCTCGATGGTGCTGTTCGCCGCCCTGGCGGTGGCGCGCATGGCGGAGGTCATGCCGCTGTGGGTCGCCGCGCTGATCGGGGTGGCCATCATGATCGTGCTAGCGATCGTGATCGAGCGCCTTGTGTTGCGGCCGCTGGTCAACCAGGACGGCGTAGTCCTGCTGATGGCAACCCTCGGAGTGACGTACTTCCTCGACGGGTTCGGCCAGACCGTCTGGGGCAGCGACATCTACGAGATCAACCTCGGCATCGCCAAGGAGCCGGTGATGATCCTGCCGAGCCTGTTCGAAGGGGGGATCCTCATCAACAAGGACGATGTGGCGGCGGCGATCGTCGCTGCGGCGTTGGTGATCGCGCTGGCGCTCTTCTTCCAGAAAACCGCGACCGGGCGCGCGTTGCGCGCGGTTGCCGATGATCACCAGGCCGCGCAGTCGATCGGGATACCGCTGAACCGCATCTGGATCATCGTCTGGTCGGTCGCAGGCATCGTGGCGTTGGTGGCCGGCATGGTCTGGGGCGCAAAACTCGGCGTGCAGTTCTCCGTCTCACAGGTGGCGCTGAAGGCCCTGCCGGTGGTCATCCTCGGCGGCTTTACGTCGGTCCCGGGCGCCATCATCGGCGGCCTGGTCATCGGCGTCGGGGAGAAGATGGCCGAGGTATTCCTTGCCCCGCCGATGGTCGAAATGTTCGATCTTGCCGGAGGCGGGATCGAGAACTGGTTCGCGTACGTGCTTGCCCTCCTGTTCCTGCTGGTGCGTCCGCAGGGGCTGTTTGGCGAAAAAATCATCGACCGGGTATAGACACGATGCTTTACAGGGAAAACGGCCAGTACAAGACCTCCTACAGCGCGGATCAGCAGATGCTGCCGATCCTCCAGGATCGCGTGCTCATGGCGCTGCTGGTCGGGTTTGCTTTCGTCGGCGTTCCGCTGCTTGCGAGCAACTACCTGCTGCTTTCGATACTCATCCCCTTCCTGATCCTCGCGCTTGCGGCGATGGGGCTGAACCTGCTGGTCGGCTACTGCGGCCAGATCTCGATCGGGCATGCGGCGTTCATGGCGGTCGGCGCCTACGCCGCCTACAACCTTGTGCTACGGGTTCCGCAGCTCAACTTCATCGTCGTGCTGATCCTGTCCGGACTGATTGCGGCCTTCGTCGGGATGCTGTTCGGCATCCCAAGCCTGCGCATCAAGGGCCTGTACCTCGCGGTGGCCACGCTGGCGGCACAGTTTTTCATGGACTGGGTCTTCGCCCGGGTGAAGTGGTTCACCAACTATGCGGGCTCAGGCTCGGTCTCGACGTCGGCGATCGACCTGTTCGGCTGGAAGCTCGACAACCCGATGAAGAAGTACATCTTCCTGCTGGCGGTCCTCGTGGTGTTCACGCTGATTGCGAAGAACCTCGTGCGCGGGCGCATTGGCCGCGCCTGGATGGCGATGCGCGACATGGACGTTGCCGCCGAGGTGATCGGGATCCGCCCGGTGTATGCGAAGCTCACTGCCTTCGCGGTGAGTTCTTTCTATGTGGGCGTCGCGGGCGCGCTATGGGGCTTCATCCATCTTGGGTCTTGGGAGCCGCTCGCATTCAACATCACGCTGTCCCTGAACCTGCTGTTCATGATCATCATCGGTGGCATGGGCTCGATCCTCGGCAGCTATTTCGGGGCGTTCTTCATCGTCGTGCTGCCGATCGCGCTCAACCAGGGGCCCCAATGGCTTGGCATCCCGATGGGCACCGCGATGGCATCGCACCTGGAGGCGATGATCTTCGGCTCGCTGATCGTGTTTTTCCTGATCGTCGAACCGCTCGGGCTTGCCCGGCTGTGGGCGATCGGCAAGGAAAAACTTCGCCTCTGGCCGTTTCCGCACTGATGTGCCAAGATTTCTGTATCCGCTTGCGTCGTTTCGCCTGCGGCATTGTTCAAAGGAGGAAGTAGATGATAAAAGCACCCAGAACGAGGCTCCTGGCCACGGCTGCCGGAGCCGCGATTGCGCTATCCGCCGTTACTGCCGCAGTGACTGTTTCTTCGTCTGCGTTTGCGCAGGCGAAAGAGCAGTTCTTTCCGATCCTGTCCTACCGCACCGGGCCTTACGCTCCGAACGGCGTGCCGTTTGCCAACGGTTATCTCGACTACCTCAAGCTGATCAACGCGCGCGATGGCGGCATCAACGGGGTCAAGATTACCTACGAGGAGTGCGAGACCGGCTACGCGACCGACCGGGGCGTGGAGTGCTACGAGCGCCTGAAGGCCAAGGGCCCGACGGGCGCAACTGCTTTCCACCCGTTGTCGACCGGGATCACCTTTGCGCTGACCGACAAGGCCCTGAAGGATCACGTACCGATCATCACCACGGGCTATGGCCGCGCGGACTCGGTCGACGGCACGATCTTCGGCTGGAATTTCCCGCTGGGCGGCACCTACTGGGATGCGGCTGACATCCTGGTCCAGCACGTCGGCAAATTGTCGGGTGGCCTGGACAAGCTGAAGGGCAAGAAGATTGCGCTGGTCTATCACGACTCGCCCTACGGCAAGGAGCCGATCCCGCTGCTCGAGGAACGCTCCAAGATACATGGCTTCGAGCTGATGCTGCTGCCGGTAACCCATCCGGGGGTGGAGCAGAAGGCCACCTGGCTGCAGATCCGCCAGAAGCGTCCCGACTACGTCTTTCTCTGGGGCTGGGGCGTGATGAACTCCACAGCGATCAAGGAAGCGGTCGCCACCGGTTATCCGCGCGAGAAGATGTACGGCGTGTGGTGGTCGGGCGCAGAGCCTGACGTGACGCCCGCAGGCGATGGCGCGAAGAACTACAACGCGCTCGTATTCCTTGCCCCAGCCGGCCAGGGCCAGGTTCACAAGGACATGCTCAAGTATGTCTACGACAAGGGCCAGGGCGCCGGCAAGAAGGAGGA
>JBBQVP010000168.1:0-9357 GCA_038211455.1 Burkholderiales bacterium
GCCTTGATCTCGGCAATCAGGAGCGCCGCGAGGAATGCCCCGCCGATCGAGCCGAGGCCGCCGACGACCACCACGACGAACGCGTCCGAGATCACCGACAGGTCCATGAACAGGGTGGCCGGCTCGCGCGGGATCTGCACCGAGCCACCGAGCGCGGCGAGCAGCGAGCCCAGCGCGAACACGCTGGTGAACAGCCAGTTCTGGTTGACCCCGAGGGCGCCGGCCATCTCGCGGTCTTCGGATGCCTCGCGCACCAGCCAGCCCCAGCGCGTGCGCCGGAGCAGGAGCCAGAGCGCCAGCAGCACCACCGGTCCCAGCACGATCAGGAACAGGTCGTACTGCGGGAACTGCCGGCCGGCAATCGTTACCGCCCCCTCCAGGCCCGGCGCGCGCGGGCCGAGCAGGTCTTCGGGGCCCCACGCCCAGAGCGTGAAGTCCTTGACGATCAGCACCAGGGCGAAGGTGGCGAGCAGTTGCAGCAGCTCAGGCGCCGCGTAGATGCGGCGCAGGAGGAGCATCTCGACGAGGGCACCGAATACGGCGACAACCAGGCCGGCGAGGATCACCGAACCCCAGAACGACAACGGCCCCCGGCCGAAATACTCGATCAGGCTGTAGGCAATGTAGGTGCCCAGCATGTACAGCGAACCGTGGGCGAAATTGACGATCCGCGTGACCCCGAAGATCAATGACAGCCCGGCCGCGACCAGGAACAGCGAACTGGCGCTGGCAAGGCCGTTGAGGAACTGGATCAGGATCGCGGACGCGGTCATCGAGGTATCGAAAAGTACGGTTCAGTGGCAAAAGAAAACCCCCCGGAACCTCGAACGAAGCCACCCGGGGGGTCTGAGGGGGGGCTTCATCCCCCCTTCAATCCCTCTATTTACGCATCGCCTTGACTTCCTCGAACGGGGGCAGGAACAGCGCGCCGTCGGCAAAGTGCCAGTTGACCATCACACCCTTGCCGTCCTTTTTCGCCAGACGGCCGACATACGCGCCCATCGTCGACTGGTGGTCGACGGCGCGATAGACGATGGGACCGATCGGGGTGCCCATTTCAAGGCCAGTCAGTGCTGCGATGACTTTCTCGGTGTCAGTCGAGCCGGCCTTCTTGATCGCATTCGCGACCGTGTACATGGTGGAGTAGCCGACGATCGACCCAAGGCGCGGATAGTCCTTGAACTTTGCCTTGTAGGCCGCGAGGAATTTCTGGTGCTCAGGTGTCTTGATCTGCTCCCAGGGATAGCCGGTCACGTACCAGCCCTCGGGCGTCTCATCCTTGAGCGGGTCGAGGTACTCCGGCTCGCCCGCGAGCAGGTTGAACACCACGGTGTTCTTGAACAGCCCGCGGGTGTTGCCCTCGCGCACGAACTTCTGCAGGTCAGCGCCGAAGAGCGACGAGAAGATCGCATCCGGCTTGGCGTCGATCAGCGCCTGGACGACCGCGCCGGCGTCGATCTTGCCCAGCGGCGGCGCCTGGTCGGAGACGAACTGCACGCCCGACTGCGCTTCCGGCAGCAGCTTCTTGAACCAGCGCGCGGCCGACTGGCCATACTCGTAGTTCGGGTAGACGATGGCCCACTTCTGCTTTTTCAGCTTCGCCGCATCCGGGATCAGCATGGCCGTCTGCATGTAGGTCGAAGGACGCAGCCGGAAGGTGTAGCGGTTGCCGTTTTCCCAGACGATCTTGTCGGTCAGCGGCTCGGCCGCGATGAACACGACCTTGCGCTGGTTGGCGAGGTTGCTGACCGCGAGCCCGACATGCGAGGCAAAGGTACCCATCAGCAGTGTGGCCTTGTCGCGCAGGATCAGCTCCTCGGCGACGCGCACCGCGTCGCCCGGGTTGCCGTTGTCGTCGCGCGAAACGACCTGGATCTTGCGACCCAGCACGCCGCCGGATTTGTTGATCTCATCCAGCGCCAGTTCCCAGCCCTTCTTGTACGGGTCGAGGAAGGCTGTGAACTGCTTGTAGCTGTTGAGCTCCCCGATCACGATCGGCTGGGCCTGCACACTGGCAGCTCCCAGTGCGAACAGTCCGGCAAACAGTGCGTGCGATATGCGCATTTTTCTCTCCCTTGGGTTGTTACTTGAGGATGTTACTCCAACATCATGCGCCGGGGCGGCGCGCGGCCACGGCCTCGCGCAGCGCCGGCAGGAACACGGTTTCATAGTCGTTCGTGCCGTAGACGCTGCGCGTCACCTCGCCGTCGACCAGAAGCAGGAAGCGCGGCACGCCCCGGGATGGGCCGAGCTTGCGCGCCAGCCACTTGAGCTCGGCGGGGAAGTTCTTCTCGACGATGGGTTCGCGCAGGGTCCTGCCCATGACTTCGTAGAAGCGCACCGCCTTGCCTTCCTTCGATGCGAGCAATTCGATTTTGGCGCGCGACTCCCAGTGCTGGCAGTAGAAGCAGTCATACGCGCCGAGGTACACCACCGCAATCGGGTCGGGCGCAGCCTGCGCAAGGGCGCAGAGCGCGAGTAGCGCGACGGCGAGAAGACGTTTCAGCACGCGCCGGCTTCCAGACGCGTGTCGGGCTCGGGCAGGACTCGCCATTGCCCGTGCAGGCCGAGGTAGCCTGCGTGGATCAGGCCGCGCGCGCGCAGCGCCTCAGCGGTCTTGCGGCCCGCATCGAGGGCGGCGGCGATCGCGTGGGGCGGAAGCGCGCCGACGCCCACGGTCACGGGAAGCTCGCCGAGATCGCTGTCCTCCTTGACCTCGCGCGCGGGCAGGCGCTGGATCGCCGGGTGATCGACGTTGACCGCGTTCGCGATCAGCGTGGCGGCCGCGTCCGCCGCCGCCGCGGTGGCGGCGAGTACCGTCACGGCGTCGGCGATGCCCAGCGATTGCGAGCGGCCGCGCCAGCCCGAGGTCGCGATGCCGCGCACCGGGTCAGCGGCACCGATCTTCAGGTCGCCATCGAGCACGTAAACGCGCGGATCGGCGGCGATGCCGACATCGAACTGCGCGTAGGGACCAAGGTGGATCGCGATGTCGCCACCGTCGTTGACGTAAGCCTTGCTGAGCGCGCGACCGCGGATAAGCTCGGCGAGCAGTTCGTCGGCCACGGCGCCGGCCACAGCGGCCATCGGCGTGACGTACACCCCGCGGTGCGGCCATACCGCGGCGACCATGCGTCTGGCGACCGGGTCGCGCACAAGCGGCACGGCCGGGCCAATCGGCAGGCGCAGCACAGGCAGTTCGTTCACCAGTCCCGGCAGTATGTCCGCGAAGCGGCGCGTGGCCTGCGCGTAGGCCGCCTCGACTTCGGCCGCCTCGCCCCAGGCTTCGACGATGCAGTCGATCGGGCCGTGCTGCAGGTGCAGCCGGCCGTCGGCGAAGCGACGCGTCGCCGCGCCGCTCACACGAGGTCGGAGGACTGCAAGCGGCGCACGCCGGCCTTCTTCATCTCGTCCCAGGCTTTCGCGACCGACCCGTTGAGGTCGATGCCGCGCGTCGCGTCCTCGACCACCGAGGCCTTGAAGCCTGCCTTGCGCGCGTCCAACGCGGTCCACGCGACACAGAAGTCAGTTGCGAGCCCCGTGACGTAGACCTCCTTGATTCCGCGCGCTTTCAGGTAGGCGGCGAGGCCCGTGCTCGTCTTGCGGTCGGCCTCCATGAACGCTGAGTAGCTGTCCGTGTCCTTGTGAAAGCCCTTGCGGATGATCAGTTCCGCCTGGGGAATGTCGATGTCCTTGCGCACCGACGCGTCTTCGGTCCCCTGCACGCAGTGGTCCGGCCAGAGCACCTGGGTGCCGTAGCGCAGTTTGGTCGTCTCGAAGGGTTTCTTGCCGGGGTGGCTGGAGGCGAAGGATGCGTGCCCCGGCGTGTGCCAGTCCTGCGTGATCACGACGTTCTGGAACAGCTTGGCGAGCTTGTTGATGACCGGCACGACCTCTTCGCCCCCTTTCACCGGCAGTGTGCCGCCGGTGACGAAGCAGTTCTGCACATCGACGACAAGGAGCGCGCTGTCCGCGGCTGGCTTTACCGGGCCGGCGGCGAACGCAAGCGGCCGGGCAC
Source organism: Burkholderiales bacterium (assembly GCA_038211455.1). GTDB lineage: Bacteria > Pseudomonadota > Gammaproteobacteria > Burkholderiales > SG8-39 > SZAS-79. Next base: position 4,019 of record JBBQVP010000168.1, read on the forward strand.
CGCCTAGCGCGACGGCGCCCAGCGCGACAATGAATTTCAGGGACTCACGACGGGTGCTTTGCATGACGTTCTCCTGTACTTGGATTAACTGCGGGGTCTGGCGAGGGGCCAGGGATTCGTTTCGCGCAAGGCTTCCGCGCGAAACGGGGTCTTGTGCAGCATGTCCTCGAGCGAAACGACGCTGCCCATGTGTCCGCCCATCGCCGCGTAACGGTCCAGCGGCAAGGTGAACTCGATCGGCAGCACCAGCGCCGGCGTGGGCACGTAGCCGAACGAGGCGTCCGGCATGGCGAGCACATCGACCATGACCGTGATGCCGCCACCGGGCCAGACGTACACAGGTGCCCCGCCGCAGGTCACGCGCGTGATCGATTCCTTCACCGAGCGTGTGAGGCGCACGGGATTCTCCGTGACGCCCGCTCTGAGCGACCCGCCGGCGCCACCCATGAACAGCACGCTGCACAAGGCGGGCTCGCAATTCTCGGCGATTCGCTCTACGACGGTGCGCACCGGTCCGGGCATGTCTGCTTTCCGTGGCTTGAGGTCGGAATCGAGCACGAACCATTCCGCGTCTTCGCCGGTGGTGGACACCATCAGCAGGCGCATGCCCGGCCAGGCGGTCTTCGCGTCGATGCGTTCGATGATCGAGAGCGGATCCTCGACGTTGGTTCCACCCCAGCCCGAACCGGGCTCCGCCACCTTGAAATAGCGGCCGGGCGTGGACTTGCGCCCGCGGATGCGGATGCCCGCCGGCTTCATGCCGAGAAACTTGCCCGCCTGGTGCTCGGTCAGTACGCCTGTGATGTGATCGTCGACCACGATCACTTCGTCGCAGTGCTCGAGCCACTGCTGCGCGAAGATGCCGATGGTGGCCGAGCCGCAGCCCACGCGCATGCGCTCTTCGCGCTCCCCGTTGACCACGGGCGGCTGCCCGGCCTGCACGAGCACGCTCGAGCCGCCGTCGATCGTGAGTTCGACGGCTTGCTTGTTGGAGAGCTTGAGCATCGCCTCGCAGGTGACGTTGCCTTCCTTTTTTGAGCCGCCGGTGAGATGGTGCACGCCGCCGATCGCGAGCATCTGGGAGCCGTACTCTGCGGTGGTCACATGACCGACTGCTTCGCCGGCAACGCGCACGGCGGCCTGCTCGGGCCCGAGCCAGCGGTCGGTGTCGATCTTCAGTTTCAGGCCGCAGTAGCTGAAGATGCCCTCGGTCACCACCGTCACCATGTCGACGCCTTCGAGTTTCGAGGAGACGATGAACGGCGCCGGCTTGTAGTCAGGGTAGGTGGTGGTGGCGCCGATACCGGTGACGAAGGTGTTTTGCGCGGACACGATGGCGCCGTCCCACGGCTTGCCGGGTTCGAGAAACGGCACCAGCGGCTTGCCGCCTTCCACGGCGCGTTGCAGCAGCAGCAGCGGGTCGCTGCGCACCAGCCGGCCTTCGATGTTGGCGTAGCGGTCGCAGGCGCCCGACTGGCCGGCACGGATGCGGCAGAGTACCGGGCAGGCGTCGCAGCGGATCACGTCGCCCCCGGGCGTGTCGACCTGCGCGCCAGCACTTTCGGGCGCGTCCTGGGGGTCACGGTGCGCGAGGGGATGCGTCATCGTAATGGCAGTAATTCGGCTGAAACGCCAGTACTGGCGCGGGGGTTACGCATTTTTTGTCAGTATTGCTGCGCGCAGCCGGTGCGGCAGGACGGGCACTTCGAGCATGCGCACGCCGCAGGCATTTTCAATCGCGCCCAGGATCGCGGGTGCCGTGGGGATCAGACCGGGTTCGCCGACGCCCTTGGCGCCGAAAGGGCCCAGCGGCTCCGCATCCTCGACCAGGATGCATTCCATGTGAGGCACATCGCCGATGGTGGGGATCAGGTAGTCGTGCAGGTTCTCGGTGCGGCCGGGCAGGTACTCTTCCATCAGCGCAAGGCCCAGGCCCTGCACGGTGCCCCCCTGGATCTGGCCCTCGACCTGGACCGGGTTGATCGCGCGGCCGACATCATGTGCCGCAACGATGCGCAGCACCTTGGTCGTGCCGAGTTCGATGTCGACCTCCACTTCGGCAATTTGCGCGGCGAAGGCGTAGCTGGCGTAGGGAATGCCCTGGCCGTTCGCGTCTGACGGCGTGGTGGGCGGATCGAAATGGCCTTCGGCGAGGATGGCATCGCGAAGCGGCACGCGATGGGTGATGCCGTCCCGCCGGATGACGATCCGGTTGCCTTCGAGCGCCAGGCGGTAGGTGCGCTCGAGGTGTTCGCCTTCCGGCGCGCCGGCCGCGGCAAACAGCTGCCTGCGCAGCTCAAGCCCCGCGAGCTGGACGGCCTTGCCCGACACAAAGGTCTGGCGCGACGCGGAGGTCTTGCCCGCGTCGGCGGTGAGGTCCGTGTCACCGCTCACCAGGCTGAACTGGCTCATCGGCAGGCCGACCGCATCGGCCGCGATCTGCGTGAGGATCGTGTTCGACCCCTGGCCGATGTCCACGGCGCCGCTGTACAGGGTGACTGCGCCGGCCTTCGAAACGCCGATGCGCATGGTGGATGGGTTCGACAGCGACGTGTTGCCGATCCCGTACCACATGCAGCCGATGCCGACCCCACGGCGCAGGATTTTCGATTTCCGGTTGAATGCCTCGCAGTCACGCTGCGCGCGCTCCCAGTGAGGGCGCAGCGCTTCGAGACATTCGGCCAGCCCCGCCGAGTGTTCGAGCACCTGGCCGGTCGCCGTCGCGTCGCCCGCCTTGAGCGCGTTGCGCAGCCGGATCTCGAGCCGGTCGATCTCGAGCAGGCTGGCCAGCTCGTCCATCATCGCTTCGTGCGCGATCGCTCCCTGTGGCACGCCGAAGCCGCGGAACGCGCCGGACGGGTGACAGTGGGTGAAGAAGCCGCGCCCGCGCGTGCGCACATGCGGCACGGCGTAGGGGCCGGTGGCGTGGATCGGGACGCGCGTCGCCACGGTGGGACCCCAGCTTGCGTAAGCGCCGGTGTCGAAATCGGCCTCGACTTCGCAGGCGACAAGGCGGCCCTGCGCGTCGCAGCCGAACTTCGCGGTCACGCGCGCGGGGTGGCGCTTGGTCGACGACGCCATGCTTTCCGGCCGCGTGTACACGCAGGCCACGGGCTTGCCGGTCAGCCAGGCAGCCAGTCCCACCAGCGGGTGGACCGACATGTCGAGCTTGCCGCCGAATCCTCCGCCACAGGCCGTCGGCACGATGCGGATCCGGTCGGGCGCGAGTTTCATCACCACCGCCATCTCGTCACGATCCATATACGGCGTCTGGGTGGTGACGTGGATTTCCAGGCGGTCTCCGCCCGGATGCCTGACCCGTTGCGCCCAGCCGGCCTCAGGCTCGATATAGGCATGCTCGACGAATCCGGTCTCAAAGGTGCCCTCGGCAATCGCGGCGCAGGCATCGAACGCGCCCGCGGCATCGCCCTTCACGACGCCGCCGTCCTGCAGCAGGTTGCCCGGCCGGTCCGGCAGAACCTGCGCGGCGCCGGGTGCCATGGAGGCGTCGAGGCCCATTACCGGCGGCAGGGGTTCGAATTCGATCGGCAGCGCGGTCTCATCGAAGGACTCGACCGCGGCGCGCGTGCCGACCAGCGCCACGACCGCTTCGCCGCGAAACCGCGTCACGCCGTCCGCCAGCACTGGCTGGTCCTTGATATGCGGATAGATGCCGAAGCCGTTGGAAGGCACGTCCTTCGCAGTCAGGATGCGCACGAGGCCGGGCGTGCCCCTGACAATCGCGGCGAGATCGCCCAGCGTGAAACGGGCGTGATGGTGAGGCGAGCGGATCGCACGCAACCACAGGGCCTGCGGCGGTATGCGGTCGGCGCCGTAGTTCTCGGCGCCGGTGAGCTTCGCAAACCCGTCCACCTTTGCGACCCGCGCGCCAACCGCCTGCTCCACAGACGGAGGAAGGTCGAGCTGAGGGTGCGCGGCCACATCGAGCACCGCCTCGATGATCTTCTGGTAGCCGGTGCAGCGGCAGAGGACGCCGCTGAGCGCTTCCCTCACTTCGGCCTCGACGGGCGCCCCATTGCGCGAGAGCAGGTCGGCCGCGGCGATCAGCATGCCCGGGGTGCAGATGCCGCACTGCGCGGCACCGTGCTTCTGGAACGCTACCTGCAAAGGCGACAGCCGGCCATCGACAGCGAGACCCTCGACCGTCGTGACGTCCCGACCGGCAACCTGGCCGACGGCCGTGAGGCAGGCGCATACCTGGTGGCCGTCGAGCAGGACGGTGCACGCGCCACAGTCGCCCGCAGTGCAGCCGACCTTGGTTCCGGTCAGGCCGAGTTCGTCGCGCAGCACATCAGAGAGCCGCGCGACCGGCGCCGATGCGACGCGCACCTTGCGGCCGTTGACGCAGAAGCTCGTCAAAGTCGGATCAGTGCGGACAGCTGCGCGCGCTTTCTTCACCGCGCAAGCTCCGCCAGCGCGCGCCGCAGCAGCGTCAGCGTGGCGTCCATCCGGTAGGCCGCACTGGCGCGCACGTCGTTGATGGGCCCGAGCCGGCCGAGATGGTCTGTACGGACGATTTCGGGAAGCTTTGCGTCGAGCCGCTCGCCCGCGAGGGCAAACTCGAGCTCCAGCATGCGGCGCGCGACTACCGCGCAGGAACCCACGGCGACGGTGGCTCGCTTCACGATGCGGTCCTCGCTTTCGATCACGATCGCGACCATCGAGATCGAGATCACCAGGTATTTGCGCGCGCCGAGCTTGAGGAAAGTTCCGCGCGCCGGGTAGCGGGGCTTCGGGATGCGCAACGCAGTCACCAGCTCGTCCGGGCGGCGCACGGTCTGGCGCGGTGCGAGGATGAAGTCGTCCATCGGCACCAGCCGCACGCCGGCCGTGCTGGCGAGTTCCACGCCGGCGTCGAGCGACAGCAGGGCGGGGACGCCATCGGCGGCCGGTGAGGCGTTGCAGATGTTTCCGGCCAGCGTGCCGGCGTTTTGTATCTGCCTGCCGCCGATCTCGCGCGCAGCTTGCTTGAGCCCGTCGAACAGCGGGGGCAGGCGCGCCTCGACCAGGTCAGTCCAGGTCGTGGTTGCGCCGATGCGCCAGTAATCCTGCGTTTCGCGGATCCCGCGCAGTCCTTCGACCGCGCCGATATCCAGGACGTCTTCCGCCAGGAATTTTCCTACGCGGGCCGGGTAGTGATCCGTGCCGCCGGCAAGAATCGCTACCTCAGCGCCTGCGAGGCACTGGAGGGCGTCGGTGAGCAGAACGGGGCGTGCGTAGAAGGACATGGGCCGGGAAACATACCATGACGATGCGGGAGGCGGAATTAGTAAAGATGGTACGCGCAGGGATATATTTCGCAAGCGCAGATCTCAGGA
>JBBQVP010000169.1:0-9319 GCA_038211455.1 Burkholderiales bacterium
CAGGTTGATGGCGGTCACCCGGTCGAAGGCCTCCTCGGTGATTTCGGTGGGCGAAGCATCCCCGCCCGCGATGCTCACGCCGACGTTGTAGTGCAGGATGTCGATGCGGCCCCAGCGCGCCTTGGCCGCCGCGATCGCAGCGGCGAGCGTGGCCTCCTTCGTCACGTCCGCCTCGAAGGCGAAGCAATCCTTCGCCGCCGCGCCGGTCATCGCCACGGTTTCCTGCGCCGAGGCAAGGTCGCGATCCACCGCCATGACCTTCGCGCCCTCCTGAGCAAAACGCAACACGGTGGCGCGCCCGTTGCCCATGCCGGTGCCCGGCCCCTGTCCCGCGCCGATCACGATGGCGGTTTTCCCCTGCAAGCGCATGCTGCTCTCCCCGAGTTGTCGACCGGCGGATACCGTCGGTCCAGTTCGCGCCGATCATAGCAGGCGACTTCCTGCGAAAGACCTCAAGGTTCGCGCAAGGCGCGCAGCACCTTCGCACCGGCGCGGCCGTCGACCGGCAGGCCCTTCGCAGCCTGGAACGCTTCGATCGCGCGCCGCGTGCGCGGCCCGATCGCGCCGTCAACCGTGCCGATGTCGAACCCGCGCTCGAGCAACCGCTCCTGCACTTCGCGCCGCTCGGCGCGCGAGATGCCCGGGTCGTCGGTGGGCCACGGCGTCTGCAACGGCCCGCCGCCACGCAGCCGGTCGGACAGGTGCGCGATCGCCAGCGCATAGGAGATCGACGCGTTGTAGGAATAGATGGCGTCGAAATTCCGATACACCAGAAAACCCGGCCCCGGCAAGCCGGCCGGCAACAGCAGGGCCGCGGCGCCTTCGCCGGCAAGTTCGCTGCGGTCGATGTTCTTCACCCCGAGCTTGCGCCACAGCGCGAGTTCCCGCCGCGCACGCCGCCCGGATGGGCCTGCGTAACCCGCAGGAACCTTCACTTCAATGCCCCACGGCTGCCCGCGCTGCCAGCCGGCCCTGGCGAGGAAATTCGCAGTCGACCCAAGGGCGTCGGCGACCGAGCCAACGATGTCACGCCTTCCGTCGCCATCGAAGTCGACCGCGGTACGCTCGAAAGTCGAGGGCATGAACTGGGTCTGGCCGAACGCGCCGGCCCACGACCCCCGAAGCTCCTCAGGCTGCATGTCTCCGCTCTGCAGGATGCGCAACGTCGCCATGAATTCGCTGCGGAAGAAATCCTGCCGCCGCCCGAAGCAGGAGACTGTCGAGAGCGAGCGCACCAGCGACCGCCCGCCGAGCTGGCGGCCGAAGTTCGACTCCACGCCCCAGACCGCGACGATGGTGTGGCGATCGACTCCGTACTTCTCCTGCGCCCTGTCCAGAACCGTGGCCCACTCGCGGAGCATCGCCTGCCCGTCGGTGATGCGCTGCTCGTCGACAAGTGCCGCAAGGTAATCCCAGATCGGCGTCACCACTTCGGGCTGCTTGTCCATCGCCTCGAGCACGCTCTCATCGGGCTCGAGGCCCGCGGTCGCGGTGTCGAAGGTCTCGGCCGTGATGCCCTGCGCGAGCGCCGCGCCGCGCAGCCGCGCGAGGCAGGCGCCGAACTCCTGGGCCGGCGCCGCAGGGGCCGCGAAGGCCGGTGCGAGGACGAAAGTCAGCGCCAGCAGGAGGTATCGCATTGGATCCGGGCTTGTCTATGCGAAGCCAATGTTGTTAAATCTGACAACAACGCCACCCTGCAGTCCGCTTCAGTCCTTGCACTTAGTAAAATAAACTTCAACTATTCCGAACCAGGCCGCTCAGCAAACCTTCGCCGCGCGCAGCTTCGCGCGCGCGGCTGCGTCGTACCCCAGCCGCCCGAGGATCTCGTCGGTGTGCTCGCCGAGTTTCGGAAACACGTAATTCGGCACGCCCGGCTCATCCATGAACTTGATCGGCGTGCCGAGGTTATCGACCCCGTCCGGACCCTGGACGACCATCCCTCGGTCGCGCAGCAGCTGCGAGCCCCAGGCCTCCTTCATGTCGAGCACCGGCGCATAGCAGACCCGCTTGTCCGCAAGCCATGCGTCCCATTCGTCGCGCGTCCGCGTGAGGAAGGCCTGCTCGAGGAACGTCTTCACCGGCGCCTGCGGCTCACCCCACGGCAGGCGGCAGGTCTCGACCAGGTCCGGCCGGCCAAGCGCCTTCAGCAGGTTCTCGGCAAAATTCATTTCCGACCCTGACAGCACAAGGTACTGCCCGTCCTTCGTCTCGTACACGTTGTAGAAGGCGGCTCCGCCATACAGGCGTTCGCTCGCGAGGTCGGGCGCGCGATCCTCGGCGAGCACCGTGCCAAGAATATGCGGCGTCCAGGACATCGTGGTATCGATCATCGCCATGTCGAGGTAATCGCCCTGTCCGGTCGTATGCCGCCTGAGCAGCGCCATCAGGATCGCAACCAGTGCAGAGGAAGCCAGTGCAATGTCCGCCGCCGGCAGCGGCGGCAGCGAGGGCGCGCGGCCGTCGGTGCGCCCGAGGCTCAGCACGCCGGTCAGCGCCTGCCCGCCGACATCGTGCGACGGGCGTTGCGCCATCGCTCCCGTCTGGCCGAAAGCCGAGAGCGAGCAGTAGACGATCCGCGGCGCGCGCGCCTTCACCACCGCGTAGCCCAGGCCCAGCCGCTCCATCACACCGGGGCTGAACGAATCGATGATCACGTCGCTCTCCTCAGCGAGCCGCATGAAGATCTCCCGTCCCTCGTCGGCCTTCAGGTTCAGCGTCAGCGACTTCTTGCCACGCTGCGTATTGCGGAAATACGCCGTGAATCCCTTGACCGGCTTGCCGAGCTTGCGGGTGGGCTCGCCCTCGAAGCTTTCGATCTTGATCACCTCCGCGCCATGGTCGGCCATCATCAGGCTCATCCAGGGCCCGGGCAGGAAGCGGGAGAGGTCGAGTACGCGTATGCCTTCGAGTTTCATGGTTGTTCCGTTCAATTCGTTCGTTATCTGGAACTGCTGCCTGCGATTTACCAGATCGTCGCAATCTCTTTCAGCTTGCGCAGCTTCGTATCTGAGGTCACCAAGGGCGCTCGGTGCAGGTAAGCCGTCGCCGCGATCAGCCGATCGGCCGGATCACCGTGGGAAAACGCGTCTGACTGCGACAATACTGCGACTTCAGGACTGATCGGCAGGACGCGCACGCGCCGCGCCGCAATGACGTCATCGAGAAACTGCCGCGCATCCATCATCGGATCCAGGCGCTTCTTCGCGATCAACATCGCGATCTCCCACAGGCTGATGTCGCTGCACGCGAGCTCATGGCGCGCAAAGCCGGCTTCGATCGCCTTGCGGGACCGGGCAGACAGGCGGGCGGGCGTCAGCGCGTCGTAGATCAGTGCATGCGTGTCGAGGACGATCAACGCTCCGCGTCCCACTGCGCGCCTGTGGGACTGGCCACATCGCCGACCGTGCAGCGCTTGCGGATCGCGAGCAGGCGGTCCCGGGCCTCCTCTTGCGGGTCGCCGCCGGCGACAATGCGGGCGATCACCTTTCCGCGCGAGGTTACCTCGATCTCCCCGCCCTGTTTTACCGCGGCCAGATAGGCTGGGAGGTTCTGGCGAAGCTCGGTGACGTTGACTGCGGTTTTTGGTGGTTTTGGCACTTTTTTGGCGCTTCGAATTGAATTTCAATTATGTACAGATGGAGTGTACGCAATTGAACATGGCGCGTAAACAGCGTTCGCCGCAAATCATTTCTGCACGCCCCGCATGCACAGGCCCTGCTCCGCCCACCCAGCGCCACCACCGGCACCATGACTCCGGCAGGATGGAAGCGATGTTCAAATCCCTGCCCGGGACCCTACATTGCCTTCGCCTTCTCCCGCAGCACGAACTTCTGGATCTTGCCCGTCGCCGTGGTCGGCAGTGGACCGAACACGATCATTTTCGGCAACTTGAAGCGCGCGAGTTTCGCGCGGCACCAGTCGATGTACTCTGCCTCGGTCGCGGACTTGCCGGGTTTCAACTGGACGAAGGCGCAGGGCGTCTCGCCCCATTTCGCATCGGGCTTCGCCACCACCGCCGCGAGCAGGGTCGAGGGATGCTTGTACAGCGCGATCTCGACTTCGACCGAGGAAATGTTCTCACCGCCCGAGATGATGATGTCCTTCTTGCGGTCCTTGATCTCGATGTAGTTCGTGTCGTGCCACACCGCAAGGTCGCCGGTGTGCATGTAGCCGCCGGCAAAGGCGTCCGCGGTCGCTTTCGGATCCTTGAGGTAGCCGTACATCACGGTGTTCCCCGAAATCAGGATCTCCCCCATCGCAACGCCGTCATGCGCCACCGGTGCGCAGGTCGCCGGGTCGCCGACGAAATGCCCTTCGACAACCTGGTAGCGCACCCCCTGCTGCGACATCATCGAGGCGCGTTCCTCGGCCGACAGCGCGGCCCAGCGATCCTGCGGCGCGCAGATGGTCGAGGGACCATACAGTTCGGTCATGCCGTAGGCGTGCACCACGTCAAAGCCCAGGCCCTGCATCGCCTGCAGCACTGTGGACGGTGGCGGCGAACCCGCGGTCATCAGGTGCACCGGATGCGCGAACGCGCGCCGCTGCTCGGCGGGCGCGGCGATCAGAAGCGACAACACGGTTGGCGCGCCGCACATGTGGGTGACGCCGTGCTCGGCGATCAGCGGGAAGATCACCGCCGGGTCGACCGCGCGCAGGCACACATGGGTGCCGCTCATCGCGGTGACCGCCCAGGGAAAGCACCAGCCGTTGCAATGGAACAGCGGCAGCGTCCAGAGGTACACCGGCTGCGCCGGCAACGGCCAGGCTGCGATGCTTCCCATGGCCGCAAGAAAGGTACCGCGATGGTGATACACAACGCCTTTCGGGCGCCCGGTGGTGCCCGAGGTGTAGTTGACCGCGATCGGGTCGTACTCGGTGGCGGGCGGCTCCCAGGCGAAAGACGCGTCACCTGCCGCGATGAAAGCCTCGTACTCGACCTCGCCCAGCCGCTCGCCCTCGCCCGTATAGGCCGGGTCGTCGACGTCGATCACCAGGATTTTCCTTTTCAGCATCGCCAGAGCCGGAGCGACCACATTGGCGAACATGCAGTCGGTGATCAGCACCTTCGCCTCGGCGTGCCCGAGAATGTAGGCGACGGTGTCCGGATCAAGACGCGTATTGATTGCATTGATCACCGCGCCCAGCGCTGGCACCGCGAAATGCACATCGAGCATCGCCGGGATATTGGGCAGCATGACCGCGACCACATCGCCCCTGCCCACCCCGCGTCGGGACAGCGCCGAAGCCAGCTGGCGTGCACGTCTGAAGTACTGCGCGTAGTCGATGCGCTGGCTGCCGTAGATCACCGCGATGCGATCCGGGTAGACCTCGGCCGCGCGCGCGAGAAAACCCAGCGGCGAGAGCGGGACGTTGTTCGCCGGGCCGGACTTGAGGCTGTCCCAGAGGCCGGGCTTCCTGGCCGGTTTCGCAGCCGACCTGGTTTTGGGTGCGGCCTGCTTCTTCGCCGGTACGGCCTTCTTCTTTGCCGGTACGGCCTTCTTCTTCGCCGGTGCCGACCTGGTTTTATTCTTCACGCTGCTTGCCATACGTTTTCTCCCTAGTCCCGGTATCCCGTACCATCGTGCCGCTCGAGCTGGCGCAGCAGGGCCGGCCACTCGCGCCCCACTTCGATGAATCCCCCCTTGCCGTACATCTTCAGGCCCATGGCTATCGATTTCTGCTGTGTTTCCTGGGACAGCGGCGCGAGTTCCCCTCCGCCCGACAGGGCATCGATCTGCTGCCGGCAGGCGGTTTCGATCCGGTACATCCATACGAAAGCCTCTCCGACGGATTCGCCCACGCTGAGCAGTCCGTGATTGCGCAGGATCAGGATGTTGCGCTCGCCCAGGTCGGCGACGATCCGCGGCTGCTCGTCGGCGTTCAGCGCCGGGCCTTCAAAGTCGTGGTAGTTGAGCCAGCCCGTCACGGTCAGCGCCTTCTGGCTGGCCGGCAGCAGGCCCTGCTTCTGCATCGCCACCGCCGTGCCGAACCGGCTGTGCGTATGGATGATGCAGGTCGCCCGCGGCACCGCCATGTGGATCGCGCCGTGGATGATGAAGCCGGCGGGGTTGGTGCGGTAGTCGGAATCGCCCAGCACCTTGCCGTCCCGGTCGACCTTGATGAGGGATGAGGCGGTGATTTCGTCGAACAGCATGCCGAATGGGTTGAGCAGGAAGTGGTGCTCGGGCCCCGGCACGCGCGCCGAAAAATGCGTGTTGTTGAGATCGGTCCAGCCGTAGATCGCGGCCAGGCGATACGCGGCGGCGAGGTCGACGCGCAATTGCCACTCAGCCGCGCTGATGCCCTCGCGGGCCTTTTCGGGTGGAAGGCTTGCTGCCGCGAGTGAGGCCATGCTGGATTCTCCTAGTGTTGACTTACTATTATGCGACCAACGCGCGCTGCACCAGGTGCATCAGCACCCCGCCAACGGCCCGCGGGTGCGGAAAACCGATCAGCGCGCGACGCGAGCCCGGCCGCCCCTTCGTATCGATCATCGGCAGGCCGGCTGCAGCCATCGCGGCGAGCGTCGCATCGATATCAGTGACTTTAAGCGCAACGTGGTGCAGGCCGCGGCCGCGCGATGCGACGAAGCGCGTGATCGCGCCCTGGTCCTGCTTGGTCGTGCCCGCCTGGCCGTGGGCGATTTCGGCACCCTGGCGCGGATTGAAGTTGGCAAGGAATTCCATTTCGCAGTCGCCCACGGTAATGAAGCACACGCGCAAGCCGCCCACCGGCTCGGGCGCACGGTTATGGTAGACGACACCGTACTTGTCGGAAGTGAAACTTTCAACTGCGAGGCTCACTTCCATGTCGGTCTGGCGGCTCTCGACCGGAAACCCGAACCGGCCTGCAAACACGCGCTCGTCCTCCGACACGTCCGAGCTCGCCACCCCGAGGTGGTCGATTCGTTCGACCGCAGCACCGGCGCGTGGCGCAAGTGGAAGGCGCTCGGTGAGGCAGATGCGCACGCCGACCGTGTCGCCATGTTCGAGCTGCAGGGTGGTGCGCCCGTCAAGTCCGGAGCCTGTGTTCGCCACGGTCCGGACGCCCGAGCGCGCCGCAGCGGCCGCCACATCATCCACGCCGAGCGCGATATGGTTCACGCCGGGCTTGCCCTGCGCGCCCTGCACGCCCTGCACGGCGAGCATCGGGTGACCCAGCGGGAATACGGCCAGCGCGCTGCGCCCGAGCGCATACAGCGGGACCGGACCCGCACTGGAGGCCAGTTCCGTGCGCGGCAGGCCGAAGTGTTTCTCGAATACGTTGCAGGTTGCGTCAGGATCATTGGATGCGAGCGCGACATAGGCGATCTGGTCAGCAAGCATGAGGCTCCCCTAGGTGGATTGGATCGTTCCGGCAGCAATCAGCGCAGCGATTCGATCAGCGGGAATGCCGAAATCCGCGAGCACGGCGCGGCTGTCCGCGCCCAGCAGTGGCGGCGCGCTGCGCACCGAGCGTCCCCCCAGCCCCTGCATGCGGATCGGGTTCGCAATCAGGCGCAAGGTGCCGAGCGTCGGGTGATCGATCTCTTCGACAATGCCGGTCTGATTCACGTGCGGATCGGCGAACACCTGCTCGAGCGTAAAGATCGGCCCGGCCGGCAGGCCGAGCTTGACAAGGTCCAGCGTCCATTCCATTTTGCCGCGCGCGGCGAAGATCGCGTCGAGGCGCGCTTTCAGCGCCACCCTGTTTCGGCTGCGCGCCGCGTTGTCCTTGTAATCCGGGTGCGCGACCCAGTCCTGCATCCCGGTCAGCCCGCACAGCTTGACCCACATATCCTCGGTAGCCGCGGCCATGTTGAACGGACCGTCCTTCGCCTCGAACATGCCGTAGGGATAGATCACCGGATGGTCGTTGCCTGCGACTCCAGGAGTATCGCCCAGGCTCAGCTGGCGCTGGCCCTGCACCGTGAGCAAGCCGATCAGGCCGGCGAGCAGCGACGTCTCGACAAGTTGTCCCCGCCCTGTCGCCATGCGCTGGATTACCGCAGCCTGGATGCCCAGCGCGGTCCACATGCCGGCCACCACGTCGCCGATCGGGATGCCGACGCGCGTCGGGCCAGTCGCCTTCTGTCCCGTGAGGCTCATGAGGCCCGACATGCCCTGTGCGATCTGGTCCACGCCCGGCCAACCGCCGTAGGGGCCGCTCGTCCCGAAGCCGGTGATCGAGGCGAAGATCAGGCGGGGATTCCTCTCGGCAAGCGCCGCGTAGTCCATTTTCATGTCGCCCATGACGCCGGGCTTGAAGTTCTCCACCAGGATGTCGGACTGGTCGGCCAGTGTGCGGATCAGTCCCAGTCCCTCGGGATCGCGGAAATTCACCGCAAGGCTGCGCTTGTTGCGATGAATCGACAGGTAGTAGACGCTGATCCCGTCCTTGAAAGGCCCCCAGCCGCGCACCATCTCGCCCTCGGGGGTGGGCTCGATCTTGATCACGTCGGCACCCAGGTCGGCGAGGATCATCGCGCAGAACGGCCCCGCGAGAGCGCGCGAAAGGTCGAGGACACGAAGGCCGGCGAGTGGAAGACCCGCGCTGGGAAAATCCTTTGGCATGGCGCGTCCCTCGGCAGTTATACGATCTTGCAGGCTTCCTCAAACGTTAGGCGCGGCAGGCGCGCCATCACCTTGGACGGGTCGCCCTTGCCAAGCGTGCACAGGAAGTTCGACTTGAAGCGGCCGTCTGGAAAGAACGCCGCGTCGACCTTGGCATTGTCGAAGCCCGACATCGGCCCGCAGTCCAGGTCGAGCGCGCGCGCCGCAAGGATGAAATACCCGCCCTGCATCGAGGCATTGCGGAATGCGGCCTTCTCGGTGCCCACCGCTTTGTCCTCGCCCTTGAAGTTATTGATCGCCTCGGGACGGTGCGCGAACATGCGCGGCAGGTGCTCATAGAACTGCGTATCCCAGGCGAGGATCGCGCAGACCGGCGCGGCCATGGTCTTGTCGTGGTTGCCCGGCGACAGGGCCGGCCCGAGCAGCTTCTTGCCCGCCTCGGACCTGACGAACACCACGCGCATCGGCTGGGTGTTCATCGTGGTCGGCGCCCATTTCACAATCTCGTAGAGCCGGCGCAGCGTGTCGTCGCTGACCGGGTCGCTGGTGAAACCGTTCTGGCTGCGGGCGTTGCGGAACAGCAGGTCAAAGGCTTTGTCGTCTAGCACGGGGGAACTCCGGGGATGATTGTGTTGGAAGCCGGCTCTGCGAACCGGGAAATTGCGAAATGTGCGCCAATGTTAGCATCGCCGCATGGACATCGACCTTGCTGAATTCATCCGCCCGGGCGACGGCGTCATGTGGGGACAGGCCTGCGCGGAGCC
>JBBQVP010000170.1:0-9288 GCA_038211455.1 Burkholderiales bacterium
TTCGCACACTCGTGCACCCGGATGACCGTGAACGCTTCAACGCCGCTGCAAGACGGCCGGTCGAGACAGGCGAAGCCTATTTCTGCGAATTTCGGATTGTGGGGCGCGAGGGACGCACACGCTGGATCGCCGCGCGCGGCAAGTTGGTGTATGGAAAGCAGGGCCGGGCCGAGCGGATCATAGGCGTATCGCAGGACATCAGCGACCGCAAGCGGCACGAGGAGGAAGTCCAGTTTCTTGCCTATCATGACACCCTGACCGGGCTACCGAACCGGCGCCTGCTCGACGACCGCCTGCGGCAGGCAGTGTACGCGGCGCAACGGCGCGACACGCGACTCGCGGTCATGCTGATCGACCTGGACCACTTCAAGAACGTGAACGATACACTCGGGCACAAGGCAGGCGATGCGGTGCTGCGCGAAGTCGCCAACCGCCTGGCGGGATGCGTGCGCAAGGCCGATACGCTCGCGCGGCAGGGCGGGGATGAGTTCGTGATCGTGATTCCGGAACTGGCACTGGATGCGGATTGTGCGATCGTCGCGGAAAAGGTCCTCCGCACGCTGGCGCCGGAAATCCTGGTCGACGGCGAGGCGTGCTCAATCGGCGCGAGCATCGGGATCAGCCAGTTTCCCGGCGATGCGGGCGACGGCGAGTCGCTGCTGCGCAACGCCGACGTTGCCATGTACCGTGCAAAGGAACTCGGCAGGAACAATTACCGCTTTTACGGAAGGTAGTTCGCCGCCTGGCGCCTGCTGTAGAGTGCGGGCCCATGTCAGTGTTCAATGACCGGTTGCCAGACCGTCCGGGCAGCCGGAACTTTTCCCAGTTTCTGCGCCTGGCGCGGTTTCTCTCGCCTTACCGGCTGCGCATCGCATGCGCGGTGGCCGCGCTGCTGGTGGCAGCGGCCTGCGTGCTGGCCCTGGGCCAGGGGCTGCGCTACGTGATCGATGCGGGGTTTGCAGCCGCGAGTCCCGCGGTTCTCGACCGCGCCCTGGTGGCGACCCTCGCCCTCGCCGTCCTGCTCTCCCTGTCCACCTATGCGCGCTTCTATCTCATGCTCAGCACGGGTGAGCGCGTGATCGCCGACATCCGGCGTGCGGTCTTCGACCACCTGCTTCGCTTTGCGCCCGGTTATTTCGAGACCGTGAGGACGGGGGAGGTGATCTCGCGCCTCACCAACGACACGACGCTGCTGCAGGCAGTAATCGGGTACGGATTCTCGCTGGCGCTGCGAAACGTCCTTCTCCTGGCGGGCGCGCTCTGCATGCTGGTCTACACCAACGCCAGGCTCACGCTGATCGTGCTCGTGCTCGGACCGCTGATCGTGCTGCCGATCGCGGTGATCGGCCGGCGCGTGCGGGGCGCTTCGCGCGCGAGCCAGGACCGGGTCGCTGACGTCAGCGCATTTATCGACGAGGCGCTGCATGAAGTCCGCACCGTGCAGGCGTATGTCCACGAGGACGCTACCCGTCGCGCATTTGCCGAACAGGTGGAGGCGGCCTATGCGACCGGAGTACGCCGCATCGGCCAGTCCGCCCTGCTGGTGGGCCTGATCATGCTGATTGTGTTCTGCGGTGTCGGCGTGATCCTGTGGATGGGAGGGCACGGCGTGCTCGAAGGTCGCCTGAGCGCAGGTGACCTTTCGGCGTTCGTTTTCTACAGCGCGATAGCCGCGGGGTCGGTCGCCGCCATCTCGGAAGTGCTGTCCGACCTGCAGCGCGCGGCGGGCGCGACCGAGCGCCTGGTCGAACTGCTGGAGACCGAGCCGACGATCGTAGCGCCCGCTCAGCCGGCCGTGCTGCCCGCGCGGGGGGCGGGCGGCGTCGCGTTCGAGGCGGTGAGCTTCGCCTATCCTGCGCGGCCCGGTCAGGTGGCGTTGGACAGGTTCAGCCTGGATATCTCGCCCGGCGAGAGGGTCGCACTTGTCGGCCCGTCCGGCGCCGGCAAGTCGACGGTGCTTTCGCTGTTGCTGAGATTCTACGAGCCGCAGTCCGGTTTGATCCGTGTCGACGGAGTCGACATACGCCAGCTGGATCCGCACGCGCTGCGTAGCGCGATTGCGGTGGTGCCGCAGGACCCGGTCATTTTTGCGGCGACGGTACTCGAGAATCTGCGCTTCGGCCGGCCGGACGCAACGCTCGCCGAGGCCGAGCGGGCGTGCGAACAGGCCTTCGCGCTCGAATTCGTCGAGCGCCTCCCGCAGAAATTCGACACGCCGCTCGGGGAGCGCGGCGTGACGCTCTCAGGCGGCCAGAGACAGCGGCTATCCATCGCGCGCGCCCTGCTTGCGGACCGCCCGATCCTGCTTCTCGACGAAGCGACAAGCTCGCTGGATGCGGCAAGCGAACGCATGGTGCAAAAGGCGCTCGAGGCGCTTGAGCGGGGCCGGACCACGCTGGTCATCGCGCACCGTTTTTCGACCGTGCAGCATGCCGACCGGATCGTGGTGCTCGATCACGGCGTGATCGTTGCGCGGGGCACCCATGCCGAGCTGATGCGGCAGGGTGGCCTGTATGCCAGCCTGGCGGCCCTGCAGTTCATCGGCCCGGCTGCGCCGGACCCGCGTGAGGCCTGAACACGCGCCTGGCGGAACGCAACGCGCCGCCTTATTCCGACCTGCAAGCGCTGCCGTACACCTTCCCCTACACCGTACCGTACAATCGGGACTCTGATCGTCACAACCGAGCATTCCGGAAGGGGAAGTCATGCCTCAGGTCATAGGGGTCCCGAAAGAGACGTGGGCGGGTGAGAAGCGCGTTGCCACGGTTCCCGAGGTCGTAGAAAAGCTCATCAAGCTGGGCTTCAGGGTCGTCGTGCAGTCAGGCGCGGGAGACGCGTCCAATTTCAGTGACGCCGCGTATCGCGCCGCCGGGGCGGAGGTCCTGGAGGGGGCCGCGGCGCTGTGGGCCGCCTCCGACATCGTTTTCAAGGTGCGCGGACCGGATGCGCAGGAAGTCGGGCTGATGCGCGAGGGCGGCACGCTGGTCAGCTTCATCTGGCCCGCGCAGAACCCCGAGCTGATGCAACAGCTCGCTGCGCGCAAGGGAACGGTCCTTGCGATGGACAGCGTGCCGCGGATATCGCGTGCGCAAAAGCTTGACGCGCTGTCTTCGATGGCGAACATCGGTGGCTACCGGGCGGTCATCGAGGCGGCGCACCATTTCGGGCGATTCTTCACCGGGCAGATCACGGCTGCGGGCAAGGTTCCACCCGCCAAGGTGTTCGTGATCGGCGCCGGCGTTGCGGGCCTGGCGGCGATCGGTGCAGCGGCAGGACTGGGTGCGATCGTGCGCGCCAACGACACGCGCCCCGAAGTCGCCGACCAGATCAAGTCGCTCGGTGGCGAATACGTGGCGGTCGAGTACACCGAGGAAGGGTCGGGTGTGGGCGGCTATGCCAAGGTCATGAGCGAGGGGTTCCAGAAGGCCCAGCGCGAAGTGTTCGCGAAACAGGCAAAGGACGTCGACATCATCATCACGACCGCGCTGATCCCCGGCAAGCCTGCACCCCGGCTGATCACGGCGGAGATGGTGCAGTCCATGAAAGCCGGGAGCGTCATCGTGGACATGGCCGCGGAACAGGGTGGCAACTGCGAGCTGACGGAGCCCGGCAAGGTCGTGGTGAAGCACGGCGTGACGATCATCGGCTACGCGGACCTGCCCAGCCGGCTCGCGAAGCAATCCAGCACGCTGTATGCGACCAACCTGTTCCGCCTCGCCGAGGAACTCTGCAAGAAAAAAGACGGCGTCATCGACGTCAACATGGACGATGAGGTCATTCGCGGCACCACCGTCGTCAAGGACGGCAGCGTGACCTGGCCGCCGCCCGCGCCGAAGCTTTCTGCCGCGCCCCCGGCGGCAGCGAAGGCCGCGCCGGCACCTGCGAAGGCGCGCGGCCACGGCAAGGGCGGCGAGCCGGCGTCGGCCAAGAGCACCGCGATGCTGTTCGCGGCCGGCGTGGTGGTGTTCAGCCTCATCGGGGTCAACTCTCCGCCGGCCTTCCTCGCCCACCTGACGGTGTTCGCGCTGGCCTGTTTCGTCGGATACATGGTCGTCTGGAATGTGACGCCCGCGCTGCATACGCCGCTCATGAGCGTGACCAACGCGATCAGCAGCATCATCGCGATCGGCGCGCTGGTGCAGATCGCGCCGCCAGGGGACGTGGTGCGGACCGACGAGTGGATCCGCTGGCTCGCGGTCGCAGCCATCGTCCTAACCTCGATCAACATGTTCGGCGGGTTCGCCGTGACCCAGCGCATGCTGGCCATGTTCCGCAAATAGGGGAAAGACGAACATGTCCGAAGGAATGGCAACAGTCTCCTATATTGGGGCAACGATACTTTTCATCCTGAGCCTGGGCGGTCTTTCCAATCCGGAGTCATCGCGGCGCGGCAACCTCTACGGCATGATCGGCATGACGCTGGCTGTCGTGGCGACCGTGTTCGGGCCGCGCGTTTCTCCCGCAGGCATCGGCTGGATCATGGGTTCGATGGCAGTTGGCGGGAGCATCGGCCTGTATGCCGCGCGCACCGTGCAGATGACCCAGATGCCTGAGCTTGTGGCGCTCATGCACAGCCTCGTGGGTCTCGCGGCCATGCTGGTCGGATTTGCGAGCTATGTCGACCCGACGGCATCCGCGGGATTCAGCGGCGTCGAGAAAACGATCCACGAAGTGGAGATCTACATCGGGATACTGATTGGCGCAGTGACTTTTTCGGGCTCGGTGATCGCCTTCGGCAAGCTCTCGGGAAAAATCGGCGGCAAGCCCTTGCTGCTGCCGGGGCGCCACTGGCTGAACCTTGCCGGGCTGCTTGTCGTGATCGGGGTTGGAAAGGTGTTTCTCGACGCCCACTCGATACCGCAAGGCATGCTTCCGCTGCTCGTCATGACGGCGATTGCGCTGCTGTTCGGCGTCCACATGGTGATGGCGATCGGGGGCGCCGACATGCCGGTCGTGGTTTCCATGCTGAACAGCTACTCAGGGTGGGCGGCAGCGGCGACCGGATTCATGCTGTCCAACGATCTGCTGATCGTGACCGGGGCGCTGGTGGGCTCTTCGGGGGCGATCCTGTCCTACATCATGTGCAAGGCAATGAATCGCCACTTCATCAGCGTGATCGCGGGCGGCTTCGGCACGGGGGGCGGTGCACCGGTGGCCGGCGGTGCGGCGCAGCCCGCGGGAGAAGTCGTTGCAATCAGTGCGGTCGAGACGGGCGAACTGCTGCGCGAGGCGCGAAGCGTGATCATCGTGCCGGGCTACGGAATGGCGGTAGCACAGGCGCAGCATACGGTCTTCGAAATCACGCGGCACCTGAGGGAGAAGGGCGTGAACGTGCGTTTCGGAATCCACCCGGTCGCAGGGCGCATGCCAGGCCACATGAACGTGCTGCTTGCGGAGGCGAAAGTGCCGTACGACATCGTGATGGAGATGGACGAGATCAATGACGACTTCCCGAATACGGACGTGGTCATGGTGATTGGCGCCAACGACATCGTGAACCCTGCAGCGCAGGACGACCCGACCAGCCCGATTGCCGGCATGCCGGTGCTGGAAGTGTGGAAAGCGAAGACCTCAATCGTCATGAAGCGCAGCATGGCCTCCGGCTACGCGGGCGTGGACAATCCGCTGTTCTACAAGGAGAACAACCGGATGCTGTTTGGCGACGCGAAGAAAATGCTCGATGAAGTACTGGCCGCGCTAAGGACCTGAACTCGGGGACTGCATCACGACGGCGCCGATTGGGGTTGCCGTGGCAGGACGGTGTGTGCTGCGCCGCCGTTGCGCGTGCTGCGATGCAATATTCGAATTTTTGACCACGATCAAGCTTTCGTCCCTCAACCTGACATGGGGTTCGCACGGATGCTAATATCAGCACGCTTCGTACGGCCACGGCCAATTCGAGCACGGTCGCACTGGCCGGCAAGAAAAAATCATATAACGAAGGAGACTCTCTGATGAAACCTCAAGACAAGCCGCAAGCGATGCGGCGCAAGTTCCTCACTGGCGCAGCGGCAGCCACCGCTGGCGCGGCAACGCTAGGATTCCCGATGATCGCCAAGGCGCAGTCGCCGGTCGTCATCAAGATGCAGGGTTCGTGGGGCGCGAAGGATATTTTCAACGACATGGCCCTGGAGTTCGTCGAACGCGTCAACACCATGGCAGGCGGACGGATCCGTATCGATTACCTGACCGGCGGCGCGGTCGTGAAGCCGTTTGAAGTCATGGACGCAGTCAGCAAGGGCGTACTCGACGCGGGCCACACGGTGCCGGTCTACTGGTACGGCAAGAGCAAGGTGGCGTCCCTCTTTGGCTCCGGCCCGATCAACGGCTGCGATGCCCCCCAGACGCTGGCCTGGATCTATCGTGGCGGCGGATTGGACATGTACAAGGAATTGCTGAAGAAACTCGACCTGAACGTGGTCGGCTTCTTCTGCATGCCGATGCCGACGCAGCCCTTGGGCTGGTTCAAGAAGCCCGTCAAGAGTGCCGCCGACATGAAGGGCCTTAAGTACCGCACCGTGGGCCTCGCTGCCGACCTGATGCAGCAGATGGGTCTTAAAGTCACCCAGCTTCCCGGCGGCGAGATCATTCCCGCGATGGAGCGCGGCGTGATCGAAGCCTTCGAATACAACAACCCGACTTCCGACATGCGCTTCGGCGCGCAGGACGTGGTGAAGAACTACATGATGGGCTCCTATCACCAGGCGATGGAGTTCTTCGAGATCATCATCAACAAGAAGAAGTGGGACTCGATGCCGAAGGACCTGCAGGCGATCTGGCAGCATAGCGTCGAGGCAGCGAGCTCCTCGAACTGGTGGACCGCGATGGATAACTATTCGCGCGACCTCCAGGAGCTCAAGACCAAGCACAAGGTCAACGTGCTGCGCACGCCGAAGTCGATTTTCGTCGAGCAACTGAAGGCCTGGGACATCATTACCAAGAAGCTGTCGGACGAAGATCCGATGTTCGCCAAGGTCGTCGCCTCGCAGCGCGATTGGGCAAAGCGGGTCGCCTACTACATGTTCCTGAACGAGGCTGACTACGCGCTGGGTTACGAGCACATCTTCAAGACCAAGCTGCCGGTCTGAGCTTTCGACCCGCCACGGGTCCTTAACCGACGGGGGCGGCGCCGCGTGACGCCGCCCCGTTTTGTTTCCAGAACCAGGTCCGGAGACCATGATCAACCGATTCATCTACGGTATCGACTACCTGAGCAGGACAGTCGGACACACCTTTGCCTGGTGCATCATCATCCTCACGCTCGGCACCTCGTACGAGGTGTTCGTGCGCTACGCACTGAACAATCCCACGAGCTGGGCCTTCGACATGAGCTACCTCATGTACGGTGCCCTGTTCTTCATGGCGTGGGCCTACACGCTCTCGCGCAACGGCCATGTGCGGGGGGATTTCATCTACCGGATGTGGAAGCCGAGGGTGCAGGGCTGGCTTGAACTCGTGCTGTACATCCTGTTCTTCTTCCCCGGCGTGCTCGCACTGTGCGTCGCCGGATGGCACTACGGATACGACGCCTTCAAGATCCGCGAAATGAGCGTCAACAGCCCGGTGGGTATCCCGGTCTGGCAGCTCAAGTTCCTGATCCCGTTCGGCGCCGGCTTGCTTGCGCTGCAGGGCGTGGCCGAGGTGCTGCGCTGCATCCAGTGCATCCGCGACGGCCACTGGCCCCAGCGCCTGCATGACGTCGAGGAACTCGAGGACCAGCTGATCAAGCAACACGCCGCGCAGTCCAGGGGAGAGGCCCAGTGAGCGATCCGGTTCTCGCCCTGGTGATGCTGGGGCTGTTCATATTCGTCATCCTGCTCGGCTTCCCGATTGCCTTCACGTTGATGGCAATGGGTGTCGCGTTCGGTTACTACGCGTATTTCCAGCCCGATCAGGCGTTTTTCGACAACCGCGTGTTCTACCTGCTGACCCAGAACACGTTCAGCATCATGAACAACGACGTGCTGATCGCAGTGCCCCTGTTCCTGTTCATGGGTTATGTGATCGAACGCTCGAACACGCTGGACCGGCTGTTCTACAGCCTGCAGGTGGCGATGCGCCACGTACCCGGGGCGATGGCCGTCGCGGCGCTGATCACCTGTGCACTGTTCGCGACTGCGACCGGTATCGTTGGTGCGGTGGTGACGCTGATGGGTCTGCTCGCATTCCCAACAATACTCAAGGCCGGCTACGACGAAAAACTTGCGGCCGGCGTCATCTGCGCCGGCGGGACCTTGGGCATCCTGATCCCGCCCTCGATCATGCTGATCGTGTACGGCGCGACCGCCGCGGTGTCGGTAGTCAAGCTGTATGCCGCTGCCCTCGTGCCCGGTTTCCTGCTCGCCGGGTTGTATGTCGCCTATGTGATCACGCGGGCCGTGATCAATCCGAAGCTCGCGCCCAAGCTGCCGAAGGAGGAGACCAATATCCCGCTCGGCCGGGTCGCCATCCTGCTCTTCCAGGCCTTCGTGCCGCTGGCCATCCTGATCGCCTCAGTGCTGGGCTCGATCCTGTTCGGGCTGGCGACGCCGAACGAGGCGGCAGCGGTAGGCGCGCTGGGCGCGATGATGATCGCCGCGGGCTACCGTGCCCTGACTTGGGGACGCCTCAAGGAGGCGGTCTACCTCACTGCGCGCACCTCGGCCATGGTGTGCTACCTGTTCGTCGGTTCGTGGACTTTTTCCTCGATTTTTTCGTATCTCGGCGGTGAAGGCCTGATCAAGCAGTTCGTTCTGTCGATGGACCTGAACACCGTGACGTTCCTTCTGCTGTCTCAGGTCATCATTTTCCTGCTCGGCTGGCCGCTTGAGTGGAGCGAGATCATCATCATCTTCGTGCCGATTTTCCTGCCGCTGCTTGATCACTTCAAGGTGGATCCGATGTTCTTCGGCATCCTCGTGGCGCTCAACCTGCAGACCTCGTTCCTGACCCCGCCGATGGCGATGTCGGCGTATTACCTTAAGGGCATCGCGCCGCCGCAGGTGCAGCTATGGACCATTTTCAAAGGCTGTTTCCCGTTCCTCGGCATGGTGTTCGTGACGATGTTCCTGGTCTACGTGTTCCCGCAGCTTGTCTACTGGCTGCCTGACCAGTTCTACCGCCGCTGATGCAAATCGATCCTTCGCGCCTCAACTGGCTGTCCGCATCGGACGCATCGCGCGCTATCCGGGACGGCGCCGTCAGTTCCATTGAACTGGTCGAGGCCTGCCTGGAGCGGGTGCAGGAGGCCGATACCGAGGTCCAGGCCTGGGCGTTCCTCGACCCGGAGGCGGCCCGGGCGCAGGCGCG
>JBBQVP010000171.1:0-9180 GCA_038211455.1 Burkholderiales bacterium
TTAGAATCGAAAGTCGCTGAAGAGTTGGTGCCGAGGAAGGGACTCGAACCCCCACAGTGTCGCCACCGCATGGACCTGAACCATGTGCGTCTACCAATTCCGCCACCTCGGCAGGGGAGCGAATTCTAGAGGCTGAACCTCTCCGTGTCAAAAGACAAATCCAAAAAATCCATAGCAAAGAAAACCCCGGCCAAGGCGAATGCCCCGGCGCCGGCTGCAGGCGCAAGGAGCGCGGCTACGACCGGGTATGCGAGCGAGATCCTCGCCGAGCTGACGCGGGCCGATACGCCCCTCAAGCCGGATGAACTTGCCGAGCGCCTCGAGATCCGTAAGCGCGAGCGCACGGCCTTTGATGCGGCCCTTACGGTCCTGGAGGCCACCGGGCGGGTCGTGACCAACCGGGCCGGCAGCCTGCTGGTTGCCAAGAAGCTTTCACTGATTTCAGGGCGCATCGAAGGGCACCGCGATGGCCACGGGTTCCTGATTCCAGACGAAGGCGGCGAATCGGTATTCATCCCGCCAGCCGAAATGCGTCAGGTGCTGCATGGCGACCGCGTCGCGGCAAAGGTCGCCGGGCGCGACCAGCGTGGCCGGCCGATCGGAGAGATCGTGGATGTCCTGGAGCGGGGCAATCGCCGTGTCGTAGGCAGGCTGCATGCCGAGCACGGCGTGCTTTTCCTTGTCCCGGAAGACCGCCGTATCGCGCAGGACATCCTTGTGCCCCCGGCCGAGGCCGGCAAGGCCAAAGCTGGCCAGATCGTGACCGTCGAACTGGTTGCGCAGCCCTCCAAGCATGCGCAGCCCATCGGGCGGGTCGCGGAGGTTCTGGGCAGTAGCGAGGATCCCGGGATGGAGATCGAGATTGCATTGCGCAAGTTCGATCTCCCGTATGAGTTTTCAAAGAAGGCGCTCGCGCAGACCAAGGGGCTCCCCGATGCGGTGCGTCCGGAAGACCACGCTGGGCGCAAGGACCTGCGCCGCCTGCCCCTCGCGACAATCGACGGCGAGACCGCGAGGGATTTCGACGACGCGGTACATGCGGTGCGCGAAGGCAAGGGCTTCCGGCTCTGGGTCGCGATCGCTGACGTCAGCAATTACGTGCGCAATGGCGACGGCCTGGATGCCGATGCGCGGGAGCGGGGGACTTCGGTGTACTTCCCGCGCCGCGTGATACCAATGCTGCCGGAAAAGCTTTCCAACGGCCTGTGTTCGCTGAATCCCGATGTCGAGCGCCTTGCCATGGTCTGCGAGATGGCGATCACGCCCAAGGGCGCGGTGGCGCGCTACGAGTTCTATCCGGCGGTGATCCGTTCGCATGGCCGGCTGACATACACCGAGGTATGGGAGATGCTGTCGACGGGCAAGGCGCAGCCTGGCCGGCAGGACCTCCTGCCGCACCTCAAGACACTGCACGAGGTCTTCCGCGTCCTGCTCCAGGCGCGGGAGCAGCGAGGCGCGATCGATTTCGATTCGATCGAGACGCGCATGGAGTTCGATGCGCGCGGCAAGATCTCGCGCATCGTTCCCGAGGTCCGCAACGAGGCCCATCGCCTGATCGAAGAGTGCATGCTGGCGGCGAACGTTTGCGCCGGGAATTTCCTGGTCGAGCGTGGCCAGCCGGTGCTGTTTCGAGTACACGACGTTCCCGCGCCAGAGAAGGTAACCATGCTGCGGGATTTCCTTGCCGAGCTCGGGGTGAACCTGGGCGGCGGTGAAAAGCCCAGGCCCAAGGACTATGCGGAACTGCTCGTAAAGATTCGCGAGCGGCCGGATTTCACGCTGTTGCAGACGATCCTGCTGCGCTCGCTGAAGCAGGCGGTCTACAGCCCTGACAATGCGGGACATTTCGGCCTCGCCTTTGAAGCGTACGTGCATTTCACTTCCCCGATCCGCCGCTACCCGGACCTGATGGTCCATCGCGCGATCAAGGCCTGCATTGAGGGTCGCCGCTATGACGGGATCGACTGGGAGGAACTCGGCCGGCACTGCTCGGAGACAGAGCGCCGTGCGGATGATGCCAGCCGCGACGTGGAAAACTGGCTCAAGTGCTTCTACATGCAGGACCATGTGGGGGAGGTGTTCGAAGGGCGGGTGACCGGTGTCACAGGTTTCGGTGTGTTCGTGACGCTTGACGAATACTTCGTCGACGGCCTGGTCCATATATCGGAGCTGGGGCGCGACTACTTCCAGTTCGATGCCGCTCGCCATGTCCTGCTCGGCGAGCGCACTGGCAAGCGTTTCCGGCTTGCCGACCGCATGCGCGTCAAACTCGTGCGCGTGGATCTCGAAACTCGGAAGATGGATCTGGTTCCCGTCGACAAATGAATCCGGCGCGGGTCGTGTTCGGTTTCCACGCGATCACTGTCCTGCTGCGCCAGCGGCCGGAGGGGATCGTCGAACTTCACGCGGCCACCGAACGCGTAGATGCTCGCATGCGGGACCTGCTGCGGCTGGCCGAGCAGAAGCGCGTCCGGGTCATGGCCGCGACCGGCGAGCGTCTCGACGGGTTGTCCGGTCATGCGCGCCACCAGGGCGTCGTCGCCAGGGTCGCGGCCGCGCCGCGCAGCCATAGCCTTGACGATACGCTCGACGCGGTCGAGGGGCCGCCGTTGCTGCTGGTGCTCGATGGAGTGCAGGATCCGCACAATCTGGGCGCCTGTCTCCGGGTAGCCGACGCTGCTGGCGTACATGCGGTGGTGGCGCCGAAGGACAGGGCGGTGGGGTTGACCGCGACGGCGAGCAAGGTAGCGAGCGGCGCGGCCGACACGATGCCGTATTTCCAGGTCACCAACCTGGCACGCACGCTGCGTGAGCTGAAGGAACGCGGGATCTGGATCGTCGGCACCGACGAGAGCGCAAAGGACGATCTCTTCACGGCGGATTTCCCTGAAGCGGTTGCGTGGGTGCTGGGCGCCGAAGGGGACGGCATGCGTCGGCTGACGCGGGAACACTGCGATTTCCTCGTCCGGATCCCGATGCAGGGCACTGTGGAAAGCCTGAATGTATCGGTAGCTGCCGGAATCGTTCTGTTTGAATCGGTGCGGCGGCGACTGTCGAGGGAGCAGAAGAAATGAAGATTGCAATACTTGACGACTATCAGGATGCCTGCCGCGGCCTGGACGTCTGGAAAAAGCTCGAGGGTCACGATGTGACCGTGTTTCGAGATACGCTCAAGGATGAAGATGCGCTGGTCGGGCGCCTGAAGGACTTCGACGCTCTGGTGCTTATCCGCGAACGAACGCGGATGCCCGCTTCGCTCCTTGAGCGGCTGCCGAATCTTCGCGCGCTGAGCCAGACGGGCAAGGCCGGGTCGCACATCGACCTCGCCGCCTGCACGCGTCTCGGGATCACGGTGCTGGAAGGCGCCGGATCGCCTTATGCGACGGCTGAGCTGACCTGGGGACTGATCCTTTCCGCCATGCGCCATATCCCGCAGGAAGTCGAAAACCTAAAAATGGGCGGCTGGCAGCAGACCCTGGGGCGTGGATTGCGCGGACGGACCCTCGGCGTATACGGGCTCGGACGCATAGGCACGGTGGTGGCCGGCTATGGAAAGGCGTTCGGCATGGATGTCCAGGTCTGGGGCCGCGACGGCAGCCTGGGTCGGGCGCGCGAGGCGGGATTCAACGTCGCCGCGAGCCGCGAAGTGTTTTTCTCGACCTCTGACGTGCTGTCCGTGCACGTCCGGCTTGCGCCTGAAACCCGCGGTCTGGTCACTGCCCGGGACCTGGCCGGAATGCGGCCGGATTCCCTGTTCGTCAACACCAGCCGCGCCGAGCTGGTGGCGCCGAATGCGCTGGCAAGCTGCCTGGCTTGCGGACGGCCCGGATATGCAGCCGTGGATGTCTACGAGGACGAGCCGGTGACGGGCGGTGGACATCCTCTGCTTGCGCTGGGAAACGCGATCTGCACCCCGCATCTGGGCTATGTGGAGAAGGACGGCTACGAGCTGTACTTTGGCGCCGCTTTTGGGAATCTGGCAGCCTTTGCGGCAGACAAGCCTAAGAGCGCTTGAGAAAGTCCTTGTTTTAAGGGTATAATTCAAAGCTTTCTCGCAAACCAGTTCGGGATTCCAATGAGCTGGTAACCAACGCCTCCGGCGTTGCCTTGCCACACCGCTATCGCATGGCGGGTGGCTTAAACCCAGAAGGAGTATCAATGCGACATTACGAAGTGGTTTTCATCGTCCATCCGGACCAGAGTGAGCAGGTGCCGGGCATGGTCGAGCGCTATAAGGCGCTCGTAGCATCCCGCAACGGCGTGATGCATCGCCTCGAAGACTGGGGGCGTCGTCAGATGACCTACCCGATCGCCAAGATGCACAAGGCGCATTACGTGCTCATGAACATCGAGTGCGACGGCGAGACGCTGACCGAGCTCGAGCAATCGTTCAAGTTCAACGACGCCGTGCTGCGCCATCTTGTCGTGAAGATGGACAAGGCCCACTTGACCCCCTCCCCGATGATGAAGGAGGAGAAGTCCAAATCGCTGATGGGTGACCAACGCGGTTCCGCCGACAAGCCAGCCGAGAGTAGCGCTGCGCCGGCAGAAGCGGCGCCGGCACAGGCCTAAGAGACTCTTTGGGCCAGGCGGCCAGTCGTGTGGTCAACTGCGGTATGGTCGCCTGCGCCGTCGTCAACAGCGTCGAACTGAGCGGAACACTCGTGGAACTGGGCACATTGCGCTACACACCCTCCGGACTGCCGGCGGTAGAGTTTCGCATTCGGCACGAGTCCGAACTCGCTGAGGCGGGTACGCCGCGCGCGGTGAGGGCAGAAGTCAGTGCCCTGGCTTTTGACGTGGTGGCGAGGCAGGTGGCCGCGGCAGCGCTAGGCACGAAACTCAGGGCGGCAGGATTCCTGGCAGCGAAGAGCCAGCGCAGTACGAAACTCGTGCTGCACGTAACCGACATCGAATTCATGGAAGGAGCACTTTAAATGGCTTTTGGACGTGGCAAGGGCAAGGGCAAGGGGAAGGGCAAGGACAAGAAGGATCGCGGACAGAAAGCACTGTTCCGGCGCCGCAAGTTCTGCCGCTTTACAGCCGAGAAGGTCGAATGGGTCGACTATAAGGAAATCGACGTCCTGAAGGACTTCGTCAACGAAAACGGCAAGATCATTCCGGCGCGCATCACCGGAACGACTTCCGGTTTTCAGCGCCAGCTTTCGGTGGCGATCAAGCGCTCGCGGTTCCTTGCGCTGCTGCCCTACACCGACCTGCACTGAGGAGCGAGAGATGCAAGTCATACTGATGGAAAAGGTCGCCAACCTGGGCGGGCTGGGCGAAGTGGTGAAGGTCAAGGATGGTTATGCGCGTAATTTCCTGATCCCGAACGGAAAGGCGAAGCGCGCCACCGAGAGCAACCTCAAGGTGTTCGAGGCGAGGCGCGCCGAGCTTGAGAAAGCGCAGGCAGAACTCCTTGCCCAGGCGCAGGAGCGCGGCACGAAGCTGGAAGGCCTCATGGTACAGATCGCGCAGAAGGCTGGTGTCGACGGGCGCCTGTTCGGTTCCGTTACCAACTACGACATCGTCGAAGCCCTGCAGAAACAGGGATTTGAGGTGGAGCGCTCAAACGTGCGCATGCCGGATGGCCCGATCAAGCAGGTAGGCGACACCGTGATCACGATCGCGCTGCATAGCGACGTGACTGCGGACATTACCGTTTCGGTACTCGGCGAAGCCTGACCGGCAACGTCGAACGCCGCCGCAGGGGAACTCGGAAGCGCAGTTCAATCCGCAGCTTGCGGCAGACCGGAAAAGGCCTGGCGACAGGCCTTTTCTTATTGTGTAGGATCATCGATCCCATGGCGCGCGCACCGCAGAACAACTCGCAGAACTCGCAACGCAACCGCGAACCGGTCGATCCGCAGCTGCTTGCGCTGCGCGTGCCGCCGCATTCCGTCGAAGCCGAGCAGTCGCTACTGGGCGGGCTGCTGCTCGACAATCAGGCATGGGAGAAGATCGCGGATCTCGTCTCTGACGGCGACTTCTATCGCGACGATCACCGCCGCATCTTCCGGCATATCGGCAAGCTGATCGAGGCCAGCCGGCCAGCCGATGTGGTCACGGTGCTCGAATCGATCGAGGCGAGCGAGGACAAGGACAAGACTGGCGGCGTGGCTTACCTGGGCTCGCTGTCGCAGAACACGCCGAGCGCCCTAAATATCCGGCGTTATGCGGAACTGGTGCGCGAGCGAGCGGTGCAGAGGAAGCTCGCGCAGGTTGCGACCGACATTGCCGAGCTCGCGCTCAGCCCCTCGGGCAAGGACGTGGGGCAGCTTCTCGACGAGGCCGAGACCCGGATCCTGGAAATCGGCGAAGCAGGCACGCGCGACCGGACGGGCTTCGAGGAGATCCAGCCGGTGCTTGCGCGGGTGATGGAGCGGATCGATTTTCTTTACCATCGAGACAATCCCTCGGACGTGACCGGGGTGCCGACCGGATTCGTCGACCTGGATGAGAAGACCGCCGGTCTGCAGCCGGGTGACCTGATCATCGTTGCAGGGCGTCCGTCGATGGGCAAGACAGCGTTTGCGCTGAACATGGCCGAAAACGTGGCGGTTGGCAACGGTCTGCCGGTCGCGGTCTTCAGCATGGAAATGGGCGGAACGCAGCTGGCGATGCGCATGCTCGGTTCGATATCACGCGTCGACCAGCACCGAATGCGCACCGGGCGGCTCAACGACGAAGAATGGGGAAAGCTGTCCAGTGCCATGGGCAAGTTGCACGATGCGCCGATCTTCATTGATGAAACGGCCGCTCTGAACGCGCTGGAGTTGCGCTCACGTGCGCGAAGATTGCGCCGCCAGTGCGGGAAACTCGGCCTGATCGTGGTCGACTACCTGCAACTGATGTCCGGCTCCAGCCAGAGCAGCAGTGAAAACCGCGCTACCGAGATTTCCGAGATTTCGCGTGGATTGAAGGCGCTGGCCAAGGAACTCGAGGTGCCGGTGGTCGCGCTGTCGCAGCTCAACCGCGCCCTTGAGCAAAGGAATGACAAGCGCCCGATGATGTCCGACCTGCGCGAGTCGGGCGCTATCGAGCAGGATGCCGACGTCATCCTGTTCATTTATCGAGACGAGGTGTATTTTCCCGACAAGCCCGAATCTCGCGGCGTTGCCGAAGTAATCATCGGCAAGCAGCGGAACGGGCCGATCGGCAAGGTGGAACTGACTTTCCTCGGGCAATACACCCGATTCGAGAATCGCGCGAGTCCCGGCGGGTATTGAGGCCGGGTAGGTGGTAGAGCCGCTCCCGCATCGATGCGGCGCACGGGACGGCAGCCCGGCAACGATCCTGGAGGCATCATGACCGAACCCTTCGTGGCGCAGAAATCCCCGTTCGCAGTTGAACTCGCCCCCGGCGATTACTGGTGGTGTGCTTGCGGGCGCTCCAAGCGACAGCCGTTCTGTGACGGCTCGCACAAGGGCAGCGGCATCGACCCAATGAAGTTTTCAGTCACAGAGGCCCAGAAGGTCTGGCTGTGCGGCTGCAAGCGCAGCGCCGCGAAGCCGCTTTGCGACGGGTCGCACACCAAGCTCTGAAACGCCCCAAGCCGGCGGTCAGGGCGCACCGATTCGTTCGGGCGGTGGCGTGCCTAGAGCACTTCGCCGGCGTAGTCGGCAAGCCGGGAACGTTCACCTCGCGCGAGCGTCACGTGTCCGGAGTGATCCCAGCCCTTGAACCGGTCCACCACGTAGGTCAGTCCCGATGACCCTTCCGTAAGGTAAGGCGTGTCGATCTGCGCAATATTGCCAAGGCAGACCACCTTCGTCCCCGGCCCCGCGCGAGTGATCAGCGTTTTCATCTGCTTGGGCGTCAGGTTCTGCGCCTCGTCGATGATCAGGAACTTGTTTATGAACGTGCGTCCGCGCATAAAATTCAGCGACTTGATCTTGATCCGTGAACGCACCAGGTCGCGCGTTGCGGCGCGCCCCCATTCGCCCCCGGTTTCGTCAGTGGCATTCAGGACGTCGAGGTTGTCCTCAAATGCGCCCATCCACGGCGTCATTTTTTCCTCCTCGGTCCCTGGGAGGAACCCGATATCCTCGCCGATGGGCACCGTAACCCGGGTGACGATGATCTCGGAGTAGCGCTTCTCATCCAGCACCTGGGTAAGCCCCGATGCGAGCGCGAGCAGCGTCTTGCCGGTTCCCGCCTGGCCGAGCAGCGTGACGAAATCCACGGCGGGATTCATCAGCAGGTTGAGGGCAAAATTCTGCTCACGATTGCGCGATGTGATTCCCCAGACCGAGTTCTTGACATGCGCGAAATCGCGCAGGGTTTCCAGGACCGCTACCCGGCCGCGTATTTCCATCACCACCCCGTACAGAGGCCGCTCGCCTGATTCGTCGTAGACGAACTGGTTGACGAAAAGGTTCGGGACCAGGGGGCCGCGCACCCGGGAGTAGGTGTGCCCTTCCTTCTTCCAGGACTCCATTTCCTTGCCATGCGTGTCCCAGAACTCCTCCGGAAGTCGCATGACCCCGGTGTAGAGGAGATCGCTATCCTCGATCACCTTGTCGTTCGAGTAGTCCTCCGCCGCAAGCCCCAGCGCGCGGGCCTTGATCCGCATGTTGATGTCCTTGGTGACAAGGATCACCTCGCGCTGCGGGCTGCTGTTCTGCAGATGGCGCACGACGGAAAGGATCTGGTTGTCCGTCTTCCCCATGGGCAGCGCCACGGGCAGGTCGCTGCTGATGTATTCGGTCTGCAGGAAAATCCGTCCGGTGGGCGCCTCGCCGGCTTTGGCGAGAAGCGGAATTCCCTTGCTGATGTCACCGGCGGTTCCGCCTGCCGTGGAGGAAACGATCTCGTCGAGGAATCGGCTGGCCTGTCGCGCATTGCGCGAAACGTCGGAGAGCCCTTTCTTGTGGTTGTCGAGTTCTTCGAGCGTCCCGATGGGCAGGTATACGTCGTGTTCCTCGAAGCGAAACAGGCTCGTCGGGTCGTGCATCATCACGTTCGTGTCGAGAACGAACAGCTTGGTGACGGGCTTTTTCGCCTTGGAGCGGGAGCGTTTCTTGGTCAAGGGTGCGGAGGTAGGAGAGGCTTCGGTGAACTCGCTGCGGACGTCGTCGTTGCTGCTGTCGGGACGGTCATAGGGTTTTAACAAAGCTCAGTACCTCCTCTACGTGGCCGGGAACCTTCAAACCGCGCCATTCGCGCACCAGCACGCCC
>JBBQVP010000172.1:0-9161 GCA_038211455.1 Burkholderiales bacterium
ACCTCATTGTCGTGGAACGAATACTTGGATACCTATGCCAAACGGGCAATTGGCCAAAATGACAATGAGGAGACTGGATACCTGCGGAAAACATTGAAATTTCCCGACAGAAGCTCCATGCCCCTCCGAATCGATACTTGAGCCGCCCACACTTGTCGCCGGCCGGCGTTACCAAGTGGAAATTACTCCCTGCCTCCCCCGGCTGTGAATGGACGCTGTTACCCCCACTCGGACCAGAAGAAACAAAAAAGGCCGCTGAATCAGCGGCCTTTCTGCACTACCGGACTACTTTGGACTACGGAATGGTGGAGGCGGGGGGAATCGAACCCCCGTCCAGTGGCACTCTACATACAGTTCTACATACTTAGCCTGTCTTCTTTACTGATTTAGCAAGTCAGCCGCGAACAGGCACGCTGCTTTCCCCGCGAGTCGCCTACTTTTT
The DNA here is from genome assembly GCA_038211455.1 of Burkholderiales bacterium. GTDB lineage: Bacteria > Pseudomonadota > Gammaproteobacteria > Burkholderiales > SG8-39 > SZAS-79. The sequence goes on from JBBQVP010000172.1 coordinate 443, forward strand.
AGGACTGTGCCAAGCGACCCGGCGCAACCCGATTCCCTGTAGATGACTCTGCATCCGGTTGCCCGGCCCACTCCAGGGACGAAATGGGTGCAGAGCTAGCCGGGTTTAAGCGGCTAGTGCGTACGAGTTGTCGTTCGCAGTTACTAAGTTTCCAGATGGATTTTCGAGGTGACTGGTCCTCGGTATGCCCTGCCTGCTTTGTTACCCCTGTCGAAGCCAGGTCGCCCCCGGTTTCGTTCGAAGCGCTTGCATTATCCCATATGGGGCCGGCAGGAACGGTTGCAATGCCCGTGGCGGGCTACAGGTGGGCCAGCAGGTCAATCGGGGCGCCGATGACGGCATCCGCGTTCCACGAGCGCGGACCGTCGCTGCCACTGCCGCCATAGCCGTACTCGACGGCGATCGGGCGCATGCCGGCGGCGCGCGCCGCCTGGATGTCGCGCAGGTCGTCACCGAGGTAGAAGCATTCTGCCGGTGGGACGCGAATCTGCACGGCCGCATGCAGGAGCGAAGCGGGGTGCGGCTTGAGGTGTGGCGTGGTGTCACCCCCGACGACGCATCCCGCGCGTTCCGCCAGACCGAGTTGTGCCACCAGCGGTGTGGTCAGGCCGATCGCCTTGTTGGTGACGATGCCCCAGACCATGCTCCGCGACTCGATTTCGCTTAGCAGTTGCGTGATCCCGGGAAAGAGACACGTATGAACGCAGATTGCCGCACGGTAGTTGGCGAGGAATTCTTCGCGCATGGGCTCGTAGTCCGGATGTTCCGGGCCAAGGTCGAAGCCGATGCGCAGCAGGCCGCGCGCGCCGCTGGAGGCGTAGGCGCGCAGCGTTTCGATCGGCACCGCTGCCAGACCCCGGTCTGCGCGCATGCGATTGAGCGCTGCACCGAGGTCCGGCGCGGAGTCGGCCAGCGTGCCGTCAAAGTCAAAGAGTACGGCGCGCAACTAGGTTTCCTTCCGGCAGTGCACGGTGTAGTTCACGTCGCAGTTCGGCCCGAGCGCATAGCGCTTTGTCAGGGGGTTGTAGGTCATGCCGATGAATTCCTCGACGCGCAGTCCCTGCATCCTGCAGGACGCCGCGAGTTCGGACGGTCGGATGAAGCGCGCGTAGTCATGCGTGCCGCGAGGCAGCAGCTTGAGCACGTATTCGGCGCCGATGATCGCGAACAGGTAGGACTTCGGATTGCGGTTGATGGTCGAGAAGAACGCATGGCCTCCGGGCTTGAGAAGCTTCGCGCAGGCGCCGATGGTGCTTACCGGGTCGGGCACGTGCTCAAGCAGTTCCATGCAGGTGACCACCTCGAACTCGCCGGGACGGCGAGCCGCGAAGTCCTCCGCGGAGACCGCTTCGTAGCTCACTGGCAGGCGGGACTCCATCAGGTGTAGCTGGGCGACCTTGAGCGCTTTCTCTGACAAGTCGATGCCGCTAACCGCTGCGCCGCGCGCCGCCATGGCCTCCGTCAGGATGCCTCCGCCACAGCCGACGTCCAGCACGGACTTTCCCGCGAGCCCCGTGCGCTCATCGATCCAGTCGAGGCGCAGCGGGTTGATCTCGTGCAGCGGTTTGAATTCGCTGTTTGGATCCCACCAGCGATGCGCCAACTGGCTGAATTTCTCCAGTTCCGCGGGGTCGGCATTTTGTGTCGTTTGCATGGCCTGTTGCTCCAAAAAAAAAGCCCTGCGCGAGCAGGGCTTTTTCAGAAGGATCGAAACTCAGTTCTTGCGCGTGCCGATCACTTCGATTTCAACGCGACGGTTCTTGGCGCGACCTTCCTTGGTCTTGTTGCTCGCCACGGGCTGCTTCTCGCCCTTGCCTTCGGTGTAGATGCGGTTCGGCTCGATGCCCTTGCTCACCAGGTAGGCCTTGACCGCTTCAGCGCGGCGCACCGACAGCTTCTGGTTGTAGGCGTCGCTGCCGATCGAATCGGTATGCCCGATCGCGATCACGACTTCGAGGTTCACGCCCTTGATCTTGTTGGCGAGTTCGTCAAGCTTGCCCTTCGCATCTGCCTTGACCACGGACTTGTCGAAGTCGAACAGCGCATCGGCGGCCATCGTCACCTTCTCGGCGACTGGCTTCGGCGCGGGCTTCGGCGCTGGCGCGGGCGCGGGCGCAGGTTTCGCCATCGGTGCCGGCGCAGCCATCGGCGCAGGTGCCATCGGCTTGGGCATCAGGTCAGGATCGCACTCAGCGGTGGCCATGGCCGGTGTGAAGTAAACGGTCTTCCAGCACTGCCCGGACGCATTCTTCCAGGTGAGCCCGCTCGACGGGTTGGTCCAGTAGCCATCTGCGGCAGCCGAGAATGACACGGCCGACATTGCGATTCCTGCAACAGCGATCAGCGAAAATGCTTTCTTGTTCATACTATCCCCTCTTTGTTATTCCGAAAGAATCCCAAACTCAAAAGAATTCCGGATCCACTTGAATTTGTCACATTCAACCTGTTCAAGGCGTTGAATGCCAAGTAATAAGGGTATTTTGCCACAATTTGACGCGGGTGTCCAAGTCGAAAATATCTATGTTCGTCAGGGCCCCGTCGACCACCCTGGGGTGCCCGTCCACCCAGACGTGAGACACATGTTCGCGTCCCGCGCTGTAGACCAGGTGTGAGGCGGGATCGAACATCGGCGACAACTCGGTATCGGCCATGCGGACCGCCACCAGGTCCGCGCGCTTGCCGGGCAGGATCGAGCCGATCCGGTCTCCCAGTCCCATTGCCCGGGCTCCCGCGATCGTCGCCATCGAAAGGGCCGCGTGGGCCGGAACCGCATCCGCCTTCCTCGCCACTGCCTTGGCCAGCAATGCCGCGAAGCGCATCTCCTGGAAGCCGTCCAGGCGGTTGTTGCTGGCGGCGCCGTCGGTACCCAGGCCGACGTTCACCCCGGCCTCCAGCAACCGGGCGACCGGTGCGAATCCGCTGGCCAGCTTGAGGTTCGAGGAAGGGCAGTGCGCCACGGAACTTCCGTGCCTGGCGAGCAGGTCAATCTCTTCCTCGGTCAGGTGCACAGAGTGCACCGAAATCAGGTTCGGGCCGACCACGCCGAGCCTGCGCAGTCGCTCCAGCGGCCGCACGCCATGCTCGGCAAGGGAGTTCGCGATCTCCTCTTCGGTCTCGTGCAGGTGACAGTGGATCGGACAGTCGAGCTCCGCGGCCATGGTCGCGATCTTGCCAAACGTCCGGTCGGATACCGTATACGGGGCGTGCGGGGCCAGGCAGAAGGAAAGCAGCGGATGGTCGCGATGGCGGTCGCGCAGCGCGAGGCCTTTGGCCAGGTAGTCGTCCGGGTCGGAGGCGTAGGTCGTGGGAAAGTCGATCACGATCATGCCGAAGCCGGCGCGCATGCCGCAGGCAAGGGCCACGTCGACTGCGGCTTCGGGGAAAAAGTACATATCGTTGAAGCAGGTGATCCCGCCGCGCAGCATTTCCGCGCAAGCGAGTTCGGTGCCATCGCGCACGAACTGCGCCGACACGTGCCGGGATTCCACCGGCCAGATGTGCTCCCGCAACCAGCGCATCAGGGGCAGGTCGTCGGCCAGGCCGCGCATGAGCGACATCGCGGCGTGGGTATGGAGGTTTACGAAGCCCGGAACCAGGACATGGTCGGGGAGGTCGACCACGGCATAACCCGGGTAGCGTTCCGCGGCCTGCGCGGCAGGCAGAACGGCCTCGATGGCACCTTCGCGCACGGCGACGCTGTGGTGTTCGAGGACCGCGCCCTCGGGCTCGACCGGTATCACCCAGCGGGCGTTGATCAGGGTGGGAACTTCGCTTGGCACCGGCTGTGTCCTTTGGCAATAAAACCCGGGCCGAAGCTTACAGCGTTTCCCCCGGGAAATGCCTTCAACGGGCCAGGTCAGGCGGGTGTCCGCGTGTTAAAATTTCACGTTTCGAACAGCGTCGCGCGCCGTGCCAAGAACAATGCCCAGCGACGACTTTTTTTACATCTGTACGATCGGTTCCGTTCGGTGCCAGCCGAACCTGCCAGCCGGATCGCATAACACCGAGTGAACACCGAGTGAGCATGGATCAATTCGCAAAAGAAACCCTCCCCATCAGCATCGAGGAGGAGATGCGCAGGTCGTACCTGGATTACGCGATGAGCGTGATCGTCGGGCGTGCACTCCCTGATGTCCGCGACGGCCTGAAGCCGGTCCATCGCCGCGTCCTGTACGCCATGTACGAGTTGTCCAACGACTGGAACCGCGCCTATAAGAAATCCGCGCGCATCGTCGGTGACGTCATCGGCAAGTACCACCCGCACGGCGACACTGCCGTCTACGACACAATCGTGCGCATGGCGCAGGACTTCTCCCTGCGCTACATGCTGGTTGACGGGCAGGGCAACTTCGGGTCGGTCGACGGCGACAACGCTGCCGCGATGCGCTACACCGAGATCCGCATGGCCAGGATCGGCCACGAGCTGCTCGTCGATATCGACAAGGAGACGGTCGACTTCGGCCCGAACTACGATGGTTCGGAGCATGAGCCCCTGGTCATGCCGTCGCGGATCCCCAACCTGCTGATCAACGGCTCGTCCGGAATCGCGGTGGGCATGGCGACGAACATCCCGCCGCACAACCTGTCCGAAGTGGTCGATGCCTGCCTCGCGCTGCTGGCAAAGCCCGAGATCACGATCGACGAGCTGATCGAGATTGTGCCGGCGCCGGATTTTCCGACCGCGGGGATCATTTACGGCATAACCGGCGTGCGCGAGGGCTACCGCACCGGCCGCGGGCGCGTGGTGATGCGCGCCAAGACCCATTTCGAGGACATCGGCAAGGGCGAGCGGCAGGCGATCATCGTCGACGAACTGCCGTATCAGGTGAACAAGAAGACCCTGCTTGAGCGCATCGCCGAGCTGGTGCGCGAAAAGAAGATCGAGGGCATCTCGGACATACGCGACGAGTCCGACAAGGACGGCATGCGCGTGGTGGTCGAGCTGAAGAGGAACGAGCTCCCCGAGGTGATCCTGAACCACCTCTACAAGCAGACGCAGCTGCAGGACACGTTCGGCATGAACATGGTCGCGCTGGTGGACAACCAGCCCAGGGTCCTCAACCTGAAGGACCTGATCGAGTGCTTTATTTCACACCGGCGCGAAGTCGTCACACGCCGCACGGTGTTCGAGCTGCGCAAGGCGCGCGAGCGCGGCCATATCCTCGAAGGGCTCGCGGTCGCGCTGTCGAACGTCGATGAGGTCATCGCGCTGATCAAGGCGGCGGCGAACCCGGCGGAGGCCAAGCGCGGCCTGATGGGCAAGGCGTGGGAGTCGCAACTGGTGCGCGACATGCTGAACAGGGCCGCGGCCGAGTCGTTCCGGCCGGCTGGCCTGGCTCCCGAGTTCGGCCTGAAGGATGGGGGCTACATGCTCTCGGACGAGCAGGCGCAGGCGATCCTCGAGTTGCGCCTGCAGCGGCTGACCGGGCTGGAGCAGGACAAGATCGTGGCCGAGTACCGGGAGGTCATGGAGGCGATCGCCGACCTGCTCGATATCCTGGCCGACCCGGCGCGCATTACCGCGATCATCGGTGAGGAACTCGCGCAGGTGCGCGCCCAGTTCGGCGATGCGCGGCGCAGCGTCATCGAAATCAACACCGAGGATATCTCGCTCGAGGACCTGATTGCCCCGGCGGACATGGTCGTGACCTTCTCGCACAGCGGCTACGTGAAGTCGCAGCCGCTCGCCGACTACAGCGCGCAGCGGCGCGGTGGCCGGGGCAAACAGGCGGCGGCGACCAAGGAGGACGACTTCATTGACCGGCTGTTCGTCGCGCACACGCACGATTACCTGCTGTGCTTTTCCAACCGCGGCCGGCTTTACTGGCTGAAGGTGTTCGAGGTTCCGCAGGGCACACGCACGAGCCGCGGCAAGCCGATCATCAACGTCTTCCCGCTTGAAGAGGGTGAGAAGATCACGGCGGTCGTGACGGTCAAGGAGTTCGACGACCAGCATTTCGTATTCATGGCCACCGCGCAGGGCACGGTGAAAAAGACGCCGCTCTCCGAGTTCTCGCGTCCGCGCCCCTCCGGGATCATCGCCGTAGGCCTGGACGAAGCCGACTACCTGATCGGGGTCGCGCTGACCGACGGCAGCTACGACGTGATGCTGTTTTCCGATTCGGGCAAGGCCGTCCGGTTCCAGGAAGGAGATGTCAGGCCGATGGGCCGCCAGGCGACCGGCGTGCGCGGGATGCGGCTCGCAGACGACGGGAGCCAACGTGTCGTCTGCATGCTCGTGGCAAAGGACGAGACCCAGACCGTGCTGACGGCCACCGAGAACGGTTTCGGCAAGCGCACGCCGATCGCGGAGTACACCCGCCACGGACGCGGCACGCAGGGCATGCTCGCAATCCAGGCTTCCGAGCGCAACGGCAACCTGGTCGGCGCGATCCTGGTCGAGGATACCGACGAAATCATGCTGATCTCCACGCGAGGGGTGCTGATCCGAACCAAGGTCGACCAGGTCCGCGAACAGGGTCGCACCACCCAGGGCGTGACGCTGATCGCGCTGGGCGAAGGCGAGAAGCTCGCGGGTCTGGAGCGCGTCGTGGAGCGCGACGAGGAGGAATCCAACGGCAAGTCGGGTGAAGGGGATGCGGACGCAGATGCCGGCGGCGGCGAGGCGCCGGAGCAGGCATGAGCCGGATCTGGAATTTCAGCGCTGGTCCCGCGGTCCTGCCGCAGGAAGTGCTCGCGCGCGCGGGCGACGAGATGCTCGACTGGCACGGGTCCGGCATGAGCGTGATGGAGATGAGCCATCGCGGCAAGGAGTTCATGGGCATTGCCGCCGAGATGGAAGGCGACCTGCGCGAGCTTCTCGCGATCCCCGCCGGCTACAAGGTGCTGTTCCTGTCCGGCGGCGCGACCCTGCAGTTCGCCGCGATCCCGCTCAACCTGCTCGCCGGCAGGACTGGCGCCGACTATGTACTCACCGGCGAGTGGTCGAAGAAGGCGGCCAAGGAAGCCGCCGCATATTGCGACGTGAATATCGCCGCGAGTTCGGAGGACCGCAATTTCAGCTGTGCGCCCGCGCAGGCCGAGTGGAAGGTGCGCAGTGATGCGGCGTACGTGCACTACTGTTCAAACGAGACGATCGGCGGCGTCGAGTTCCACTGGATACCGGATACTGGCGACGTGCCGCTGGTCGCGGATGCGTCTTCGCACATCCTGTCCCGCCCGCTGGACGTATCGAAGTTCGGGCTGATCTACGCCGGAGCGCAGAAGAACATCGGTCCCGCGGGACTGACGATCGTGATCGTGCGCGAGGACCTCATCGGGCATGCGGGCAAGGGAACGCCGAGCGTGCTCGACTACAAGCTGCAGGCTGGCGCCGAGTCGATGCTCAACACACCGGCGACCTATTCGATGTATATCGCCGGACTGGTGTTCAAGTGGCTCAAGCAGCTGGGTGGTCTGGCCGAGATGGAATGGCGCAACAGGGCGAAGGCAAAGCTGATCTACGACGTGCTCGATGCGAGCAGCTTCTTCCGCTCGCCGGTCGCAAAAGCCGATCGCTCGCTCATGAACATTCCCTTCACGCTTGCCGACGACAAGCTCGACGCGGCGTTTCTGAAGGGCGCCGTGGAGCGCGGGATGATCCAGCTCAAGGGCCACCGCATCGTCGGCGGAATGCGCGCCTCGATCTACAACGCGATGCCGATTGAAGGAGTACGCGCGCTGGCCGAATACATGCAGGAGTTTGAAAAGTCGCATGGCTAAACCCGCCGCCCGGCACACGCCGCGCAAGACCGAAGTACTGGTCCTCAACCAGATCGCCGCAGTCGGCCTGAAGCGGTTCGAGGCCAGGCGCTACGCGCTGGTGAAGGAGGCGACCTCTCCCGAAGTCGTGCTGGTGCGCTCGCAGGACCTGCACGCGATGGAATTCGGTCCACGCCTGCTTGCTGTCGGCCGGGCGGGGGCGGGGACGAACAACATCCCGGTGGCCGCGCTCTCCTCGCGCGGCCTTCCGGTCTTCAACGCGCCGGGCGCGAACGCGAACGCGGTCAAGGAACTCGTCCTGGCCGGGATGCTGCTTGGTGCGCGCAACCTGCCTGCGGCGCTCGAGTTCGTGCGCGGGCTCGATGTCACTGCGCCGGACCTGGAAAAACGCGTCGAAGACGGCAAGAAAAGGTTTTCCGGCATCGAACTGCCCGGCCATACGCTGGGCGTGATCGGTCTGGGGCGCGTCGGCAGCCTGGTGGCGGACGCGGCGATTCGTCTGGGCATGCACGTGCTCGGCTTCGATCCCGAGATCACCGTCGATGCGGCATGGAGCCTGCCTTCGCAGGTGCGGCGCGCGAACTCGATCGACGAAGTCATCAAGGCGAGCCACTTCCTCAGCCTGCACATCCCGCTGGTCGAGAAGACTCGCGACCTGATCAACGCGAACAGCGTCGAACTGTTCAGGCCCGGGGCGATCCTGCTCAACTTCTCACGCGAAGGCGTGGTCTCGGAGGAGGCGATACTGAAGGGAATCCGCACCCACCGCCTGCGCGCCTATGTCACCGATTTTCCCTCGGCCGGGCTCATCGGGGTTCCCGAAGTGATCGCGTTGCCGCACCTCGGCGCATCGACCCGGGAGGCGGAGGAAAACAGCGCGATCATGCTGGGCGAGCAGGTGTGCGATTACCTCGAGAACGGCAATATCCGCAACGCCGTCAACTTTCCCGACGTCAGCATGCCGCGCGAATCCGACTTCAGGGTCGGGATTGCGAAC
>JBBQVP010000173.1:0-9155 GCA_038211455.1 Burkholderiales bacterium
CAAGATCGAAACCGCTTACCCGAGCGAGATGGCGCGTATCGACGCCGCCGCCCGGAACGGCCATGGCGCGCCGTCGAAACTGCCGGACGAGCGTCCCAGGGCCGCCGCCGGACGGCCTCGGCTCGCGCCATGGTTCTCCGCAGCGGAATCGCTCGCCGTGTTCCCGCGTCCGATGCTCAGGCGCTCACTCTGTTCCGCTCCCGACGAAGCGCTGATCGCCGGCCTGCTCTCGTGTGGACAGCCGCAGTCGATCTGCGTGCGCCTGGAGTCATGGCCCGCGACCGGCGGAGCACACAGGTTGCCGGTTCCGGAGATCGCTGTTTCACCGGACGGCATGGACGTGGCTTGGTTGGGACGCGAGTGGGACGCAACGGCGCATGTGGCGCGATTCTCCTGTGCGAAGGAGCGCTTCACTGCCGCCAGGCTGCGTCAACTGCTGCAGGCCCTGTGCCTCACGTTCGAGGGCGCCGATGAGGCATGGGTCGCCGCGGTCAAGGCCGACCCGAAGGTCTTCTTCCATGTGCGGATCCTCGTCGAAGCCGTCGCTAAGCCAGTGACCGCCGCCGCCGATGTGGTCTTGCACGCGGAACGTCTGACATTCAACCCGCTGACCGTGTTGCACCCAGTGCTTGCGGACGCTCTCGACTTCATGCTGTATGCGCCGCAGAAAGACGGCGGCGTTGAGCCGGGCAAGTTCTACCGGCGCTACGAAGTCGTGCGAGACGCCGATCCACAGACCAGCGCCACCACGTTCGCCGCATTCCAAGACGAGTTGCCCTCAGCCCGCGACCCTTACGGGTGGGCCGGCCTGAGAGTGCTCGGGCTCGCCACGGGGTTTCGCCTCTACGACACCGAAGCGGGCGACTTCCTGCTCGGCAAAGCGCTACTGGCGCATGTACACGTAGCGCTCGTGCGCGCGCGCGGGCGTTATGCCGATGCACGCGACGACCTTGGATCGCCGTTTGTCGATCTCGTCACCGCGCCCTGGGGCAACGCGCGGCTGTTCTGGTTCGATGGCGGGCAGCGCGATCCCATGGGCGACGAGCAGCGGCAGATGATCGACCGGAACACCCTGGCTTCGGTACAGATCGCTTTGCGTCCGGTCCCCGACCGGTTGCAGCCGGACGCGGAGTTCCACAGGGTGCGTTACCACCGGCTGACGGTCGATGCGGGCATCGCGGCGCTGGAGATCCGGCCGAGCGTGGGCGAGGACGGCGCATGGCCGGTGTTCTTCGACGTGGTCGAGGCAGCGCCGTTCGCGCAGCCGCACGCGGCGCGTATCGACAAGGACCATCCGGCAAAGATCGAACTCGGCAAGTCGGTTCGGGAGCGTGTTTTCTTCGTGCGGTCCTGCATCCTGCGGCCCAAAGAGGTTTCCGGCGTTCCGTTCAAGCTGATCCCCGAGCTTTCGACGGGGGAAGAAGACGCGAAGGCTGTCAGGGAAGTCGGAATGCCCGATGCGTGGCCTGACGAAGGCCAGGGTGGCGTGGAACCATTCGGCCTGTTCGAAGACCTGTCGCCGGCCGACTGGCGCCGCATCCTCATCGACGACCTGCTCGAACCATCCAAGGCGGTGACGCGCCTGCGCTATTACGCATCGCGGCGTTTCGGAACGATGGGCCCGATCCCCAACGAGACGGACGCCATCGACACGGCACGGCGCGCCGTGGATTTCTGGCGTTGCCACCTCGAACATTCCGCAGCCATCGCCCCGGGCGAAGACCTGTCGTTCTCGCTCGGAACGCTGGCAGACCCCGGCGCGTGGCGCGTGCCAGTGGGCGCCGATGGCATGTTGTCGGTGGTTCACGTGGAGTCCGAACGTTTCGGCGCTCGGCGCCGGTACGCGGTGCGGCCTTTCGGGCGCTTCGAATCCCTCACCACCCTGACGCCCACCGCCTTCGTGAATGGCAAGGTGTACCGCTATGCGGCGCCGAAGGGGTTGCTACGCGGGTTGCCCACGGACAAGGACGGCAAGAAGCGCTGGGCGCTGTGGAACGACCGCTTCGCGGACGGCACGTTGCCGCGCACGGAGCCCGTGGCCAAACCGGTCATCCTGTCCGCAGTGCGCCTGCCACGGCGCCAGGCGCTCGAACTCGTAGTCGCGCACACAGCGGACCAGGTGCTCGCGCACGCGAATCGCGCCATGCAGGCGCGTGTGGCGCAGCACGGGATCGGCGTAGGCTTCTGGCGCGAGTTCGCGCATCGGCAGTGGGCAACAGCGCTCGATGCTTCGCTCGATGCGCTCGCACCCTTCGGCGGCCTCGACGCACCGATCGGTGACGACCTGCTGGATGTGACGATGGACCCGGCACCGGACGGCGACTTCGATGACCTGCGTGGACGCGTGCCGGATGCATGGATGGGCGCGACAGTGGTGCGTGCACGCAGCCTGCCCTACTTCTTCCGAATCCACGCACTGGTGCACGCGAGCGCGGGCGTGATGGTGTCGGAGCCGACTGGTGCCACCTTCGCCGAAGGCTTCTCGCGCCTGCAACTGCCGTGGCGCGAGGGGCACCACCAGGACCTGGTGCGGAAGCCAGCGTATTCAGTCTCAAGGAACGATGCCGGGGCAACAACGATCACGTTCACCGTCCCCGCGGTGCGTTTCGTCGATTGCATGGAGAAGGCGGACGTGGCGCTGTGGCAAGCCGGATCGGACCGGCAATGGCCCGACGCGTTCAGCCCGGTCGTCCACCTGCCGGAACCCTCGACCGGTTACCGCATCGCGATCGCAGCCGGCAAGCCCGGTGCGACGAGTGCCTGGCAGCCGGAGCTCGAACTGCTGGCTGCGCCGGATGGCCGGAACGCGGCCGTTTATGCCTTGCAGGAGCCGGGCACGCGTTTCACGTCGGCGCAGGACGCGCCTGGCATGAAGAGAATCGAACCGAAGCGCGATGGCAAGGCCTGGACGATGCTAGTCGAAGCGAAGCCGAAAGCCGGGGCTGCGAAGGATGGGCCGCCACCGCCCGTCGAACTGCCGCCCGACGCCTCGACCTGTCTGGAGCTTCTAAAGCTTGAACCCGGGGATGCGCTGGATGCGTGGAAGCGCGTCGCGCCGCTGCGTTCCTTGGACGTGGAAGTGACCAAGCCGCCGACCGGCGCGACCGGCCGTGACTGGACGTCGCTTGCAGACCATTGCCGCAATGTCGCTACGGAGCTGGCGAAATGGAGGGATAAGGGCATCCCGGCCATGCTTGAAGCCGCCGCCTTCGTTGAGGACCTTCGCGCGATCTGCACCGCCGAAGGCGCGCAGGACGAGGAATGGTCTAGGTATTTCGGATCCGATGGCGACACCGCGCACAAGCAGATCAGCGGATGGTTCGCTGGCCTGCCATCCGTAGTCTCTGCGCCATCCTTCACCGTCACGATCATAGGTTTTGACGTTCCGGAAGATCTGGGCCTGCCAGCGCTAGATCGGGCGGAGGTGATGACCTTTTTGGAGAAAATTCCGGACGCGTGCGGCCGGAAGCTCGCATCCGCATTCCACCGGGCGATGCGAGAGCACTTCGTGCGCCGGCAGCAACAGATCGAAGGACCTTTCGGCGGCTTCGCTCCTCTGCTGAAGCCCGCGTTAGACGGAGACCAAGACTTCACACGGGACGTGGAGCGGTGGGCAGCTTGGCATCCAGCGGTCTTCGGGCTGCTTCATTCGCCGGTTACCGTGTGGCTGCCCGGCGGCGTGCCCGACTGGGCCAGGTTAGACGCCGTGCTGGAGCGACTCGAGCGATTGGGTGCGGCAGGCGCTGCTACCGTGTTCGTGCAGTGGGCCGCCAACCCTGGGGAGGCCATCGAGGTGCCTTTCAGCCTGCCCTTCGATGCCGCTGAGCTGAGGCCGTCCCTCCAGGCCATCGATGCCAAGTTGTCCGGCACATCCACACCCGCCGCGGTGGTCTTGTGGAAGCCGCCGGCGGATGCCGAACTCGCGCCGATAGCGGGGATTGCTGCCGCGAGCGTCACGCGCCTTCGCGAACTGGCCCAGGAACAGTTGTTCGGATTGGGCCGGCGGCCCGTGCTGATCGTCACGCGCGGTGCCGAAGTTCCGATCGACTCCGAGTTCGAGCGCACATACGGAGAGCAACCATGAGCGAAGTACCGAGCAGGCCGGACAGCAACGCCATCTTCCTCGGTGGCGCGCGCAATGCGTCCGCGGGAATCAAGTGGCTGGCGAAGCTGGACCTCGAATACCCGGGAGACGGGGAACGCCCAGTGGTGTTCAAGCGCATGGGCGTCACCGTGCTCGAGGAGAAGACGACCACCGACAAGCTTGTCATCGATGTCATTGGCCCGGGAAATTATTCGGTCGATTTCAGGACGCCGACGCTGCTCGGCGCCTATACGGAGAACAACCCGAAAACGCTCTTGCTCCAATGGAAAGGCAAAGAGCGTCAAGGCGAGCTGCTGCCGGCTCGGCTTGCGAGTGCGACGGACTCATTGCCCGCCCTGGTTGTGACCCCCGCAAACGGAGCCTGGCCGACGCAGGAATTCGCTCACATCGGCAAGGCCACGATGAATCTGCCGTACTTCCGCGTGGTGGAAGGGCGGCTGCCGGCGGTGCTGCGGCGGGAATCACATCCATCTCTGGCCAGTGCGCTGGGCCTGCAGGCCACGGAAGTGCTCGGCGGCCTAAAGTTCGTTCCGGCGACCGGTGCCGACGGGCTCCCGATCGAACTCACGGCCGAGGGTGTGGAGTTCTGTGCGCACCTGCCGGACCCCACCGCCGACCTGGGGCCTGGCGCACGCGCCGACGGAACGATCGAAGTGATCGTGCGTCTGGAGGCGGACGAGGAGCGCGCCTTCCTGCGTCTGGTGGGTTGCAAGGACCAGGCGGCGCTCGATGCGATGGAGGCGCGACTCGCTTCCGCGTTCGCGGCATTGCGCGCCATCGGCGCGCCGGCCGACGTGCGCTTCGACGTCCGCCCGGTGGTCCCTTCGTTTCGTTGGCCACTGCTGGAGACCAACGGCAGGTTCGCCATCGACGCCCAGCGCAGCCACGACGAGGGTGGACACCGCTTCTCGCGCTGGACAGTGTGGCTCGACGAACGGACTTTCGATGCGCGCATCCGTTCGGAGTATGCGGGAGAGACCGCGCTGGCCTCCGTAGTCGTCACCGCGGCGCGAATGCTGCGCGGCGGAACCGTGCCGCAGGTGACACTGGAATTGAACCAGCCGGTGGGTGGCGGCATAGTCATCAGCTTCCAACCGGATTCCAAGGGCAGGTGGGCCACGCGTTCGGAATTCCCGTCAACGCAAGCGGTGGTCATCGGTCTCGATGCGACCGCCAGACGCCTTGAACCGGCACTGGTCGACGCGCACGCACTTGCGCCGCGCGAGCCGCTGCCGGCCCTGTTCATTCCCGTGCAAAGCGGCATTCTGCAGTTGCCCGTGCCCACAGCCGTCGAAGCAGACATGTCCGGCCCATCGGCCGTAGGCGGTACCGCAGCGCTTCAGGGCAAACTGGTGGCCAAAGGTCCGCTGTGGCTCAGCGGCCGCGTATTGACGGTCGAGTCGGCGAAACATTGCGGTGTCTCGGTCGTCTGGACGGGTGACGCGGGGGCATTCAAGGCCACCGAAGTCGTCGTCAGCACCCGCGAAGCCACTGGCCGGCTCGAGGGTTATCTTTTCGTGCTCGAAGGCAGCCCGACGCCGGAAGAGGTGCTGCCCACGCTTGCCGCAGGCGACGCGGCGACCCGCGACCTTCCGATCGAATTCGGTGTCCAGCGCACGAGCGGAAGATGGTGGACAGGCAGCTTTCGTCATGGCAAGGACGATTGGAGCCTGAGCCTGCCGCTTGCCGAGGGTGGCCGGGCATGGATGCGGGACGAGCGCTACGGCAGCGTGAGCATCGCTCCGCTCACGCGCAGCTCGCGCGGATCAACCAAAGCCTCGGTCTCGCGCAGCTTGTTGCCGGTGCGGCTGGTTGCGGCGGCAAAGGAAGCCCGACCCGCGGTGCTGGAAATCGTTGTCAGGACGAATCGATTCGTCGGCGAGGCACTTTACGACGGTGGGCTTGGCTGGATCACCACGCAGGACCTGCAGGACAGCGTGATGCCCACGCTGCCAGGTGTCCAGCTGCGGCCGGAGTTGACCGGTGCCACGGGTTCCAGGCCCGTCAACAGCTGGACCTGGAGGGCACGGTTGCGCCATGGCCTGCCGGCGCTCGACGAATTCTTCGGCAACGTGGAGCTTCCGCGGCCGAAGACGGGGGAAGGCATCGCCCCGCCGTCCGGCGTGACCGCGCTGCAAGCGGAGGAGCTTGAAACCACTTGGCTGCGCGCCTTCGACAAGCTGCAATTGTCCTGGGGCCAGTCCCGGTTCGCGCACGGCGACTGGATTGTCGCCGACGGCAAGACATCGGCGCAGGAGGTGATCGGCCTAGTAGAGCCTTATCCCTGGAAAACGCCGATCACGATCGACATGATGCTGCCGGCGGGCGCCTTTGACTTCAAGAAGCCGGTGCCGCTAGGCTCCTACCGGATCGCTGGCGAGACATATGCCATGGCGCGGGCGCTGCCGGGCTTCGGCGAAGAAGGCAAGCCGCTGCCGTTCCGCATCGCCGGTCAGGGGATCGTGCCGGATGGAGATGCGATGACGGTGGTGGGGATGGCGGCCTCCACGATCGATGCCGACTCGCTGCAGATGGACTCGAGGGGATTCTCGATCGCGTCCAAGGCAGAGCGCCTGCATGGAATTGGCGCCTGCCTGCTGCGGAGCGCTCGCTCTCTCGACACGGAGTGGCATACGAAGGATTTCGCACTCCTGACCCTGCCGAAGACGGTGCAGGTCGTTGCTGAGCTGCCGGATGGCGGTCGCGCACGCCTCGGGTTCTTCGCCCGCGACTTGCCGGTTGCCGTCACGGATGCCACGTACGCGTTCGATGGCGCGCACAACTTCAGCGAGAACTCGCCGGGCGAGAACGGCAAGGCCTTCGATGCCGAGGCCTTCGGCAGCAGTCTGCACGAATGGCGCATCTTCGAGACCAGCCTCAACGGCGAGTCGCACAGGCGCTACGACATTCTGTGGGGCCCGCTCGCCTTCACGCCCCTGCGACTTTGGAAGTTGACGTTGCGGGACACCGCGGAGGGACCGCAGGTGGTCTCGTTCTCGGTGCTCGGACGCTTGAACCTGTCGGCGCTCCAGGGGCCTTGGGCCGGCGAGCCGGGGCAGGGGCCATTCGGACCGGAAGAGCCGTACCTGGAAGGCGACCACTTCCTGCTCGAACTGGCCGATGGGAAACTGAGCCTGCACTTCGCGAAGGTGGACGACACCGGGGACGCGATCACGGTTGCTGAGCCCGAAGGAGGCGGCACGGCCACGCTGCGCGTGTCCGCCACGCAGACACATGCAGGCGGTGACGAGGTCATCGCCGCCATCGTCAAGCTGGATCCGACGAAACAGACTGCGACCCTTCATGCGCGGCTGCTCGGCAGCGAGCGCGCGCTGCACGGCAGGGTCAGGGACTTCGCCGCCGGCAAGCTGTCCATCATCTGCAACGCGGCGGACAACCCACCACTCGCGCCCGCCGTGAAAGACGGCACCGCGGCGGCGCAGGCGACCGAAGTTCGACTGGTCCTGGAACGGGTCAATGGCGACTGGAAAACATCGATCGAGATTGAACTGGCGTTCAATTTGCTGAACTCGGCAGGTGCAAGCTTGTTCACCCGCGACGGGAGTGGCGATTGGACCTGGCTGAACCTTTCGAAGCAGGAGTCCTGCGGGGTGCTCCAGGCTTCGCACGCGACCGGTGCCGTGACGCTGGCCATCGACGGCGTGTTCGCCAAGGTTCAACCCCTGCTCGGTTTCGGCGCCAGCGACTTCCGCGTATCCGGCATGCTGGCCCACGTATTCGCGGACGATGGCGGCTGGCCCCGTTCAAAGGCGGAGGCGGCATTCCACTTCGAGCTGACCGGCAGGGAGTCGACAGGAACGCTGCGGATACATCATCTCTTCTCGGGCGTCGGGCAGGACGCCGACGCGCACCGGTTGCGGATCAGCCATACGTTCAGTAGCACAAGCGTCCTGCGGTGGCCAACCGCAGTGCAAGTGGGTGTCGACGACGAGAGCCAGGAGAACCAACTGGGTTGGACCACGGATTACCGGAAGTGGTCGCGCCTGGTGGAGATCGGGCCGGCGGATGCCACGCACCCCCTGCTGGAACACACCGTAGAAGTGCGGCTGAGCGATCACCTCCTGCCGCCGGCCGTGCTGACGAAGATGAACGAGGGCCTGGGGATCGGCGCCCCCTGGCGTACTCTGATGTGCGTGCTGCACACGCTGGGCCCCAAGGATGGCGAGAAGCTGACATGGTCCTCGCTGGACCGCGCATGCGTGGAGCCCGCGCATACATTCTTTGAATCGACGCGCGGCAACGACACGTTCTACGTCTACGCGGCCCGATACAGGAAGGGCAAGTACCGCGGCAACCGCACATCGGAAGACGCGTTGAAACACCCCGGCGTGGGCCGGCGAAACGTCGCGCAGTCCGGCTGGAGCGACCAGCACCTAGCGCCTGCGTTCACTGGACTGGCGATGCAATGGCGACCGGTGATCCATGGCGGCTCTTACACGCTGTTCGACGTGGACCCGGAGGCCATCGACCCGCAAGCCCGTGCCGCAGTGATCCCCTGGCTCCTGGACCTCGACAGCAACGGCCAAGGCCCTCTCAAGGGAATCTCACTGGCGCAGAGCGGAACCAAAACCCACCGTTGGCGCTTCGCCTCGGTGGACGTTCTGGCCGGCGACACGCCGCTGTCCCTCGGCCGCGTGGCCGGCGGCATCGCGGTCGCCGCCAACTCGTCGCATGCGGCCATCGAGGAACAACTGCTGCCGCGGCCCGCGAACCAGGACCAGAAGGTTCGCGAGAGGGCGCTGCAGGAGTTGCGTTTGCAAGCCCCGGTGACGCAGGCCTACTTTGAACTGTTCGAGAAGCCGACGGCGATCTCGATGGACGGGTTCCCACAGCGGGAGGTGCCGTACTTCCCGCAGGCCCTTCTTGCGCTCGGCGCCGTGTGGCGCATCTCGAAAGTTCCGAGCGTGCAGGTGTGGAATCTGATGGCGACCGGCGCAATGGCGGACGCACGGCGCGTGCGGGTATCCCCGCTCGTGATACATCCTATCGTGCCTCCACGGATGCTTCCACTCGATCTCGTCGTGCTCGG
>JBBQVP010000174.1:0-9063 GCA_038211455.1 Burkholderiales bacterium
GCATCCAGGATGACTGCCATCTCAGGCCGCCTTGCGCATGCGCTTTCCGAACAGCGACCACACGCCGTTGGGCAGGAACACGATCACCACCAGCAGCGATGCGCCGAGCGTCATCTGCCAGGTATTGGGCGAGAGGTCGAAGGCCACCGTATGGATGATCCCGTAGATCAGCGCGCCGAGGAACGGCGCGAGCACGTTGCCGGTCCCGGCGAGGATCGTGATGAAGATGAATTCGCCAGAGGTGGTCCAGTAGGCCATTTCGGGGTCGATGTGCCCGACCGAAGTTGCGGCGAGCGCGCCGCCCACGCCGGCCAGCGCCGCGGCGATCACGTAGGTCACGTGGATCGCCTTGCGCGCCGAGGCGCCCATGTATTCGACCCGGATCTCATTGTCCTTGATTGCCGGGGCAAGCCGCCCTTGCGGGGTGCTGAGGTAGCGGTGCACGAGCAGCACGGCGAGCGCGGCGATGCAGGCAGCTGACACGACAATGGCGTAGCGCAGGATGTCCTGCTCGGGCCGCCAGCCGAACAGCGTCGAGGGCAGGACGTTGATGCCGTCGGTGGAGCCGAACGCTTCGTTTTTTACGAGCACGCCATACAGGATCATCGAAAGCGCCAGGCTCAGCAGGCCGAAGAAGATGCCGCGGTATTTCGCGAGCAGGAATCCGAGGATCCAGGCGAACAGCGCAGCGACCAGGGCGCCTGCGAGCATCTGCAGGAAGATGTCGCTGATCGATAAGAAACGCCCGATGCTGCCCGCGGTGTAGGCGCCCAGGCAGTAGTAGAGCGCCTGCCCGAACGACACCAGCCCCATGCGCAACATCATCATCAGGCCAAGGGCGACGAGGCCGCGCGCAATCGCTATCGTGAGCAGGAACAGTGCCCACTTGGGCAGGAACGATCCGAACGCGATGATCGCGACGAGGATCACCCCAAGCGCGATGTGGGTGCGGTCGCGGCTCATATCTTGCGTGCCTCGGCGAGGCTGAACAGGCCGCGCGGCCGGAACGCGAGCACCATGGCCATCACGAAGTAGATTACGAACAGTTCCACCTGGGGCATGTAGTGAATCGAGGCCGAGCGCACGAGGCCCACCATCACCGCACCCAGCGCCGCGCCCGGCAGGCTGCCCAGGCCGCCGATCACCACGACGGCAAACGACAGAACGACGACCTCAACTCCGAGGCCGGGGACCACGGAAAGCGTCGGCGCAGTGAACGCGCCGCCGATCGCAGCGAGCATGGAACCGAAGGTGAAGGTGATGAAGTAGAACCGGTCGACGTTGACGCCCATCGCGCGGCTGACCTCGGGGTCGTGAATCACCGCGCGCAGCAGCTTGCCGGTGCGCGTGCTGTTGAGCAGCCAGGCCAGGCCCGCGCCGGAGGCGATCGCCAGCCCGACCAGGATCAGGTTGTAGGTGGGGTACGACAGTCCGGCGATCTCGAAGCTGCCAAGCAGCCCGTATGGTTCAGCGATGTAGTACGGGTTGACGCCCCAGACCAGCTTGATGGTGTCCTCGAGGATCAGGAACAGGGCATAGGTGATCAGCAGGATCACGACCTCGTCCTTGGCATACATGAAGCGCAGGATTCCGCGCTCGATCAGCGGGGCCACGACCAGCGTGACAAGAATCGCCGAGACGAGCAGCACCCCGTAGGAAAGCATCGGCGGATAGCCGTGGGCGAGCCATGCACCGGCGAGCGAGGCGGCAGCGTAGGCGCCCAGCGTGTAGAAGCTGCCGTGGGTGATATTGACGATCTTCATGACGCCGTAGATCAGCGTCATGCCGACGGCTGCGATGAACAGCCAGGCAGAGTAGACGATACCGTCGACGACGACGGCGAAGAGTTGATTCACGTAGCTGTGGTGAGTGGCGCTTCCGTCACCGCGGCTGCCCCGGCAGGGGCGGCCGCGGTTGCGGGGTTCCTGTTACTTGAAGCCGCCTTTGATCCAGTCCGCCGCCTTGACGCCGTCAGGCGGGTTGACCTTGTTGGCAGGATAGCGCTTGACATTGGTGACCGAGATTTTTCCATTAACCACCTTGGTCATGCCATAGGCCGTTTCCATGATCGCCTGGTGGCCCTTGCCGTTGGCCATGTCGACCGTCCCGCCGGGGCCTTCGAACTTGAGCTTCTCGAACGCAGCTACGATCTGGTCGGTCGAGGGGCGCTTGCCGCCGTTGGCCGCTTGCGCTTTCTCCCATGCGGTTTTCACGCCGAGGATAGCCTGCGTCATCTGGTAGGAGGCGTAGTTGGGCTGGTCCTTGAACTTCGCCACGTACTCCTTCAGGAACCAGCGGTTAAGCGCGTTGTCCGGCGCATAGGGGCCGAACGGTCCGCGTGCACCGAGCAGGGTGCCGTCGGGAATCTGCTTGGCCAGCTTGTGCATCGCGGTCTCGCCCGTGGTCAGCACGCCCATGCTGCCCTTGAACAGGTTGCGCGGCTCGCCCTGCAAGAGCAGCGCCTCGAGGTCGCCGTCGAAGAAGCTGGAATGGATCACGTCGGGCTTCTCGCCGAGCAGCGACGAAATTTCGGTGTTGTACTGGCCCGCGAAGAGCTTGGGCATCTGCGAGGTCTTTACCGCGACGCCCGGGAACAGGTGCTTGATCGTGGCCTCGAAGTCGGCCCAGGAATCCTGCCCCCAGGCGTAGTTCTGGTTGATGCCGGCGATCGACTTGAGGTTCGGCTTGATGTCCTTGATATAGAGCGCCGCGCCGACGTTGTCCATGGTCGCCGTGGGCGAGGTGCGGAACACGTACTTGTAGCTGCCGTCCTCGAAGATCCGCGGTGTGCCGCAGTCGAAGAAGTTGGTGAGGGCTTTCAGTTCCTCGGCCACCGGTGCGATCGCGAGACAGTTGCCGCTCGACACATAGCCGATCACGACGTCGACCTTGCTGCGCTGGACCAGGTTGCGAAACTCCGTGACCTGGGTCGTGCTGCTGCCCGCCTCGTCGATGATGACCGTCTCGAGGCTCGCGCCACCGAAACCTTTGGTGGCGTAGGGCGCCGGGGCTGAGCCTTTGTTCAGGTGGTCGACCACCAGCTCGGCGGCGTTCTTGGCAGGTACGCCGAACGGCGCGGCTGCCGGACCCGACAAAAATGTGACCATGCCGATTTTTACCGTGCCCTGCGCCAGTGCGGCGCCCGGGATGAATGCCGCGGCGGTCAATGCAGCGGCGATTGCCTTGTTGAACTGTCTCATGTTCGGTCCTCTGGTAGGTTGCGGATCTGGGCTCGCGACGTGATGCCGCGGCTGGCTTTGTGTCTGGCGGTCCGTTTGACGCGGCCCATGTTGCCGGAATTGACCGTTGCTGGTCAAGCCGGCGCTACTTGAGCGAAAAGCCCTGTCCGCGCACGTACGGCCCGAAGCTGTGGCGCTCGGGCACCGAATACTGGCGCGCCTTGTCTTCCGACCAGGTGTAATTCTCGACCTCGCCCCATTTCTCGCTGAAACGCTGCTTGCCGGGCACCGGTGGCTCGGCGAGCGCGCGGCGCGCGTCGTAGGCCGCGAGTGCGGCATCGAAATTCCTGCCGTCGTAGCGGTCGGTGTGCACCGTGATCGCAGGCGGCAGGCGCATGCTGAATCTGCCCTGGCCGTCGGGATGGCCGACGGCCAGGCCCGCGACCGGGAACACGCCTTGCGGCAGTTCCAGCAGGGAACCGAGCGCTTCGACATGATTGCGGATCAGGCTGATGGGGCAACAGCCCAGGCCCTGTGATTCGGCCGCGGTGATGAACGCCTGCATCACGATGCCTGCGTCGACCGCGGCGTTCATGAACATGTCGAGGGTGTCGTTCGGAAAGGGCTTGCCGCGCAACTCGGAGATGCGGCGCATGCGCCGGTTGTCGCCGCAGAACACGAGGAAGAGTGGCGCTTGCGGGATCCAGGGCATCGATTCCATCAGGGCCTGGAGTGCCGTTCGCTGCCCTGCGTCGCGCACCACCACGATGCTCGCCTGCTGCAGGTCCGACTTGGCCGGCGCCGACAGCGCCGCGGCGAGCACGATCTCGAACAGTTCTTCACTGACGGGCTCGCTGGTGAAACGGCGCTGCGAGCGGCGCGCAAGCATGCCGGCGATCGTGCCGGTGGCGGGCAGGTTTTTTCCGGCTTCGGTCGGCAGTCCGAAGCGGCGTTCTATCAGGGTGGCGATGGTGTCGGTCATGCCCGTGCCTCGTCTGCGGTGGGGAGCGGACATTGTATGCGCCGGCAACGGCGCGCAGGGCCGGTCAGCCGAACACGTACGCGTCCATCGCCATCACGCCGCGGTCGACGCTGTCGTGGGTGCGTTTCACCGCCGCCGGGTTTTCCGCCGCGCCAAGCGCGACGTAGAGCGGCATCAGGTGGTCGTCGGTGGGATGCGCGCGCGCGGCGTGCGGCGCGCGGGCGCGGTAGTCGAGCAATGCCGCGATGTCGCCCGCCTGGATTTTTTCCAGCATCCAGTTGCGGAACGCATCCACATAGGGCGCGGCCTGGCCCGGCGGGATGTCGTTGAAGAATTCCCGCAGGTTGTGGGTGATGCCGCCGGTGGCGAATACCAGCACACCTTCTCCGGTGAGTTTCTTCAGCGCCCGGCCCAGCCTGTAATGGTGTTCGGGTCCCTTGCGGAACTGGGTGGTGAGTTGCGTGACGGGAACATCAGCCTCCGGATACATGCGCCGCAGCGGCACCCACGCGCCGTGATCGAGCCCGCGGTTCGGATGCACCGCGGTGCGGATGCCGGCGTCTTCGAGCAAGGACGTTGTGCGACACGCGAGTTCCGGCGCACCGGGCGCCGGATAGCGGATGTCGTAGAGCGGTGCGGGAAAACCGTGGAAGTCGTGAATCGTTTCGGGGAGTTCCGCGGCGCTGACCATCGGCGCCTCGGTATCCCAGTGCGGCGAGATGGCGAGTACCGCCTGCGGCCGCGGCAGGTCGCGGCCGAGCGCCTCCCAGGCGAGCCCCGCCGCACCCGCGTCGAGCGCATGCGTGGGGGCCCCGTGGGAGACGAACACGACCGGCATGTGCACGGGCAGGCGGGACATCGCGTTTCTCCTCCTTACTTGATGAGGCCTTCGGCCTTCATCGTTTCCTGCACCTTCGGCCGCGCGCCGACCCGTCCCATGTACGCCTTGATGTTGGGCCACTTGCCGAGATCAATCTTCAGAGGATTGGTCCAGTTGAGCACCGTGAAGAGATAGGCATCGGGTGCGGTGAACTTGTCGCCCATCACGAACTGCTTGCCCGCGAGGGATTTCTCGAACGGGGTGAAGCGCCGCTCGACCACCCCCATCTGGATCTCTTTCGACTCGGGGGTCATCTTCGGGTTGAAAAACGCGCCCAGGGTCTTGTGGACTTCAGTGGCCGAGAAATTCAGCGCTTCCATCTGGTGATAGCGCTCCATCGTGCCGGCCTTTGCGGCGAGGCCCGATTCGGGTTTCTGGTCGGCGAGGTACTGGCAGATCACGCCGACTTCGGTCAGCACCGTGCCGTCATCGAGTTGCAGCGCGGGGACGTAGCCCTTGGGGTTGATCTTCCAGTAGTCGTCGCCGTTCTCGGTCTTCTTGTTGGGAATGTCGACCTTGACGAGGTCGAGCTTGATGCCGGCTTCAGTGGCGACGATATGTGGTGCCATTGAGCAGGCACCGGGCGAGTAGTAAAGCTTCATGCGTAGACTCCTTTGGATTGGACGGGTTAGAACAACACCGCGCGCACAGTATGACAATTCCTTCAGCTGGGATAAACTGGCATGACTGCAATTGTTCATCCCGGATAGCGGGATAATGGTGATGGATCGTTTTACCGCCATGTCGGTATTCACCAAGGTCGTCGAGCTGGGCAGCTTTGCGCGCGCGGCCGAGCGGCTCGACCTGTCTACCTCCGCAACCTCGCGCCTGGTGGCCGACCTGGAAGCCCACCTGCAGACGCGCCTCCTGAACCGCAGCACCCGCAAGCTGTCCCTCACCGAGTCGGGCCATGCGTTCTACGAGCGCTGCGTGCAGGTGCTCGCGGAACTGGAGGAGGCCGAGCAGGCGGCGGCGCAGACCACCCAGGTGCCGCGCGGGACGATCAAGCTGACCTGCGGGTTGTCCTTTGGTAGCCGGCACCTTTCGCCTGCGATGGCCGCGTACATGGCGCTCAGTCCGGAGGTGCGGTTCGATGTGTCTTTGTCAGACCGCGTCGTCGACCTGGTGGAGGAGGGTTTTGATCTGGGGATACGGATCGGTTCACTGGGGTCGGCCAACCTCATCGCGCGCCGGCTCGGCGAGACGCGCGTGCTGGCGTGCGCTTCGCCCGTGTACCTGAAAAAGCACGGCTCTCCCGAGGTCCCGGAGAATCTGGCCTCACATAACTGCGTCACCTATTCCTATGTGGCCGATAGCAACCTCTGGCGGTTTCGTGATCCTTCCGGTGGTGAGCGCAGCGTGCAGGTCAGCGGCAACCTGCACGCGAACAATGGCGACCTGCTGACGGATGCGGCGGTGAACGGCATCGGCATCGTGTACGAACCGGAGTTCATCGTCGCCGAGGCGCTGGCTGCGGGGAGGCTCGTGCAGGTGCTCGCGGATTTCGAGCGTGAGCCGCTGGGGATCTATGCGGTGTACGCGAGCCGCAAGCACCTGTCAGCGAAGGTGCGGTCGTTCGTGGATTTTCTGGCAGAGAGGTTCAAGCGGATGGGGTGAGATAGTTTTACCCTGGAGTGTATCGGTACCGATACTTGGATTGTCTTCTGAGTCTCTCTGGGAGCGGGCATTGCGTGATAAGAGCTTAAGAATTATCTCTACAGCGCGGAGCCCGTGTCCAGCGTGTCAGAATACCCGGACAGACAGGAGGAAAGCACATGGACACCCCGATCACCAAAGGCCCCCATCATGTCGGGCTGACCGTAGCGAAGCTGGAAGAAAGCGCGGCCTTCTTCACCGCCATGCTCGGCTGGAAGGAAGTCCGCCGGAATGACGAGTATCCGGCGATCTTCGTCAGCGACGGCAGCATCATGCTGACCCTTTGGGCCGCAAAGGAAGCGCCCGCGGTTGCCTTCGACAGGAAGCGCAACGTCGGCCTGCACCATCTGGCGCTCAAGGTGGAAAGCGAGGACGTGCTGAACACGCTGCACAAGCGCCTGGCAAGCGAGGGCGTGAAGATCGAGTTCGCGCCCGAGCTGTTGCGGCAGGGGCCGGCCAAACACATGATGTGCTATGAGCCCAGCGGCATACGCATCGAATTCATCTGGCCTGGAAACTGACTGAAGAGGACCGCACCCCATGACCACCCCACTCACCGGCGGCTGCATGTGCGGCGCGATACGCTACACCCTCAGCGTGCCGGTCACCGAACTGCGCGCCTGCCATTGCACCACCTGCCAGAAGGGCTCCGGGACGCAGGGCAGTGTCAACGCAGTGATTCCGGCCTCGGCCTTCAAGCTCACCAAGGGCACGCCGAAGCGCCACGCAACCCTCGCCGACAGCGGCCGCACGCTGCACCGCTACTTCTGCGGCGAGTGCGGCTCCCCGATCTACAGCCAGCGCGCCGCCGCGCCCGACATGCTGGTTGTCCGGGCCGGGTCGCTCGATGACTCGAGCAATATGAAGATCACCGCCAACATCTGGACGCGCAGCGCCCGCCCATGGGCGTATATCGATCCGGCGAGCACGCAACTGCCCGGGCAACCCGAGGCGCCCGCCGCGCAGAAATAGGGCGGCGCGCGGGAACATGATCCTGCGACTGGGGCGCGCGATCCGGGAGCGCAGCTTCGCGGCACTGCCTGCGAATTCCCACACCCGAATCGTCGAGCCGGCCTCGGACCACCTGAATGCCCCCGGCGCGGCCGCACCCTACGTCATTGCCTGGATGTACGCGGTGCTCGGCCGCTAGATGTGTACCAGTACCGATACACACACTGACAGGAGAGCATCTCCTGTGGCGGAGATCATCAAATAAATTTTTATAATTATCTGGCGCGGCATGGCTGAAGTCCGGGCCTGCGCGCTGCCCGGGGGCGCGCTGCTTTCCATGTACCTGGAGGGCGGGGGCTACGCGGACTGCAATGTCACCCTGGTGCCGGGCGCACGCGCTCGTGGTTCATGGCTTCGGCGCTCGAAGGTGGCGGCGGCACGCTGCTGCACTTCGGCTCGGCCGTCGTGCGCAGGCGCAACCGCTCCGGCGGGAAACCGGAAACGGGCGCCGTGTTCAATGCCCTGCTGGGTTTCCACCGACTGTATTCGCGGCTGTTGCTCGGCGCCGCGCGGCGCCGCGTGCGGCGCTGAACGCTTACCGGCCCCGGCCCGCTAAAAGCAGCAAAGCGCCCAACGCGATCGCGGCGCCGCTCACGATCACGGGGATCGCGACCGATTCCTTCTCCTGCACCTTGAGTTCGATCGAGCCGAGCTTGAGCGCCGTGGTGTCCTTGGTGTAGCTGAAGCCGCCGTACAGCAGCCCAAGGCCGCCGGCGATGATCAGCAGCAGTCCGACGATCTGGGTGGTTTTCACGTGTGTGCATCCTCGAAGTGTCCGCAAGGGGCGGGATCTGCAGGCAAGGATGCGCGGGAGGGTGAAGCCGGTCTGTGCGATTCCGCGCATAGGCTGGGCCGCCGGACGCAGGCCAGTACCGCGAACAGTGCCCGTCGACGCCAGCGCGCACGCCGCGCACTGTCGCGGCGCGTCCCAGCACCCCCTTGCACCACGATTGAGCGGGGTGCAAGCCTTGCTTAGAGAGTCGCCTGACTGGGCATGCGATGTGCTTGTGTAGCATACTTCTCCGCCGCCCATCGAGTTCCGTGGCCGGCAATGCATTCCAAACAACCACCTCGGAGTCATCCATGATTCGAACATTGCGCAGGTTTTCCGTCGCCGCTATCGCTGCGACGGTCGTCGGCATGCTGTTGCCGCTTGCCGGGCAGGCCCAGCAGAAGGTCCTGAAATTCATCCCGCAGGCCGACCTGCGCATCCTCGACCCGATCGCCACCACGGCCTACATCACGCGCAACCACGGCTACATGGTCTACGACGTGCTCTTCGCGACCGATGCGAAGTTCAACGTGCAGCCGCAGATGGTCGACAAGTACGAGGTCAGCGCCGACAAGACCACCTA
>JBBQVP010000175.1:0-9061 GCA_038211455.1 Burkholderiales bacterium
CAGCAGGGCGTTACTCGGACGCCTACATGGTCAACTGGGAATCGAACGTCTTTCCCGGAATCCTTGGACGCACTTGTGACCGCCCGTGCGAGCCGGCGTGTCGTCGTGGTCGCGTCGAAGAGGAAAACCTCGCCAAGGCGGAACCGGTTGCAATCTGCAGGCTTAAGCGCGTGGCCGCGGACAACAAGGACGACATCACCGGACGCCTTCCGAAAGCCGGCAAGAAGAACGGCAAGCGTATCGCGTGCATCGGGGCGGGACCGGCCTCCCTTACGTTGGCGCGCGACCTGGTGCCGCTCGGCTACCACGTGGTGGTTTACGAGGCGGACGCCAAAGCCGGCGGGTTCATGCGCACGCAGGTGCCGCGGTTCCGGCTACCCGAGGCGGTGATCGACGAGGAAACGGGCTACATCCTCGACATGGGCGTCGAGTTGCGCGGCGGCAAACGGATCGATTCTCTCAAGGAAGTGCTGGCCGAGGGTTACGACGCCGTATTTGTCGGTACGGGTGCGCCGCGCGGGCGCGATCTCGACATCCCGGGGCGCCACGAAGCCGCAAAGAACGTTCACATCGGGATCGACTGGCTGTCGTCCGTGTCCTTCGGGCATATCGAGAAGATCGGCCGTCGCGTGATCGTGCTGGGCGGGGGAAATACCGCGATGGACTGCTGCCGTTCCTCAAGGCGCATGGGGGGCGAGGACGTAAAGGTCATTGTGCGTTCGGGCTTTGACGAGATGAAGGCGTCTCCCTGGGAGAAGGAGGACGCGATTCACGAAGGCATACCGATCCTCAATTTCATGGTGCCCAAAGCGTTCGTCCATGCGGGTGGCAGGCTCACGGGGATGACCTTTGAGAAGGTGAAGGCGATCTACGATGTCAACAACCGCCGCAGCCTGGTGCCGACGGGCGAGCCGGACGAACTGGTCGAATGCGACGACGTGTTGATTGCGGTCGGCCAGGAAAATGCGTTTCCCTGGATCGAGAAGGACCTCGGCCTGACATTCGACAAATGGGGCATGCCGGTGGTCGACCCGGTGACCATGCAGTCTTCGATACCGCGCGTGTTTTTCGGCGGTGATGCCGCATTCGGCCCGAAGAACATCATCTGGGCTGTCGCGCACGGCCATGAGGCGGCGGTTTCGATCGACAAGATGCTCTCCGGCGAGGACATCGCCGAGCGGCCGGATCCCAACGTCCGCATGCTTTCTCAGAAGATGGGCATCCACGAATGGAGCTATGACAACGACGTGTCGCCGGAGGAGCGCAATGTCGTGCCCTGGGCGGCGGCGGAAATGACGCTGAAGAGCATCAAGATCGAGGTCGAACTGGGCTTTGACCCGCAGACCGGATTCAAGGAAGCGCAGCGCTGCCTCAACTGCGACGTGCAGACCGTGTTCACGAAGGACGCGTGTATCGAGTGCGACGCCTGCGTTGATATCTGCCCAATGGACTGCATTACCTTCACGCAGAACGGCGAGGAGGGCGACCTCCGAGGGCGCCTCACCGCGCCGTCGCTGAACCTGGTACAGGATCTGTACGTGTCGGACTCCCTGAAAACAGGGCGCGTTATGATCAAGGACGAGGACGTTTGCCTGCATTGCGGGTTGTGCGCCGAGCGCTGCCCGACCGGCGCTTGGGACATGCAGAAGTTCCTCATCGAGATGACCCATGCCGGACCGGCTTGCAGGCCCCAGGCACGCGGCAAGGAAAAAGTCAGGAGGGCCGCATGAAGCCCGGAATAAAGCCGATCGAAGCCGTCAACGACTTCGTGATCAAATTCGCCAACGTCAACGGCTCGGGATCGGCCTCTGCGAACGAACTGTTCGCCAAATCGATACTCCGGATGGGCGTGCCGGTGAGTCCGCGCAATATCTTCCCCTCCAACATCCAGGGCCTGCCGACCTGGTACGAAGTCCGGGTGACCGAGAAAGGCTGGCTCGGGCGGCGCGGTGGGGTGGACCTGATGGTTGCGATGAATCCGCAGACCTGGAATGCGGACCTGAAAGAGATCGAGCCTGGCGGCTACCTGTTCTACGACAACAGCAAGCCGCTGCCAGCTTCGAAATTCCGCGACGACATCACCGTGATCGGCCTTCCGCTCACTGAAATCTGCAATGCGACCTATACCGACCCGCGCCAGCGCCAGTTGTTCAAGAACATCATCTATATCGGCGCGCTTTCGGCTCTGCTCGATATGGATGCGGGCGCGATTGCCGAACTGATCGGCGAGCAGTACAAGGGCAAGGAGAAGCTGCTCAAGCCGAACCTGCACGCTTTGCAGTTGGGCCGCGACTTCGCGATGCAGAACCTGAAATACCCCATCGGGCTGCGCGTGAAGCAGGCCGACAACGTGGGCAACAAGATATTCGTCGATGGCAACAGCGCGGCGGGTCTGGGCTGCGTCTATGGCGGAGCGACGGTGTGTGCCTGGTATCCCATCACGCCATCGTCATCGCTCGCGGAGGCGTTCGAGCGCTACTGCTCGAAGCTGCGCCTGGACAAGGACACTGGCAAGCGGCGCTATGCGATCGTGCAGGCAGAGGATGAACTTGCGTCCGTGGGCATGGTGGTGGGAGCCGGCTGGAACGGTGCCCGAGCCTTTACCGCAACCTCGGGCCCCGGTGTATCGCTGATGACCGAATTCATCGGCTTGGCCTATTTCGCAGAGATTCCAATCACGATCATCGATGTGCAGCGCGGCGGACCATCCACCGGCATGCCTACGCGCACCCAGCAGTCCGATATCCTCGCCTGCGCCTACGCCTCGCACGGCGACACCAAGCACGTGCTGCTCTTCCCGGAGGACCCGCACGAGTGCTTCGATCATGCGGCGGCGGCGCTGGACCTCGCGGACCGGCTGCAGACGCCGGTATTCGTGATGACCGACCTCGACATCGGGATGAACCAGCGGCTGTGCGAACCATTCGAATGGGACGACAGCAGGACTTACGACCGCGGCAAGGTCATGACCCGCGAGATGCTCGATGAAGGGCGCGAATTCGGCCGCTACCTCGACGTGGACGGGGACGGAATCCCTTTCCGCACCTATCCCGGGACGCACCCCAACAAGGGAGGCTACTTCACGCGCGGCACGACGAAGAACGCCTATGCGACCTACTCGGAGGCGGGGCCGGACTACATTTACAACGTGCAGCGCCTGCTGCGAAAGTTTGAAACCGCCAAGGGACTCGTGCCCCAGCCCGTCGTGCGCGAGGCTGCTCAGAAGACGCGCTTCGGCGTGATCTACTACGGATCGACCAGTCCCGCGATGAACGAAGCGATCGAGTCGCTCGAGGCGCAGGGAGTGCAGGTCGACACGATGCGCGTGCGCGCGTTTCCGTTCCCGGATTCGGTCGCGGATTTCATCCTCGATCACGAGCAGTGCTTTGTCGTCGAGCAGAACAGGGATGCCCAGCTGCGCGGCCTCATCGTGAACGAACTGAACATCGATCCGGCGCGCGTGATGCCGATACTGCACTATGACGGGACGCCGATCACGGCGCGCTTCATTACCGCTGAAGTCGGCGAGCAGGTGCGGCTGATGAATGTCGAGCCGCTCAAGAAGGGAAAGGCCGCCTGACATGACCTACATCGCAAAACCCAGGCTACACCATCCGACACTGCCCACGAACAAGGTCGGATTCACGCGCCGCGACTACGAGGGCAAGATATCGACGCTCTGTGCGGGGTGCGGGCACGATTCGATTTCGGCTTCGATCATCCAGGCTTGCTGGGAGATGGACATCGAACCGCACCGCGTTGCCAAGCTTTCAGGAATTGGTTGCAGCTCGAAGACGCCGGACTATTTCCTTGGCAGCTCGCACGGCTTCAACACGGTGCACGGTCGCATGCCGTCCGTTCTCACCGGCGCGAACCTCGCCAACCGGGATCTCCTTTACCTCGGCGTATCCGGCGACGGGGATTCGGCTTCGATCGGCATCGGCCAGTTTGCCCATGTGATGCGACGCGGAGTGAACATGGTCTATATCCTGGAAAACAATGGGGTATACGGGCTTACCAAGGGCCAGTTCTCGGCAACGGCGGACGAGGGGTCACGGTCAAAGCGCGGAGTGGAGAATACCGACGCGCCGGTCGATACTGTGTCTCTCGCGCTGATCATGGGAGCGACCTTCGTCGCACGCAGCTTTTCCGGCGACAAGACGCAACTGGTGCCTATCATCAAGGCCGCGATCGCGCACAAGGGGGCGGCGTTCATTGATGTCGTGAGCCCCTGCGTGGCGTTCAACAACCACCCCGGCAGCACCAAGAGCTACGACTACGTGCGGGAGCATAACGAAGCGGTGAACCGCATCGATTTCATTCCCCGGAAAAGCGAGATCACGGTTGACTATCCCGAGGGCGAGGTTGTTGAAGTTGAACAGCACGACGGGAGTGTGCTGCGACTGCGAAAGATCCATCCCGAGTACGATCCGCGCGACAAGAATGCCGCGATGAACTACATCCTGGAGCATCAGGCCAAGGGGGAGATCGTGACAGGCCTCCTGTACGCCAAGCCGGATTCGGTCGACCTGCACGAGCACCTGAACACCGCGGAGATGGCATTTAATCGCTACAGCGCAAAGGAACTGTGCCCGGGGGCAGGGATCCTGGAACTGATGAACGAGTCGCTGCGCTGAGGGACGCGCAGCCCTTCTCAGGGAAACAAAAAAATCCGGAGGAATTCCGGAAACAAAAAAGCCCGGTTTCCCGGGCTTTTTTGTTGCTGCAAACCGACTCTAGATCGGCTTGATGTTCGTCGCCTGCTCGCCCTTCGGACCAGTGGTGACGTCGAAGGAGACTTTCTGGTTCTCCTTCAGGCTCTTGAAGCCCTCGCCGCTGATCGCGGAGAAGTGGGCAAACAGATCCTTGCCGCCGCCATCAGGGGTAATGAAGCCGAAGCCCTTCGCGTCGTTGAACCATTTCACGGTACCGGTAGCCATCTCGATTTTCCTCACAAAGTTGATATTGGGCAGATGCCCGAATGCTGGAAGGTCAAGGGAAAAACGACGACCTGATGAGTACCGCTTCTGCGGTTACAACGGGACTGTACTTTCACTTCTTGAGAATCCTGCAGCGTCGGTATACCCCGGGTTACCGGTCTGGTCAAGTAGATTCGCACGCATTCGCTACTGGCGATTTGCCTTTACTGCGGTGCGGTATCAAAATTGCCCCCCTTCCGTCCGCATTCCACGAGTGTCTGTTTGGACACCAGCGATTCCTCACTGAAGCAGTCCCGCGCGGCGCTTACGCTCGCCGCGCTGGGCATTGTCTACGGCGATATCGGCACCAGTCCGTTGTACGCCGCCAAGGAGGTGTTCAACCCCTCTCACGGAATTTCTCTGGATGTGGATACGATCATCGGGGGAATATCGGCGATCTTCTGGGCGCTGATGGTCGTGGTGTCGCTCAAGTACGTGACCCTGATCATGCGCGCCGACAACAAGGGCGAGGGCGGCATCATGGCGCTTCTAGCGCTGGCCTCCTCGGCGGTGCAGCGCTTTCCGCGGTGGCGCAACGCGCTGTTGCTGCTTGGCGCATTCGGCGCCGCGCTGTTCTATGGCGATGCCGTTCTCACGCCGGCGATCTCGGTTCTGTCGGCGGTGGAAGGGCTTGAAGTTGGCACCACGGCATTCAAACCCTTCGTGGTTCCGGTGTCGGTCGGCGTGATCGTCGCCTTGTTCATGTTCCAGCAGCATGGCACCGCGGTCGTTGGCCGGCTGTTCGGCCCGATCATGCTTGTCTGGTTTTCCGCGCTGGCAATCGTCGGCCTGTACAGCATATTCCGCGCACCGGCGATCCTGGAGGCGCTCAACCCCTTCCATGCGCTGTGGTTCGTCACGGCACACGGCTGGTCGTCGTTTGTCGTGCTCGGCGCGGTGGTCCTCGGGGTGACCGGGGCAGAGGCCCTTTACGCGGACATGGGCCATTTCGGCAAGTCGCCGATCCAGACCGCTTGGTTTGGGCTGGTGTTTCCTGCGCTGGCGCTCAATTACCTCGGCCAGGGCGCGCTGCTGATTTCCAATCCCGCGGCAGTTGGCAACCCGTTCTACCTGATGTTTCCGCAGTGGGCGCTCTATCCGATGGTCGGGCTGGCGACGATGGCCACCGTGATCGCATCCCAGGCGACGATCTCGGGCGCGTATTCGCTGACCAAGCAGGCGATCCAGCTGGGCTTCCTGCCCCGAATGAACATCGTGCATACCTCCGCGCGCGAGATCGGCCAGATCTACCTGCCCGGGGTCAACTGGACGCTGCTTGCTGCGGTGCTCGCCGCGGTGATCGGGTTCGGCTCCTCCACGGCACTTGCCTCGGCCTACGGCCTGTCGGTGACCGGGACCATGCTGATCGATACCTTCCTCACTTTCTTTGTCGTTCGCTTCGCCTGGGGTTACAACCTGGTGCTGTGCGTACTGTCGACGGTGTTCTTCATTGTCGTCGACGTCGCCTTCTTCTCCGCGAGCCTGCTGAAGCTTCTGGAGGGCGGCTGGTTTCCGCTGCTGATGGCCTCGCTGATCTTCACTGTCATGGCGACCTGGCGTCGCGGGCGCCAGATACTCGTCAAGCGGCTGCAGTCGGCGGCGATACCGCTCGACTCCTTCCTGGCGTCGCTGTTTTCGGACCCGCCGACCCGGGTCTCGGGAACGGCGATCTTCATGGCCGCGGATCCGCAGGCGGTGCCGCACGCGCTGCTGCATAACTTATCGCACAACAAGGTCATCCACGAGCGGGTCATATTTCTTACGGTCCTCGTCCAGGATGTTCCCTGGGTGCCTTTCAGTGAGCGGGTGAAGGTCGCACCCATGGGGCACCAGTGCTACCGGATCACGATGCAGTTCGGGTTCAAAAATCGCCCGGACGTCTCCCAGGCCCTGGAGCTGTGCAAGCCGTACGGGCTTGAGTTCAACCTGATGGAGACCTCGTTCTTCCTCAACCGGGAAACCCTGATCCCGGTGCTCGATAGCTGGGGTGGAATGGCGTTGTGGCGCGAAAGGATGTTTGCGGCCATGGCACGCAATGCCTCTAGCGTGACCGACTACTTCAATATCCCCAGCAATCGCGTGATCGAACTGGGCACCCAGATCGAGATCTGAGGCGAAGACAGCGCATGATCGACCTGCGAAGCGATACAGTGACCCGGCCTTCAGCCGGCATGCGAGCCGCGATGGCGCAGGCCGAGGTTGGTGATGACGTGTTTGGCGACGATCCGACAGTCAATAACCTGCAATCGCGGGTAGCGGCAATGCTCGGATTCGAAGCTGCGTTGTTTTTCCCTTCCGGGACACAGTCCAACCTAGCTGCCCTGATGAGCCATTGCCAGCGCGGCGACGAGTATCTGGTCGGCCAGGAGGCGCATACGTATCGCTACGAGGCCGGTGGCGGCGCAGTTGTCGCGTCGGTGCAGCCGCAGCCTCTGGCGAACCGACCGGATGGCGCGCTGGATCTGGTGGAGGTAGAGGCAGCGATCAAGCCGGATGATCCGCATTTTGCGCGTACGCGGCTGCTGGCGCTCGAAAACACCATCGGCGGCAAGGTTCTGCCCGTTGGGTGGGTCGGGGAGGCGCTAGTGCTTGCTCGGCGGCGTGGCCTCGCGACGCACCTGGATGGTGCGCGGATCTTCAACGCGGCGGTGAAACTCCGCGTTCCGGTTGAGCGGCTCACTCAAGGATTCGACTCGGTCTCCGCTTGCCTGTCGAAGGGCCTGGGCGCGCCGGCCGGCAGCGTGCTTGCGGGCAGTCGCGCGCTGATCCAGAGGGCCCTGCGCGCGCGCAAGATACTCGGCGGTGGCATGCGGCAGGCGGGGATCTTCGCTGCCGCCGGGCTCTACGCGCTGGAACACAACGTTGCGCGACTGGCCGAGGACCACGCCAACGCGGAGCTGCTCGCCGCGGGGCTGGGGGAAATCGCAGGCCTGGCGGTGGAACCGGTGCAGACCAACATGGTGTTTGTACGGCCGCCTGCCGAGCGGTGCACACGCCTGGCCGAGCATCTGGCGACACAGGGGGTCAAGGCGCTGATCGGTCCCCGCACGCGTCTGTGCACGCACCTGGACGTGGACCGCGCCGGGATAGAACGGGTGGTTGGCGCGTTCCGCGCGTTCTTCGTCTAGGTCAGACCGGCGCCCAGCCGGGCAAGGCAGGTTCGCAGCGTGCGCATCTCGTGCTCCATCGCGCCTTCCGGCGCCGAAAATACGCTTTCGACCGCGGATACCAGGAACGCTTCATCATCTTCGTCCTGCACGAACCAGCGCAGGGCAGGCGGATGGGCCCTGATTGCGATGAGGTCTGCCTGCAGGCGGTCCACGAAGGCTTCGCGTGGCATCCCGTTGTCGCGTGAAAGCGCGGCATTGCGGATGAATTCGGAGGCTTCACGGCACTCCTGCACGGTGGGGCGATGCGCAACGGCGAATCCGGCATGCAGGAACAGCAACAGCGCGGTCAGGAGGCGTGCGGTCATAGCCGGAGTTTAGCCGCTGTCGGCCTGCGATACGGTATGGCGCAGCCCGCCACCGAACTGGGCCCAGGCAACGCCCGCCATCGTGACGGTTGCGCCCGCGATCTTCAGCCAGGTGAAGGTTTCACCCAACGTGATCCACGAAACTACTCCCGCGATCGGGGGCATCATGTATTGGAGCGGTGCGCTTCGTGCCACGCCGCGCACCTGGTTGATCCAAGCCCAGCCCAGCCAGCCCAGGAATGAGGAGAACAGGATCGAATAGATCATCCATAGCCACAGAGAGGCCGGCAGATGGGCCAAAGGCTCTGCGATGAAGGCGGGCAGCGTGACCAGGAGCACCGGCGGGGCGCCGATTGCGAGCGAGTAGCCGAGCAGCACGGGGGCGCCGTAGCGCGACGTCAGCGGGCGGGCGATGACGGTGTAAAGCGAGAACAGGCTGGCAGCGAACAGCAGAACGAGGTCGCCGAAGCCGGCGAGCAGCACTCCACGTGAGAACTTGTCCGACATAAACAACAGGATGCCAAGGAAGGCTGCGACCGTGCCTGCGACCTGGCGTACTTGAAGGCGTTCAGCCCCCAGGCCGGCAAGAATCAGCAGGGTCCAGAGG
>JBBQVP010000176.1:0-9034 GCA_038211455.1 Burkholderiales bacterium
CCGAACCGTCCGGTCTGCCACTTCGCCAGCGCATCGCGCCCGTTCTCGGCGCTTTCGGCAGCGTAGCCGAGCATGTTTACCTGGCGAACCAGAAGCGCGCGATTGGTGGGATGGTCGTCGGCCACGAGCACCAGCGTGCCTTCCGCCTCGGCCCTGGCAGTGTCCGGCGCCATGCGGCGCAGGCTGGTGGTCGTGGCGAGCCATTCCACGTGGCTGACCGGGTCGGGGACTTCAAGCGCAAGCGGATCCGCGATCGGCAGGGACAACTCGAGCGTCATAGTCGTGCCCATGCCGGGCACGCTCTCCATCTCGATCACCCCCCCCATTTTTTTGGCGAGCCGCTGGCTGATCGTGAGTCCCAGGCCGGTGCCACCGACACGCGCCGCTGTCTCGCCCCCGACCTGCACGAATGGCTGGAACAGGCGCGCCTGGTTTTCGGGCGAAATGCCGATCCCGGTATCCTTCACGGAAAACCTCACCGTTTCCTGCCCCTCCGTGCGACGCACCAGCACGGCCGCGATCTCCACACTTCCGGCGGAGGTGAATTTCAGTGCATTGCTTACGAGGTTGTTGAGGATCTGCCGCAGCCGCACCGGGTCGAACAGCAGCGCCGGGCTGATCTGCTCATCGACGCTGCACTTGAGAAGCAACCCTTTGCTGCTGGCGTTGCCGGAGTAGATATTGCGCACGGCCTCGACGGCCGCCGGGACGGAAGCTGTCTCCGGCAGGACCTTCAGCTTGCCCGCCTCGATCTTGGAAAAATCGAGGATGTCATCGATGATCCTCTGCAGCGACTTTCCCGATTCGAACACGACCCCGAGGGTTGCGTGCTGCGCGGCGTCGAGTTTTGTCAGACTGAGCAGCTCAAGCATGCCAAACAGGCCGTTCATGGGCGTGCGGATCTCGTGGCTCATGGTGGCGAGGAACTGGCTTTTGGCGCGGCTGGCGGCTTCGGCCGCCTCCTTCGCCTCGCCCAGCGCCTGTTCGAGCAGCATCTGGGCCTTCCGCTCCGAAACCAGTTCGTCGTAGATGCGCCTGGATTCCGTGTGCAACAGGCGCACTTCGAGCATGTTGGACACGCGCGTCAGCACTTCGGCCAGGTCGAGGGGCTTGCTGAGGAAATCCCTGGCGCCGGCCTTCAGGGCCCGCAGTTTGTGCTCGGGCTGTGCGGTAATCACGAGCACCGGAAGGTAGCCCTCGGCCTCGACCGACTTGAGGTCTTCCATCACCGCGAAGCCGTCCATCCCCGGCATCGCCAGGTCGAGCAGGATCAGGTCGTAGCGGTGCTCGACGTACAGCGCGCGCACCGCGCGCGGATCGGTCGTAGTCGATATGCATCCGTATCCGGCGCCGCGCAGCATGTGCTCGAGCAGCCGGACGTTTGCTTCCTGGTCGTCCACGATCAGGATTCTGGCGCCGAGAACGTCGGCCGGGTTGATCATCGTGCCGCGTGCGTCCTAAGCGACCCGCGCACGGCGCAGTTGCGCGGCTTCCAGCGCGGCATCCAGGGTATGCATGAACTCATGGACATTGATCGGCTTGGTAAGGTATCGGAAGAATCCCGCCTGTATTCCCTTTTTGATGTCGTGGGGCATCGCGTTCGCGCTGATGGCAATGACGGGAATATGCGCGACCGCTGGATCCCTGGAGAGGATGCGGAGCGCTTCGATGCCGCTGATGTCGGGGAGGTTGATGTCCATCAGGATCACTTCCGGCAGGTTTTCGCGTGCCAGCTCGATCCCCCGCGTTCCGGTCATCGCCGAAAGCAGGTCCAGGTCGGGTCGGCGGGCGATCAGTTGTTCCACCAGTTTCAGGTTGGCCGGGTTGTCCTCGACATAAAGCAGCGTGCGCTTTGGCACGGCCCGGTCTGCATTCGCATGCGGCGGCCCCGCGGGGTTCTCATGCTCGACGGCCAGGTGCGGGACCAGTCTCGGTGCCTCCGCCGCCACAAGCTCGAACCAGAACACGCTTCCCTCCCCGGGCTCGCTCTCCACACCGATGACACCGCCCATCAGTTCGACCAGCTGCTTGGCCACCACCAGGCCGATGCCAGTGCCCTCGACGCCGCTCGCCTCCTGGCCGAGGCGGTTGAACGGCTGGAACAACTGCGCAACCTTGCCTGGCGACAGCCCGATCCCGGTGTCGCGGACGCTGATGCGCACGCGCCCCGGAGAGTTCGTCGCGATCTGGACATCGATCGCCCCGTCGTCCCGGTTGTACTTGACGGCGTTCGACAGGATGTTGA
The DNA here is from genome assembly GCA_038211455.1 of Burkholderiales bacterium. Taxonomy (GTDB): domain Bacteria; phylum Pseudomonadota; class Gammaproteobacteria; order Burkholderiales; family SG8-39; genus SZAS-79. The sequence goes on from JBBQVP010000176.1 coordinate 2,246, forward strand.
TGAGAATCTGCGCTACCCGCGTACGGTCGCCGTAGATGAAGCAGGGGATATCGAAGCGCGGGAAGCTCATTTTGATGCCGCGCTTCTGCGCCTGCCATTCGATCATGCCCTGGCATTCGATCATCATCTCTGCCATGGACACCGACTCGAGCGACAGCGACGACTTGCCGGACTCGATCTTTGCAAGGTCAAGGATCTCGTTGATCAGCTTCAGGAGGTGCCAGCCGGCCTGCAGGATCAGGCCGATACTCTCCTTCTGGCTGCTTGAGGGCGACGGGACATCGGACTCCATCAGCTGCGCGAAACCGAGGATCGCGTTGAGCGGCGAGCGCAGTTCGTGGCTCATGCTGGAGAGAAAATCCGATTTCGACAGGTTGGCCTTTTCCGCCACTTCCTTGGCGCCCTCGAGCTCGAGGTTCTTCTCTTGCAGCACCTGGTCAAGTCGCTTGCGCTCCGTCACGTCGCGTGCGGCGGCGAACACGCCCTGCAGGCGACGGTCCCGGTCGTAGAACGTGCTCGCGTTGAAGGACACCACGGTTTGCTTGCCGTCCCGGCTGCGCGCGGTGAGCTCGTAGTCCGTGACCTTGCCCTCGGCGAGCACCTGCTTGACGCCCGCCTCGGCGCTGTCTGGGTCGGTGAAGTAGCTTTTGAATGGCGCGCCGATCAACTCGTCCCGCGTGCAGCCGGTGAGCGCTTCCATCTGCTTGTTGACGTCGGTGATGATGCCCTGCGGGTCGGTGGTCATCAGCGCGTCGATGTTCGATTCGATCAGCGAGCGTGTATAGAACTGCTGGTCGCGCAGCCGCTGGTCGAGCTTCATCCGCTCCTCCTCGACCTGCTTTCTCGCGGTGTTGTCGGTGCCGATCAGCAGGTAGCCGATGACGGCCTGCTGCGCGTCGCGCAGCGCGGTGACCGACACCACCGCGGGGAAGCGGCTGCCGTCCTTCCTGATGTAGGTCAGCTCGTAGATATCTTCGATCCCGCGGGAGGCTTTGAACACCAAGGCCTCGAAGCCCGGCGAGATCGGGGTGCCGAGTTCGACCGAGAGCGCCTTGGCGCGGGCGATCACCTCCTGCGGGTCGGAGATGTCGGCCGGGGTGATCTTGTTCATCACATCCGCGGCGGCGTAGCCGAGCATCCGCTCCGCGCCGACGTTGAAGATCTGGATCACTCCTTGCGCGTCGGTGGCAATGCTGGAGAAGTTCGCGCTGTTGAAGATCGCGCTCTGCAGGGCGCCGGCGCGCAGCAACGCCTCCTCGGCTTCCTTCCGGGCGGTATTGTCGGTGCCGATCAGCAGGTAGCCGATGATCGTGTCATGCGCATCGCGAAGCGCCGTGACCGACACCACCGCAGGAAACCGGCTGCCGTCCTTCCTGATATAGGTCAGCTCGTAGATGTCCTCGATGCCGCGCGAGGCCTTGAACACCAGGGCGTCGAATCCTGGCGTGATCGGCGTGCCGAGTTCAACGCTCAGCGCCTTGGCGCGGGCGATTAATTCCTGCGGGTCGGAAATGTCGGCCGGCGTGATCCGGTCCAGCACTTCGGCGGCGGCGTAGCCGAGCATGCGCTCCGCGCCCACGTTGAAGATCTGGATGACACCCTTGGCGTCGGTTGCGATGCTGGAGAAGTTCGCGCTGTTGAAGATCGCGTTCTGCAGCGCCCCGGCCCGCAACACCGCCTCCTGCCGCCCGCTTTCCCGCGCGCTGCCGGCATCATCGACGGTCGCCGGAACCTGATTGCTCTTGGACACGGCGATCCCCCGTTGATGAGCACTGCGCTGCGCGCAGGGTGCCGAACGCTATCCGTCGGAAGGCGGTTCCGGGCGACTCCGGCACACGTTACGCCAGCGACTCCGCCGCCTCCGTGCGCCAGCGCACCAAGCCACTGCGGCCAACGCCAGCTGCGTGCGGCGTTCCGCGGATGACTACCGAGCGCGCTTACACCAGCCCGTTTTCGCCCTTCACGTCCTCGGGCTTCAGGCCGCCGACGCGCGCACCGACCCGGCCGCGGTTCGACAGCCCCACGATCAGGGCGATCTCGTCAGCCGCAGGCGCATCGTGCAGCGTCAGCGTGATGCCGTCGTAAAACGAGCGCACGTAGAGCGCGTCCTTGTGGTTGAACGGGATGTCGATCGTGGTGCCCGGCCCGCCGCGCTTGGTCATGGATGAAATCCATGCCTTGCCACCGCCGATCGCCGCGCGCAGCGGCTCGGCAAAGGCCGTGGTCAGCAGCGCGTTCACGTGTTCCTGTTCGCCCGCCATGCCCGCGATCCCGCCCTTGCCCAGGCCGTGCGCCTTGAAGGGCTCCATCGCCTGCACGGCGCGTTCGGCCATCAGCTGGCCCAGCTCCGCGCTGGCATCGACCAGGGGCTTCAGGTCCTCGACATATTTACCCGCGTAGGGGTTGGCGACGACCGCGACTACGGCGACCTTGCGCAGGGGATATTGCCCCGGCTCGACCTCGGTCTGGTCGACGAAGGTATGCCACTTGCGGATGTGCAGCTTCATTGTCCTGTTCTCCTTTTCAGGGGGTGCCTGGATACTCGTTGAGCAGCGGAAACGCGCTCAGCGCGTGGGGTTCGAATACCGGCGCTGCGCTAGTGACGTGCTGCGGCGTCAGTTCGGCAAACGAGGTGACCCCGAGCAGGCCGAGGCACAGGCGGATCTCCTCTTCGAGCAGTTCCAGCGTGCGCACCAGGCCCGGCACGCCCGCGGCGCCCAGGCCCAGGCACATCAGCCGCCCGATACCCACGGTCTTGGCGCCCAGCGCAATCGCCTTCACGATATCGGTGCCGCGCATGAAGCCCCCGTCGACCCAGACCTCCGCACGGCCCTTCACCGCGGCGAGCACCTGCGGCAGCACCGCGGCGCTGCCCAGGCCATGGTCCAGTTGCCGGCCGCCGTGGTTGGAAACATAGATCACGTCCACGCCGTGCTCGACCGCGATCTCTGCGTCCTCTGCGGTGGCGATCCCCTTGAGGACCAGCGGCAAGTCGCAGATCTCTTTCAGGCGTTTCACCGTGCGCCAGGAGAGCGCGGCCTGGAACACCATCCCGGAGGAATCCGTCGGGCGCCACGGCTTGGTGAAGCGGCCGAGCAGGTCGCGCTCACGCCGGCTGTAGTAGGCGCTGTCGACCGTCAGGCAGAACGCGCGGTAGCCGTGCGTCTTGGCGCGCGGCACCCAGGCGTCGACCCAGGCGTCGTCACCGCGCACATAGAGCTGGAAGGCGCGCAGGTTGTCGGCTGCGGCGGCAACGGCCTCGAGCCCCGGCTGGCAGACCGAGGAAAGCATCTGCGCGATGCCGAACTGCGCCGCGCCGCGGGCTGCGTCGGCAGCCGCGCCCGGGGAGAACGATTCCATGCCGCCCACGGGCGCCAGCATCACAGGCAGGCGCACCGGTTGGCCGAGAAACGTCGAGCGGGTGTCGACCTTGCTGACGTCGTTCAGCACACGCGGTCGGAACGCGATCGAATCGAGCGCCTGGCGGTTGCGCTTCTGCGTGGTTTCGGTCTCCGTGGCGCCGGTCAGGTAGGCCCAGGGGCCGGGCGCAAGGTTGCGGCGCGCGGCGATGACGATTTCCTGCAGGGTCAGGAACTGCGCGGTGGCGGCGGCGTTGTGGGGTGCGTTCATGCGGGTCCGGGAGGTAAAGGGGCAAAGGAAGGTTGCGATGTTACCCCGTGCGGCCGCGCGCCCCGCGCGTGTTTGGGCGCGTTTCGCATCGCCGCGGGTTGGACCCCGCTGCTTGACAGGCTGGCAGGCAGGAAGGCAGACTTTGTCCGGACAACCGGACCAATGCACAATACGGAGGAAGGCATGGCCAGCCGCAGCAAGCAGGTGGGACCGAACCGCACGCGCGAATCGATCGGGCGCTACTTCGGGGATTTCAGGGTCGGCGACATCTACGAGCACCGCCCGGGCAGGACGATCACCGAGACCGACAACATCTGGTTCTCGCTGCTCACGATGAACCAGCACCCGGCGCATAGCGATGCCGCCTACGCGGCCAACACCGAATTCGGCAAGCCGCTGGTGAATTCCTGCCTGACCCTCGCCATCGTCACCGGCATGACGGTGTCGGACTTCAGCCACAAGGCCGTGGCCAACCTCGGCTGGGACAAGATCAAGCTCGTGAAGCCCGTGTTCGTCGGCGACACGATCTACGCGGAATCCGAGGTGCTGGAGACGCGCGAATCGAAATCGCGCGCCCACCACGGCATCGTCACCGTGCGCACCACCGCGAAGAAGTCCGATGGCACGCTGTTCATGACGTTCGAGCGCTCGGCCCTGCTGCCCATGGAAGGGCACGCGGCTGAAGACAAGATGGATTACTAGGAGCAATGCAATGAACCAGCCAGTAAACAACACGGAACATGCCGCAAGAGAAAGCGCCGATCGGGAAACCGCGATCCTCGACGCCGTCGACCGCTTCCTCGAACGCGAGGTCAGGGCGCACGTGCGTGAGCTCGAGGCCAACGACACCTGGCCCGCCGAAATCGTCGAGAAGATGAAGGCCATGGGCCTGTTCGGCTGCATCATCCGCGAGGAATACGGCGGCCTGGGCTTGTCGGCCTCCACCTACGCGAAGCTGATCGAGCGGATCACCGAGGTCTGGATGTCGCTCGCCGGGATCATCAACTCGCATCTGATCATGGCCTCGCTGGTGCAGCGTTCGGGCACAGAGGAGCAAAAAGCACGCTGGCTGCCGCGGTTTGCCTCGGGCGAATTGCGTGGTGGGCTTGCCCTGACCGAGCCCGATTGCGGCACCGACCTGCAGGCCGTGCGCACCACCGCGCGGCGCGAGGGGGATGCCTACATCGTCAACGGCACCAAGACCTGGATCTCCAACGGCATCCACGGCCAGGTGGTCGCGCTTCTGGTGAAGACCGACCCCAAGGCCGAGCCGCGCCACAAGGGCATGAGCGCCTTCATCTGCCAGAAAGGCCCCGGATTCGCGCACAGCCGAAAGTTGGAGAAGCTGGGCTACAAGGGCATCGATTCCGCGGAGCTGGTGTTCGACAACTACCGCGTCTCGAAGGACGACCTCGTCGGCGGGGTGGAGGGCAAGGGCATGCAGCAGGTGATGGGCGGGCTGGAGCTCGGGCGCATCAACGTCGCCGCGCGCGGCGTGGGCATCGCCAGTGCGGCGCTGAAAGACTCGGTCGCCTACGCGCAGGTCAGGAAGACCTTCGGCAAGCCGATCTGCGAGCACCAGGCGATCCAGCTGAAGCTCGCCGACATGGCCACGCGCGTGGAAGCCTCGCGCCTGCTGGTCGAGCGCGCGGCGGCGGCCTTCGACCGCGGCGAGCGCTGCGACATGGAAGCCGGGATGGCCAAACTCTTTGCCTCCGAATCGGCGTTGGAGAATTCGATCGAGGCGATGCGCATCCACGGCGCCTACGGCTACTCGAAGGAGTTCAACATCGAGCGCTACTACCGCGACGCGCCGCTGATGTGCATCGGCGAGGGAACCAATGAGCTGCAGCGCATCATCATCGCCAAGCAACTGATCGAGCGGAACCCGGCATGAGCCTCCCGCGATGAGTTTGCCACTCAAGGGGCTCAGGGTCCTCGCGGTCGAGCAGTACGGCGCCGGGCCATTCGGCACCACGTATCTCGCCGACCTCGGCGCCGAGGTGATCAAGATCGAGAATCCGACCGAGGGCGGCGACGTGGGCCGCGGCGTCGGGCCGTTTTTCCAGGGGCCGGGAGACAGCCAGTTCTTCCAGTCCTTCAACCGCAACAAGAAATCGATGGTGCTCGACCTGAAGCAGCCTGAGGGGCGCGCGGTGTTCCACGACCTCGCGCGCACTGCGGATGCGACTCTCGACAACCTGCGCGGCGACACGCCCGCCAAGCTCGGCATCACTTTTGATGCGCTTAAGGAAACCAACCCCAAGCTCGTCTGCGCGCACCTCTCGGCCTACGGGCGGCAGGGCTCGCGCGCGGCCTGGCCGGGCTACGACTACCTGATGCAGGCCGAAGCCGGGCACCTCTCGGTCACCGGCGAGCCCGACGGGCCGCCCGCGCGCTATGGCCTCTCGATCGTCGACATGATGACGGGCCTCGCCTGCGCGCACGGCCTGCTGGCAGGCGTACTGTCGGCGCGCGAGACCGGTATCGGACGCGACGTGGACGTGAGCCTGTTCGATGTGGCCCTGCATAACCTCACCTACCTTGGCGCCTGGTACCTCAACGCAGGCCATGTGCAGGGGAGGGAGCCGCGCTCGGCGCATCCTTCGCTCACGCCCAGCCAGTTGTTCCGCACCGGGGACGGATGGATTTTCGTGATGTGCAACAAGGAAAAATTCTGGGGCGTGCTCGCGCGCGAACTCGGGCGGCCGGAGTGGGCCGATGACCCGGCGTTCTCCACCTACACGGCGCGGCTCGAAAACCGGAATCGCGTTACGCAGATGGTTGATGCGGTGCTGATGGAAAAGCCCACCGCCGCGTGGCTCGAGCAGCTGCGCGGCAAGGTGCCGGTCGCGCCGGTCAACGACATCGCGCAGGCGCTGGAGAACCCGTTCGTCGCGGAACAGGAACGCGTGCTCGACTTCGCCTACCCGGATGGGCGCACGCTCAGGCTGCTGGCCTCCCCGGTGCGCACGGGCGACGCACACCCGGTGCAGGCGGCGCCCGCGATGGGCGAGCACACCGATGCACTGCTGTCGGGTATTGGTTACGACGCTGCGCGCATCGCTGCGCTACGCGCGGCGGGTGTGGTATGAGCGGGTTGCGCAAGGCGGGCGGGGCCGCAGCCTCGCGTGCGCGCGCCCCGGTGCCGCTGCCGAT
>JBBQVP010000177.1:0-8978 GCA_038211455.1 Burkholderiales bacterium
CCAATCGACCTGCAAGCCCTTCGCCGCAAGTGCCTCGCCCTCGCGGACGATGGAGCCGCGCCAGTCGACGACCGTGCCGAACACGTCAAAAACGAGCGCTTGTACGGAGGAGAATTTGCCGCGCATGGTGCCTTCCCGAAAGGACTCAGCAGGTATTGTACGTGCATGCGCTGCGGCGCTGCTTACTCCAGCTGGACGGTTCCGCTGATGCTGATCTGCAGCGTCGATGCGCCCGGCTCGACCGAGGGCGGGGTCGGCGAAGCGGCTGTCATCGCAGCGCGGGGAGCGGCGTAAAGGCGCGGCTGCAGGCCACCCCCGCCGCCGATCTGGAGCTCTTTCACGCGATAGCGGCTCGCCTTCTCCGCGTCGCGCACGATGGCCGCCCGCGCGTGGAATGCCGCCAGCGCTTCCGCGATCAGCGCATTTTCGGTCTGCTGCCGCAGCGCAGTCGACAGGCCGAACGACATTCCGGTCAACTGCAGGCTCTCCTGCGGGCCGGACTGCAGCTTGCCGATCAATTCGGCAGTCGCCGCGAACTCGCTGCTTTCCAGGCGCAGCTCCTGGCGTACGTTCCAGCGCGCAATGTGCGCCTTGTCGTACGTCGGCCAGGTCTGGTAGTTGAGCGTGCGTGCCCGGACACTCCCATGGTGCTGCGCCAGCGTCAGCGCTGCGCGCATCGTGCGGTTGACTTTTTCGGCGAGCGCCGCAGGGTCATTGCCCTCGGCCTGCGCCGTAAGGACAGCAGTCAGCGTATCGTTGGCGACTTCGCGTTCCGCCGTGGCGGAGAGGGACACCAGGTTGAACAACGCGGCCGGATGATCCTGCGCCTGCGCTGCTGCGCAACCCAGCGCAAGCCACAGCGCGAGCGCCAAATGCAGCTGCAGCAGCGTTCGACAGCCTTGCTGTTCGCGTTCATCACGGCGCTGCACGCGGGTCATCTCAGCTGCCGCCGCGATCGCGGCGCCACAGAACGTCGCCACGCCCCGCGTGGCGGTTGGCAATGCGGCCAACCACGAACAGGAGGTCGGACAGGCGGTTGAGGTACTGGCGCGCCCGCTCGGTGACGGTTTCCTGGCGCGCCAGCGCGACGACGCTGCGCTCGGCGCGGCGGCACACGGTGCGCGAAACATGCGCCAAAGCCGCCGCCCGGGATCCGCCCGGGAGGATAAATTCTTTCAGCGGCGCGAGATCCGCATTGAAACCGTCAAGCAGATTCTCAAGCTGTTTGACCTGTGCTTCGCTGATGGCTGCGTGACCCGGAATGCAGACTTCACCGCCAAGATCGAAAAGATCGTGCTGGATCGCGACCAGCGCATCGCGCACCGTTTCCGGCAGGTCCTCGGTCAGCAGAAGGCCGATGGCGGAATTCAGCTCGTCTATGTCGCCCAGCGCCTCGATGCGGGCGCTTTCCTTCGGCACGCGCGTGCCGTCGCCGAGGCCGGTTTCGCCGCCATCGCCGGTGCGCGTGTAGATCCTGGAAAGCCGGTGTCCCATGGGGGGGTTCCGTATTCGGGGCACGAATTATAGCCGCCACGCGCGCATCGGATTACCCCTCACTCGCTGTGGCTTTTCACCTCGCTGGTTGCCCATCCGCGGGCGAAAACGGTCTTCAGCTGCTCGTTGTCGGAAAGCAGCGCGGCATCCCGTACCACCTCGCCGCGCCCATTGCGCGTCAGGCTGTATCCGCGTCCGAGGACGGCGGCGGGATCGAGGCCGCTGAGGCTCGCGCCCAGGCGCTCCAGGGTCTGCCTCGAGCGCTCCAGCTTGCGCTGCAACGCAAAGCGCATCCTCCGCGAGAGTTCGGCGCGATCCCGCTCAAAGGTGGCAATGTCGGGCCGTGCCGAGATCAGGCGCGCAAGCACCTGTGCGAGCAGTTTTCCGCTCGCACTCAGTCGCGCGCGGGGATGGACGAGGCGGCGGCCGAGATGGTCGACGCGCTGGACTTCAGTGGCGATACGCCGGGACGCGCCGCGCGACGCCCGCGTCACAAGTTCGGCAACGCGCCCGAACAGCGCGTCGCGTGAAGGGCTCACGCTTTCCGCAGCCGCGGTCGGCGTTGGCGCGCGCAGGTCGGCGGCGAAGTCCGCAATGGTGAAATCCGTTTCGTGGCCGATGCCGGCGACCACAGGAATGCGGCAAGCCCGGATCGCGCGCGCAACCGCCTCTTCGTTGAATTGCCACAGATCTTCGATCGACCCGCCGCCGCGCGCCAGAAGAATCACGTCGCACTCGCTGCGCCGGCTGGCGGTCGCCAGCATCGCCGCAATCTGCGCTGCCGCCCCTTCGCCCTGGACAGGGACCGGATAGACAATCACCTTGATCGAGGGATTGCGGCGCCTGAGCGTGGTCAGGATATCGCGCAGCGCGGCTGCCGCCAGCGATGTCACCACGCCCACGATTTTCGGGAACGCCGGTATGGGTCGCTTTGCCGCGGGATCAAACAGTCCCTCGCGCTCCAGCGTTTCCTTGAGGCGAACAAAGCGCTCGTAGAGGGGCCCCAGGCCGGCCCGTCGCATGTGCTCGACGTTCAGTTGGAAGTCGCCACGCGGCTCGTACAGCGTCACAAGTGCGCGAACTTCGACCTGGACGCCTTCCCGGGGTTGCCAGTCCAGGGCGCGCGCGCGGCCGCGAAACATCACGCAGCGCACCTGCGCGCCGGCATCCTTCAGCGTGAAGTAGGAGTGGCCGGAGTCGTAGCGCTTGAAATTGGAAATCTCCCCCGAAATCCAGCCGAGCGGAAAGCGCCGCTCCAGCAGGTCGCGCACACTGCGGTTCAGCTCGGAGACGCTGATGACAGGGGCATCAAACAGGCTGTTGTCGGGGCTGGGGCGCACGCGGAATTCCGGGCTTAAAAAGGCGGCCGAGAGAGGATGTTTTCAGAGGCATTTCAGGCCGCGCGAGTCTACACTAATCCACATCTGCCCCGCAGTTGTCGCCGAGCAGGCGGAAATCCGCCGCGGAGTCCGATTCCAATTTGGAAGGCAATGTTTATTAAAGAAAATCGGGCGATGAAAATTTAACCAAACCGATCTTTTGCGCGTGTTTGGCAGGCGAAATCGCAACTGCTCAACCCTAATCCACAACCTTATCCACAGGTTTTGTGGATAACAGCGCTGGTCCGTTTTTTGCGCAACGCAATTCACTGATTTGTGCATATTGGAGTGCGCCGTGCGGAGACGTCCGGACACAGGCGTGAAATGGCGGCTTGCGCTACTCGCTGAGGTTGCTGGAGACGGTTGGTTTGGCTAAAGTGCGGGCCTGAGGTCGGCGTTCCTGCAACGCTACTTCCCGTCGATGTTGGCGCCTCGCCCGCCGGGCGCATCTAGGAGAGTCGATTTGTTCGCAATCATCCAGGCCGCAGGCTGGCCGATTTACCCGCTGCTGCTCGCTTCGGTCATCGCAGTTGCGCTGATCATTGAGCGCTCGGTGACCTTGCGCTCGAAGAAAATCGTGCCGCCAACGCTGCTCGAACAGGTGGTCACGGTCTACCAGCGCCAGGGGGTGAACGCCGACGTGCTGGATAAGCTTGCCAAGGATTCGCCGCTGGGACAGGTGCTGGCGGCGGGGTTGCGCAACGTGCGCAGCCCAAGGGACGTGATGAAGGAGGCGATCGAAGAGGCTGGGCGTGGTGCGGCGCACGAACTGGAGCGTTTTCTGACGACGCTTGGCACCATTGCGTCTGCGGCGCCGCTGCTGGGCCTGTTCGGGACGGTGATCGGCATGATCGAGATCTTTGGCTCGCAGGGACCGACAGGCACGAACCCCCAGCAACTAGCACACGGGATTTCGATTGCGCTGTACAACACGGCGCTAGGCATTGCGATCTCGGTTCCTTCCCTGATCGTGTATCGTCATTTCCGCAACAAGGTGGACGGATTCGTCGTCGAAATGGAGCGGGATGCGGCAAAGCTCGTCGACATCGTTCATGGCGAGCGCGAAGACTACAAGTCCCCCCGCCCGGGGGCGGCGTGAACAGCAGTTGCACCGGGACCGCACGATGAATTTCCGCCCAGGCCGCGTCAGGGAGGAACCGGAGATCAACCTCGTCCCGCTGATCGACGTGATGATGGTGATCCTGATATTCCTGATGATCAGCACCACGTACTCGAAGTACACCGAACTTCAGATCAACCTGCCCACGGCAGACGCGGAAAAGCAGCAGGAGCGCCCGAATGAGATTGCAGTGCTGGTGAACGCAACCGGGCAGTACGTCATCGACAAGGTGCCCGCCGCGTTTTCCAGCATCGAAGCCCTTGCCGGCGAGCTGCGCCGCGCTGGCGGAGACCGCAAGGACCCAATCATCGTGATCAGCGCGGACGCGCTCTCGTCGCACCAGTCGGTGGTGCGGGTCATGGAGGCGGCGCGCGTCGCCGGTTACGCGCAGATCACGTTCACTACCCAGGCGTCGACAAAATAGTCAGTCGCCGGGCGCGCTCACCGGGTCACGCGGCCATGGCCTTCGAACACCTAGCCCGACACTGGTATGCCCGCGATGCGGTCAGCAGGCTCCTGATTCCGCTCGCCTGGCTTTTCGGCCTGGTGGTCTTTTCACGCCGAATGCTCTACCGGGCCGGAATTTTCGCCAGCGAACGGATCGACGTGCCTCTCATCGTCGTCGGCAACCTCGTGGCAGGCGGTAGCGGCAAGACCCCGCTCGTGCTGTGGCTTGCTGAGTTCCTCCTGGCACGCGGGTACAGCCCCGGCATCGTGAGTCGTGGCTACGGGGGGAGCGCGTCCTCCAGCCGCGCCGCGCCGCTTGAAGTGGGCGACGGATCGGATCCCGCGCTCGTCGGTGACGAACCGCTCCTGTTGGCGCGCCGTTCGGGGTGTCCCGTATGGATTGCCGCCGACCGCGTGGCCGGGTGCCGCGCCCTGAGGGTCAAGCACCCGGAGTGCGACGTCATCGTTCTGGACGACGGCTTGCAGCACTACCGGCTGGCGCGCGACGTCGAGGTAGCGGTCGTTGATGCGCGAGGGTTCGGCAACGGCCTGCTGTTTCCGGCCGGCCCGCTGCGCGAGCCCCTGTCCCGGCTTGCGTCGGTCGACGCTGTCGTTTGCAACGGGGCTATCGGTGTGAGCGGCCATGCGATGCGCATCGTCGGCAACCGGTTCGTCGGACTCGATGGCGGTCGGACAGCGGTGGGGGCTGCGGGGCTGGGCGGGCCACGCGTGCATGCGGTCGCCGGCATAGGCGACCCGCCCAAGTTCTTCCGGCACCTGGAGGATCTCGGACTCGAGGTGATTCCCCACCCATTCCCGGATCACCATGCCTACGCGCCGGCCGACCTGGCATTCGGCGACGGGCGGCCGGTCGTGATGACCGAGAAGGACGCGGTAAAATGCGAGCGGATCGTCGCGGGGCAGGCGCATTTCTGGATGCTCCCGGTGCGCGCCGAGCTCGATCCCGGGTTCGGCGCCGTTCTGGTCGAAAAACTGAGTGGGAAACACGGTGGACCCAAGACTGCTTGAAATCCTCGTCTGCCCGATCTGCAAAGGCCCGCTGATCAATCGCCGCGAGACGCAGGAGCTTGTGTGCAAGGCCGACAGGCTGGCATTCCCGGTCAGGGATGGAATTCCGGTCATGCTCGAGGAAGACGCGCGCAAGCTCGATCCGCTCGAAGAGGTCGCGTGACCCGTACGGGAGCGGCGGGCGTGCCGCGTTTCGCAGTCATCATCCCTGCGCGCTATGCCTCAAGCCGGTTCCCTGGCAAGGCGCTCGTTGATCTCGGCGGAAAGCCGATGGTCGTGCGTGTCGCGGAGCAGGCTGCGCGCAGCGGCGCGTATTCCGTTCACATCGCCACCGACGACGAGAGGATCGAGGCCGCCGCACGTGACCACGGCATTGAATCGATCATGACGCGGTCCGACCATGCGTCCGGGACCGACCGCCTTGCGGAAGCGGCGCGGATGCTCGACCTCCCGGACGAAGCCATCGTGTTGAATGTGCAGGGCGACGAGCCTCTCATCGCGCCGGAACTTATTGCCGAAGTCGCGATGACACTCGCGCACGCACCCGAGGCGAGCGTGGCCACGGCCTGCCACCCCATCCGGCGGGAAGAGGACATCTTCAGCACGAGCATCAACAAGGTCGTGCTGGACGCGCGTAATTTTGCGTTGTATTTCAGCCGCGCCCCGATTCCCTACGCGCGCGACGCCTGGGGCGGGGCCGGGCCGCGGGACGCGCCGCCGGGCCTGCCGTGTTATCGGCATATCGGCATCTATGCCTACCGCGCCGGTTTCCTGAAGGTCTATGCGGGACTCCCGCCCAGCCCGCTCGAAGGGTTCGAGGCCCTGGAGCAGTTGCGGGCTCTTTGGCACGGATACCGCATCGCCGTGTCGATCAGCGAACATGAGGCGCCGCCCGGCGTAGATACACCCGAAGACCTCGAAAAAGTGCGTAAACTCTCGGTTGGCCGGAAGTAATGCACCCATAAGAATAACTAAGCGCGATTTTTGGAGTTGAGAGCATCCAATGAGAATGATACTCATCGGGCCGCCGGGCGCGGGTAAGGGCACCCAGGCGACCTTCATCACGGAGAAGTTTGGTATCCCGCAGATCTCGACTGGGGACATGTTAAGAGGGGCGATCAAGGCGGGAACTCCGCTGGGCATTGCTGCTAGGAAGATCATGGACTCGGGCTCGCTGGTTTCCGACGAGATCGTCATCGAGCTGGTCAAGGAACGCCTGAAGCAGGCCGATAGCGCCCAGGGATATCTGTTCGACGGATTTCCCCGCACCGTGCCCCAGGCCGACGCGATGAAGTTGGCCGGCATGGGCCTAGACTATGTACTCGAAATCGACGTGCCCGACGAGGACATCGTGTTGCGCATGAGCGGCCGACGGGTACATCTGGCCTCGGGCCGCACCTATCACCTCAAGTTCAATCCGCCGAAAGTCGAGGGTAGGGACGATGTCACGGGCGAGCCGCTGATACAGCGCGAAGACGACAATGAGAAGACCGTCAAGAAACGCCTCGAGATCTACCATTCGCAGACCACGGCGCTGGTGGGCTACTACACGGAGTGGGCAAACAGCGGCGACGCCCGGGCGCCGAAGTACCGCTCGATCTCCGGCGTCGGATCGGTGGAGGAAATTAAGGCGCGCGCCTTCGCGGCCCTGGCCTGAGCAGCCGCGGATCACTCCGCGAGAGCTGTAGCTTCATGATTTTCTGTTAAAATTGCCGACTTTCTTGCGCGCCCGCGAGCCCGCATGCCAGTCTGCAAATAAAGGGGAGTGAGGAATGGAACAGATTGTCTTCGCGCTGATATGTGCGCTTATTGCCATTGGATATGGCGCCGTCTCCGCAAAATGGATCGTGTCGCTGCCTGCAGGCAACGCACGCATGCAGGAGATCGCAGCGGCCATCCAGCAGGGCGCCAAGGCATACCTGAACCGGCAGTACACGACCATCGCGGTCGCCGGTGTGGTGCTGTTCCTCGTGATCGGGCTCGTGCCCGGCCTTGGCTGGTCGACCGCCGTCGGCTTTGCGCTCGGCGCCATCCTTTCGGGTGCGGCCGGCTACATCGGGATGAACGTATCGGTGCGCGCCAACGTGCGCACCGCGCAGGCGGCCACGCAGGGCATTGATGCCGCCCTGAACGTCGCGTTCCGTGGCGGTGCGATCACCGGCATGCTGGTCGTCGGTCTCGGTCTTCTGGGTGTGGCGGGTTTTTACGCGGTACTGATCAATTCAGCGCCGCATGGTCTGGGCAAGACGGTTGACCTGCACGCGGTGCTTCAGCCGATGATCGGCCTGGCGTTCGGCTCGTCCCTGATCTCGATCTTTGCGCGACTGGGCGGCGGCATCTTCACCAAGGGTGCCGACGTGGGTGCCGACCTGGTCGGCAAGGTCGAAGCCGGGATTCCCGAGGATGATCCGCGCAACCCGGCGGTGATCGCAGATAACGTCGGCGACAACGTCGGCGACTGCGCCGGCATGGCCGCCGACCTGTTCGAGACCTACGCGGTGACGCTGATTGCGACGATGCTGCTCGGCGCGCTGATGGTTAAGGGCGCCGAAGTGCAGGCCGTGCTCTACCCGATGGTGCTGGGTGGCTTTTCGATCATCGCCTCGATCATCGGCTTCACCATGGTCAAGCACAAGGAAGGCAGCAAGATCATGAATGCGCTGTACCGCGGCCTGATCGTGGCCGGCGTGCTCGCCGTTATCGCGTTCTACCCGCTGACCAGCTGGGTTTTCGCAGGTACTGATTTCGCAGCGCAGGGCGGGGTCATGAACCTGTACCTGGCCTCGCTCGTCGGTCTTGCGCTGACCGGGGCGCTGGTGTGGATCACCGAGTACTACACGGGCACTGAATACGCGCCGGTGCGCTACGTTGCTCAGGCCTCGACCACGGGGCACGGCACCAACATCATCGCCGGACTCGCGGTGTCGATGCGTTCGACCGCGTGGCCGGTGCTGTTCGTGTGCGCGGCGATCTATGCCTCGTATACGCTGGGCGGCCTCTACGGGATCGCGATCGCAGCGACCTCCATGCTTTCGATGGCCGGCATCATCGTGGCGCTTGACGCCTACGGCCCGATCACGGACAACGCCGGCGGGATCGCCGAGATGTCGAACCTGCCTGACTCGGTCCGCGCCGTGACCGATCCGCTCGATGCGGTCGGCAACACGACCAAGGCAGTCACCAAGGGCTACGCGATCGGTTCGGCCGGCCTCGCTGCGCTGGTGCTGTTTGCCGACTTCACGCACGCCCTCGATCATGCGGGCAAGACGACTGCCTTCAGCCTGTCCGAGCCGGCGGTGATCATCGGACTGTTCATCGGTGGCCTGATCCCATTCCTGTTCGGTGCGATGGCGATGGAAGCGGTCGGCCGTGCAGCGGGTTCGGTGGTGGTCGAGGTGCGCCGCCAGTTCAAGGAAATCCCCGGCATCATGGCAGGCACGGCGAAGCCGGAATACGGCACGGCGGTCGACATGCTGACCAAGGCGGCAATCAAGGAAATGATGATTCCC
>JBBQVP010000178.1:0-8925 GCA_038211455.1 Burkholderiales bacterium
TGGCCGATTACGCCCGCGCCTACGCGGTCGACAGCGTGGCGTTGCGCTATTTCAATGCAGCCGGCAGCGATCCGGAATGCGAACTGGGCGAAAGGCACGACCCCGAAACCCACCTGATCCCGCTGGTATTGCGCGAGGCGCTGCGGGTCAAGCAGGGGGGCGACCCGGCCGCGACGCAACTGTGCGTGTTTGGCGAGGACTTCGACACGCCCGACGGAACCTGTGTGCGCGACTACGTCCACGTGGAAGACCTGTGCCGCGCGCACCTGATTGCGATCCGCCGGCTGCTTGAGGGGAAGGTCGCGGGGGCCGAGGGCTACAACCTGGGGATCGGGCGCGGGTTCTCGGTGAGGGAGGTGATCGACGTCTGCCGCACGGTCACCGGCGTGGACATTCGCTACCAGGTGGAGCGTCGCCGGGCAGGGGATCCGCCCAGGCTCGTGGCCAACGCCACAAAGGCGCGCGAGGCGCTGGGGTGGGTGCCGGAGTACCAGGAACTGGTGCCGATCGTCGCGACTGCGTGGCGGTATCTGGAGCGGGGTTGAGCCGGGTTGGTGTACCGGTATCGATACACTAGCTACCGTATCAGCCGTTCCAGGCCTTGAGACCTTCGACTAAAAGTTATCAATTTCAGGTCTTCCGGGCCGCTGTAACTGACTACGATCTACCTGCGCCATAGCCTGGGCGCTTGCTGTCGTGTTTGACAACCAGGATCGTTATCTCTCCCGCGCCCGGATGAAGCGTGACCTTCATCCAGGGAAGCGTGTTTCCAGTCTCGCAATGGCGACCTCTAGAGACACCGCCTGCGCGGCACCCGTCTCCAATTGCCCTTCTCGTTCGTCCGCCACGGCATCCCAGGCGGCTTGCGTCTGTGCGTCGACGTCCAGGCTCGCAATCAATCGATCAAGCAGCCTCGCCCTGTCGCTTTGAGATAGGCGTAGAACCTCAGCTTGCAGAGCTTCGAGCGTTGTTGGCATCGCTGCCTCCATGGTGTGCGCGGCCTCTTCCTACCGCGTAGCTTGCCATGAGTTTGCGGGTCGGGCTGTGGGCTAAACGACATTCCAGACGCCTGGCTCGCTGCTGCGGTGATCCAGCTCGGCGAGCACCTGGTCACCTTCGACGGCGATTTCAGGAAAATGCTCAGGCGGGCGCAGCTCACCGTGCTGGCGCCCGGTTGAGGGCTGGGCAGCCTGCTCGCCGCTGCGCAGGCATTTTCGGGCTCTGCGAATCGGATTACTGCGGCTGGAAACCGCTTGTCCGGCTGGAACCTACTTATAATCCCACTATGACGTGCTCCAGGCAGGAAGCCCAATATGCGCCCCTCGCAGGCATTGGAATCGAATCGTGCGGCAATCAGAGACATCGCAGCCAGGCACCGGGTGAGTGGTGTGCGCGTGTTCGGCTCCGTGGTGCACGGCACGGACACCGATGGCAGCGACCTCGATTTGCTGGTCGTACCCACGGATCAGACCACGCTGCTCGATATCGGCAAGATTCAGTTTGAGCTAAGTGAATTGCTTGGCATCGAAGTGGATGTGCTGACCCCCGGGGCGCTGCCCGAAACAATGCGGGAAAAGGTGCTTGCGGAAGCGCAGCCGGTATGAAACAGAATGCGGTCCTGCGGGTGCGGGACTATCTGGGGCATATTGACCTCGCGATTGGGCGTATCCGCCGTTATCTTGCCGGTGTGGACAGGGCCGCTTTCTTTGCCAGCGAGGAAAAGCAGGATGCGGTGATCCGGAATATCGAGATCATCGGCGAGGCCGCGCAGAGCATAAGGCGCCGTCATCCGGATTTCGCGGCGCGCCACCCGGAAATTCCTTGGGGCGGCGTTTATGGCATGAGAAACGCCATTGCACACGGATATTTCTCTGTGGACCTGGACGTGGTTTGGAAGACGCTCTGCGAGGATCTGCCTGTCCTGGCAGAGCAGGTGCGGCTGTTGCGTAGTGCGGTGCTGAAAGATCCAGGTGACGGTGGCTGATTGACCTTCGAGTACGACGAGAGTGTGACTGGCGTCGAATTGGTCAGGTATGAACTGCCTGCGCCACCAAGCGGACGCCGAGTGCAGCGCACACACGGCTGACGGTATCAAAACGCGGGGCGCTGCCCGGGCGCAGCGCCTTGTATAGCGCTTCGCGGGTAATGCCAGAGGCTTTGGCGATCTCGCCCATGCCGCGTGCGCGTGCGATGTCGCCTAGCGCGGCCGCGAGCAAGGCGGGGTCGCCCGCCTCCAGAATGTCGGTCAGATAGGCTGCGATCGCCCGCTCGCTGTCGAGGTAGGGAGCCGCGTCAAAATCGGGTAGATCGGCCACTTTGATGCGTTTGGTCATGGTCATTTCCTCCAGTCAATCCAGCGATGCGGCCGCGCTCCAGACGCTTGATTCGCGCAACTACTACGCCGCGAACAGCCGCATCGGCGAGGCCGTCGATCCAGGTGGTGAATGCGGGAAGTGGTTTGATCGAGAACACAACCAAAATGTAATCGATCGATTACATGCCGTCAAGGAACGGAACTTTGTATTGTTGCGAGATCGCTGCGTTGGTCGTCGGCGAAGCTTTTCAAGGTGGCGACCGAAAGGCGGCGTGCCCAAACTCTTGCTTGAAGAGGCTTTACTCCCGGGTAACGCTAATGCGCAACGATCGCGGCTTTCGCCATGTCGCGTCTGAGCTCGCCCAGGCTCGTGGCCAACGCCACCAAGGCGCGCGCGGTGCTGGGGTGGGTGCCGGCGTACCAGGAACTGGGGCCGATCGTCGCGACGGCGTGGCGGTATCTGGAACGGGGTTGAGCTGGGCTGATGTACTGGTATCGATACACGGACTTCCTTTTAAGCCGCTACAGGACTTGAGATATTGGACTAAAAGTAATTAATTCCTGGTTTTTTCAGGGCGATGCAACGGCTCCCTCACGGGATGGGCATTGACCACTCCATCGCATTCAATCATAATGACCAACATGATCATATCGATTGAGACGCCATGATTACCGAAACCAGTGCGGTCAATTTCAGGCGATCCCTCGGTGAGATGCTCAACCAGGTCCAGTTCCGGCACGACAGCGTGGTCATCAACAAGGACGGCAAGCCCGTCGCCGCCCTGGTTGACGCCCGGCTGTTCGAGCGCATTCGCCGCATGCAGGCGCGCTTCGATGCGCTATGCCAGCGCCTGGAGGCGGGCTTTGCAACCGTGCCGGAGGCCGAGGGGCTTGCCGAGATCGGGGCCGCCATTGCGCTCGAACGGGAGCAGGCGCGCGGTTCGGCCAAGGATCGCAAGGACCGCAAGGACCGCAAGGATCTTTAGGCGCCGCCGTGGCCGCTCTGCGGGTGGTGCTCGACACGAACGTGCTTCTTTCTGGCATTGCCTATCCGGCCAGCGTGCCGGGAAAAATACTGGCTGCATGGCGCCATGGCTCGGTAGAGGTCTTGCTTTCGTCTCATATCCTCGATGCGTTGCGCCGCGTGCTGCCGCGATTGGCCCACCGCCACGGTTTGACGCCGGGCGAGATTGACGACCTGGTGGACATCCTTTCCATCCAGGCAGAAGTCATTGAGCCGCTGGCCGGGGGGGAACCCGGTTTGCGGGATGTGGATGACCAACCCGTGCTGGGCACTTTGCTTGCCGCGCGCAACGCAGGCGGCGTCGATTACCTCATCACCGGCGACAAGGATTTGCTGGTGCTGGCCGATCGCTATCCCATCGTGGCGCCGGCCCAGTTTTGGGCGACGCACGCGGGACTTTGATTTACCTCTATGCGCGCGCTGGCTGAAGTGTTGAGTGAAGAGAACAGTGCTCTGCCAAAGGTGATCAACGACACGAATCCGCCTGGACCAGGGAGGGGTAGGCCTTCATCATCGTCGCCACTTCAAGCGTAGTCCTGATGCCTGTTGAACAAACCGACCTGCTCACCTATAGAGGGCATGCAATTTCCGGCGGCGGCAACGAGAACCTGATATCGGCATTGGCGCTGTCGCATCATTCTCAGCGGTAAAGGTGGTCATCCATGAACGCTCAGCGCATCACTCTCTTACGCCGCCAACCGCGAACACAACCTCTACACCCTGGCGGTGTAGTGAAACTGCTGCTCGACGAAAACCTGTCGAGACGGCCTTGGTCATCAAAACCGTGATGCACCGTTTTTCCTGGGAGACCGGTTTCAGGGTGGTGACCGAAAAGCGGCGTGACCCAGCTCTTGCTGCAAGAGGTTTTGCTCCCGGGTAGCGGATGTGCGTGCGCGACTACATCCACGTGGAGGACCTGTGCCGCGCGCGGTGCTGGGGTGGGTGCCGGAGTACCAGGAACTGGGGCCGATCGTCGCGACTGCGTGGCGGTATCTGGAGCGGGGTTGAGTTGGGCTGGTGTATCGGTATCGATACACAGACTGCCTTCTCAGCCTCTCCAGAGCTTGATGGATTGGACTAAAAGTCATGAATTTCCGGGTTTTCCAGGACGCAGCAATGGCTCCTTCAGGTCCAGTTCCGGCACGAAAGCGTGGTCTTCAACAAGGACGGCAAGCCCTCGCCTTGCATGCCCCTATTTTCACCGCCACTGTGAAAGAGCGCCCTGGCCGATGCCCACTGGTTCGGCTGGAACCTGCTGATCATCCCACTACGACGCGCTCCGGGCAGGAAGTCCACTATGCGCCCCTCACAGGCCGCAAACCCATCTCATCCCGCTGGTATTGCGGGAAGCGCTGCGGGTGAAAAGGGGGGGCGATCCGGCCGCAACGGCGCTACGCGTGTTCGGCGCCTACCGATTGGCATTTACCGTGTAACGGTATATGCTGACGAGCATGATCCGGTCGTTCAAGTGCAAAGATACGCGGGCGCTTTACGAAACCGGCAAGTCGGTGCGGTGGCGCGCCTGCCTGAGCGTTGCGGAGCGGCGGCTCAATTCTCTGGGCCAGGCTGCCGACCTGCGCGATCTGGCCAATATTCCGGGCAACCGGCTGGAAGCGCTCAAAGGCGAGCGCAAAGGCGAGCACAGCATCCGCGTGAACGACCAATGGCGCATCTGCTTCGTCTGGCGTGCGCCGGATGCGTATGAAGTCGAAATTGTCGACTATCACTGAAAGGAAAGCGCCATGAGCAAAAATGGAATGCGCGCGATTCACCCCGGAGAAGTACTGCGGGAAGACGTGCTTGCGGAATTGGGGATTACCCCGCACGCCCTGGCGATGGCTTTGCGCGTGCCGGCTTCGCGTGTCAATGACATTGTGCTGGAACGGCGCGCCATGTCTGCCGACACGGCCCTGCGGCTGGCCCGCTATCTGGATACCACGCCGCAGTACTGGATGAATCTGCAAAGCGACTACGACCTGAAGCGCGCGGCGAAAGAATCCGCCACCCGGATCAATCTGGACGTCCGGCCGCGCAAGGTCGCCTGAAGCCGGAGGGGACACGTTCGCCCTACCGGGAGAAAAATTCGGGCGATCCCCGCCCGTAGTCCGACCGGCTCGCCGACTACGCAGTTGCCTGCTGCCTCCACTGCGCGGCCACTACGGCAGGCGCGCGGCGTTTGGCCTCGGCAACGGGCTCCTGCGCGATGTGCTAATCCCACTCCGACGTGCTCCAGGCAGGCAGTCGACTATGGTCAAGAGTCTCGACTGGCGCGTACGCCGGGCCAAGCGAAAAGAGTCGGTGGCGGCGCAAACCTTGGTCGGCACCGAGTACCGGTTGCGCTGCACGCTGACTAGGCACGTCTCGGCATCATGCCGAAACGATTTGGCCCGCGCCGCGCGTAAAACTGAATTCCAGGGTACCGTTAAAATTTTCCGACGCCGCCTGACGACCGGGACTGCATACGATCTAAAAGGAGCACTCACATGCCCGCTTCGCGCGCTTCATACACCATTGCGCCTGAGATCCTGCTCCGGTTCAATGAACTTGTGCCTGCCAGTGAGCGCCCAACCGAATGAGGCCAACATGGCTAAAGAAGTGCAAATGTCGATCAAGATGCAGCCAGAGTTACGCGACCGGTTTATGGCCGCGGCAGCAGACCGTCATCGCCCCGCCGCTCAGATCATCCGTGACCTGATGCGCCTTTACATCGCAGACAGCAAAACGCCCAACACACTGACCGCCGACACGATCCGCAAGGGCCGCCAAGGTGAAGACGTGTTCCATGCTTCCAGCCCGTCGGACCTGTTCAAACAGTTGGGCCTCTGATCCACTCGGCTGATGCGTTCGGCCAGCTTCACCGGCCAGTTCAAACGTGACGTGAAGCTGGCCGAGAGACGTGGCAAGAATATGCACAAGCTGCGCGCGGTTATCGCACCTGCTACTGGCCGGCCAACCGCTCCTGCGCGAGCTTGGCGACCACCCGCTGAAAGGCGAATGGAAGCCCAGCCGCGCCCGCACAACGGACGGGGCCTGATTGAAGCCTCGATCGGCGCTGCGCGTGCATGGCGGCGATTTCGATACGCCCGACGGGACCTGCGTGCGCGACTACGTGCATGTGCACGACCTTTGCCGGGCGCACCGGGTTGCGATCGACCGGCGACCCGCCCGGCTTGTCGAAGGACGGGTTGAGGGCGCCGAGGCGTACAACCTGGGGATCGGGCGCGGGTTCTCGGTGCGGGAGGTGATCGACGTCTGCCGTTCGGTCACCGCGATCGATATCGGCTACCAGGTCGAGGGCCGCCGGGCGGGGGATACGCCGAGGCTGGTGGCCAACGCGGCCAAGGCGTGCGAGGTGTTGGGGTGGGTGGCCGAGTACCAGGATAATTGTCGCCTAACACTCGGGGCGATCATCGGGACCGCGTGGCGTTATATGGACAGGGCCTGAATACCCGCCGGCGGCCCGCCGCGGATCCTGGAGATGCTCGCGCGGCAGGGTTTCCCTGTGGTGACGCTCGACAATCTCTCCACGGGGCACCGGGATGCGGTGGTGGCCGGGACGTTCATCGAGGGCGATCTGATGAACGAGGCCGATCTGGCGCGTGTCTTCAGCGCGCATCCGATCGAACCCTTACGGCTGGACGAAGCTGGTGGTCGAGCGCCGATCGTCGCGACTGCGTGGCGGTATCTGGAGCGGGGTTGAGTTGGGATGATGTACTGGTATCGATACACAGGCTGCCTTCTCAGCGTCTCCAGGACTTGAGATCTTCGATGCCATAGCCTGGGGGCGTTCCGCCCGCAAGCCCGGCCGGATATCGCGAAAAACCTTACGCTCTGCTACGAGACCTTCCCGATGCTCACCGAACGCCGGCGCCAGCTCGCCGGCTCGACGACCTGGTGAAGAACTACTACCTCGGCACGGGCTGATTCTCGGGACAAAACTTTCGATACGCCGCCATTCGGGCCTGCGCGATGGAATTCAAGCTGTGGCTTCGTCAGGCAGCGATCAGCGCGGCGCGTTGCACCTTCGGCGCGCCAGCCTTGCGGACTTTCCACAGGTCGTAAGCGGCCTGCTGCGCAATCCACACATCAGCGCGACCACCGTTTTTCACGCCTAGCCACCCTTCCAGTCGAAGTGCCATTTCCGGAGAGATGGCAGCGCGGCCATTTAACACCCGCGACAACGCGGCACGGGTCACGCCAAGTTGCGCAGCGGCCTGGGTCACGCTCAAGCCCAGTGCCGGTAAAACATCCTCTCTCAAGGTTTCGCCTGGGTGCGGCGGGTTGTGCATTCTGGTCATGTTCAATTTCTCCTAGTGGTAATCCCGGTAATCGACGAGCACAGCATCTGTGCCATCGAAACCAAAAGTCAGTCGCCAATTCCCGCTCACTGACACTGAAAAATGTCCGGCAAGATTGCCTGCCAGCGCATGCAACCGCCATCCCGGCACGTTCATATCGGCGGCAGTTTTGGCAAGGTCAAGGCGAGTCAGTTGCCGTCCCAATCTCGGCGCATGGCGCGGCTGGATACCTGCCTTGCTGCCGGTTTCAAAAAAAGCTTGCAGCCCTTTGTGCCGGAAAGTTTTAAGCATGGGGCAAGACTGTATAGCGTAGCGTTTCGCAGGTCAACCGAAGTGCAAGTCGGATTGGAATGCGTACACATTGATTCACAACCAGTGCGCTCATGCGCAACGAGGTGAGCGGTATGGAAACGACAAAGGTGGGCATTCGGGAGTTCCGCGCGGATCTGGCCGAGTACATTGCATCCGGCACCCCCGTGGCCGTTACGCGCCACGGTCAAACGGTCGGCTATTTCATTCCCGCTCACGGCCAGGCCGACGCGGATGTTGCGGCTCTGAAGAAAGCCAGCAAGACCCTGGACCGGATGCTCGCCGCGCGGGAGGTTGACCTCGATGCGGTTGTCGCCGACTTCAAGGTGGCGCGCAAGCAATCAGGCGCCCCCAAAAAGCCCGGGGCCAAGGCTGCATGAGCGGCAAAGCCATCGTCCTTAACGCCAACATCCTGGTTCGAGCCGTATTGGGCAAGCGGGTACGAGAACTTATTTTCGAAAACGTATCCAGGGTTAAATTCCAGGGTTAAATTCTTCGCGCCCGAAGTGGCCTATGACGACGCAAGAAAGTACCTTTTACATGCTTGGTGAACCCCCCAATAAACTGACCGCCGACGCGATTCGCCGGGGCCGCCGGGGTGAGGATGTGTTCCATGCTTCCAGCCTGTCCGACCTCTTCAAACAACGGGGCATCTGATGCTCTCTTCGAGCGTACCGGCACGCATTCCGACCTTTTTGGCTAATGACTAATGACCATCCACCAAGCGCTGGGTAGCACGGTCACCGGCGTGGGCATTCGCTACCAGGTGGAGCGTCGCCGGGCAGGGGATCCAGGCAAGCGTTTGACGTGGATTTGACCGCCTTGATCCGCGCAACTAAAGCGTTGCGCCGATTGCGCGGTCAGGCGTTGTTCGCGACCGCTCGGCCCGGCGCCTTCGGGCGCTCGGTTGAGTTCGCGAATGGTGACTGGGCGACCTCGATTTTGCCGCCGACACCCTGCGCAATCTCGCCATCGAGCAG
>JBBQVP010000179.1:0-8914 GCA_038211455.1 Burkholderiales bacterium
ATTCACCGCGCCTACCTCACCGAAGCATCGCTCGCGGGCAAGCTCAGCCACCCTCACGTGGTGGCGATCTACGACGCGGTCAACGACCCTGAGCAGAGTTACATCGTCATGGAGTACGTGACAGGCGGCACTCTTGAACAGTTCATCCAGTTCGACACGCTGCTGCCGGTTCAGCAACTCGTTACTCTGGTGTTCAAGGCGAGCCTTGCGCTTGCCTACGCGCAGCAGCAGGGGATCATCCATTGCGATATCAAGCCGGGCAATCTCCTGCTCGCCGGGGAGTCCGAGATCAAGATCAGCGATTTCGGCGCCGCCCACTACCTGGCCTCGGAACACACGTACCTGTCGGGGGTCGGCTCCCCGACCTACATGTCGCCAGAGCAGGTGCAGGACAAGCGCCTCAACCACCAGACGGATATCTACTCGCTGGGCGTGGTGCTGTACCACCTGCTGACGGGCAAGCGGCCGTTCCAGGGGACCAGCCGGGAAAGCCTGCTGTACCAGATCGTCCATATCGAGCCCCAGCCGCCCTCCCTGCACCGCCCGTCGATCCCGCCCGCGCTCGATGCGATCGTGCTGCGCGCGCTGGCGAAGAGCCGAGAGGATCGCTATTCCGAGTGGCGCGACTTCGCCCACGATCTGGCGCAGGTGTTTCACCACCTGCAGATTCCCGACCAGGACGTGTCTGATGCGGAGAAGTTCAGTACCTTGCGCGAGCTGCCGTTTTTCTCCGACTTCGGCGATGTCGAGATCTGGGAAACCCTGCGCATCAGCCAGTGGCACCGGGTATCGGCAGGTACCACGGTGGTCCGGGAGGGGAAAACCGACGACGGCTTTTATATCATTGCGGCGGGCGAAGTGTGCGTCAGTCGAGCCGGCATGGCGCTCGAAACGCTCGAACGCGGCCATTGCTTCGGCAAGATCCTGTACTTCGAGGAAGGCAGCATGACGCGCAGGACGACCGTGCATGCGACCACCGGCAACGTTGCGTACATGGAGATCAAGGCCGGCGCGCTGGCACGCAGTTCGGCGGCATGCCAGGTGCAGTACTACCGCTCGTTCATGCGCATCCTGATGAATCGTATCGATCGCTTCGAACTGCGTTCCGCCGCTACCCGGTGACACGTCACCAATTCTGACTTGCTGACATTTTTCAGGTAAAGCCCGCCCTGCGCGCGGCAATGCGGGATACTTCCTGACATTGCACTCGCTGCGAAACTGTCGCCGGCTACCCGCGCCGTGTGCTGCTATGCTTTTCCTGCACCCACCTGGAGCAGGCCGCATGCCCGATAAGCACCCCAGCGAGGAACAGAGCATGGCAGAGCGTACCGCGCTGCCGTTCGCGGCCCCCTGTCACGTGCTGCAGGTCGGGGCACCATTGCGCTGGGTGCGGATGGGCTGGGCCGATTTCCGGCGCGCGCCCCGCCAGAGCCTGACCTACGGGCTGGCGATCGTACTGCTGTCGTGGCTGGTGACCGGGATCGGCCTCAATTTCGGGACCTACTGGTCGGTGCTGGTGCTGCTGTCGGGGTTCGTGTTCGTCGCCCCTGTGCTGGCCCTCGGCCTGTATTCGATCAGCCGTCAGCTGGAGCACGGTCGCATCCCGACGCTGGGCCGTTGCCTGCAAGAGCAGCGCCGCTCGCTGGGCACAGCCATGGTGTTCGCGCTGGCGCTGCTGGTCCTGTTCCTCGTGTGGGCGCGGGCCGGATCCATGGTCCACGTATTCTTTCCGGTTCAGTCGAATCCGGACTGGCACAAGCTCGTGACCTTCCTCGCGATCGGTTCTGCCGTCGGCTCGATCTTCGCGCTCCTGACCTTCATGTTCAGCGCCTTTTCCCTGCCGATGATCTGCGACCGCGATGCGGATGCCATCACCGCGATCGTCACCAGCGTCAATGCGGTGCTGCGCAACAAGCCTGCGATGGCGGTCTGGGTGATTCTGATCGTGTCACTGACCGCGATCGGCTTCGCCACCGCCCTGCTGGGACTGGCCATCGTGATCCCGCTGCTTGGCTATGCGACCTGGCATGGGTACCGGGAAACCATCGACGCAGGCGATTGGCCCCGGCACCAGATCGACGGAGATCGCCCGCCCTTGCACACGGGTCAAGCGCCCTGAAAGTTGCTTCGCTTCACAAACCAGATTTCGATGCACCAACCGGACGATTGCAATGACCTCTGTGAGTTACGAAGTACGCGAAAACGTGGCCGAAATCATGCTTGAGCGGCCACCGGTAAATTCGCTGACCAAAGCGATGATCGGCGAAGTGCTCGACGCGCTGGTACGCGCCTCGGCTGACGCGGCTGCGCGCGCCGTGATCCTGGGCAGTGGCATTCCCAACCAGTTCTGCGCAGGCCTGAACCTGAACGAAGTCAGCGACGGGAGCAGCGCAGACTTCCGTGCCGTGCTTGAAATGCTTTACGTGCGCATGACCGACATCCAGTTCAGGCTTGGCAAGCCCTCGATTGCGGCCGTGGCAGGCCCGGCCCGCGCAGGCGGGATGACAATGGCGATCTCCTGCGACATGATCGTCGCCGGGAAGTCCGCGACCTTCGGCTATCCGGAGATCGATGTCGGGATCATCCCGGCGATCCACTTCACCCACCTGCCGCGCATCGTCGGCAAGCACCGCGCCTTCGACCTGCTGTTTACCGGCCGCGCCTTCGATGTCACCGAGGCCGCGACGCTCGGCCTGGTCTCGCGTGTTGTGGAAGACTCCGAAGTCCTCGGCGAGGCGCGCAAACTTGCACGCTCGTTTGCGTCCAAGCCCGCAGGCGTCATGCGCATGGGCCGCAACAACTTCATGAACGCCATCGACAACGGCTACCGCCAGGGCGTGGCCGCCGCAGTAGAGAACCTCTGCAATGTGATGGCGACCGACGAGGCGCGGGAAGGGATTGCCGCATTCGCCGAAAAGCGGCGTCCTGCATGGGCGCGCAAGCCGGCAAAGTAGGCAACGGAATTTTTTGCATGACGGGCGTCGCCCGCTAGAGGAGAGAACATGGGAGAAGACATGGGAGAGACCAGGAGCAATGCCAAGGCGTCCGGAGGGCCGCTGGCGGGAGTCAGGATCGTGGAGATCGCCGGTATCGGGCCGGCCCCGCTTGCCTGCGCCCTGCTGTCGGACATGGGTGCCGAGATCGTCCGCATCGACCGTCCCGCCCCCACGGGACTGGGCTTCGAATTCGCGGGGGCCAAGGCCGATATCCGCCGCAGGGGCCGTCCCTCGATTGCGGTCGACCTCAAGCATCCGCAGGGCGTCGCAACGGTGTTGCGCCTGATTGATTCGGCGGATGCGCTGATCGACCCGCTGCGCCCCGGCGTGATGGAGCGCCTGGGCCTCGGTCCGGAGCTCTGCCTCGCACGAAATCCGCGCCTCGTGTATGGCCGGATGACCGGCTGGGGGCAGGACGGCCCGCTTGCGCAGGCCGCCGGGCACGACATCAATTACATTTCGCTGTCCGGTGTGCTGGATGCGATCGGCACGCGGGAGCAACCGGTGCCGCCGCTCAACGTGGTCGGCGACATGGGCGGCGGTGCGATGTTCCTCGTCGTGGGATTGCTGGCCGCGATCCTGGAGGCGCGCAACTCCGGCCTCGGACAGGTGGTCGACGTCGCGATGACCGAGGGCTCGGCCTATCTCGCGCTGGGCACCTTCGGCCTCGTGTCGGCCGGGCAATGGTCGGAGCAACGCGAGGATAATTTTATCGACGGCGGCGCGCCGTTCTGGCGCTGCTACCGTACGAGCGACGGGAAATTCGTCTCGGTTGGCGCGATCGAGGCCAAGTTCTACGCGATGCTGCTGGACAAGCTCGGGCTCGATTCGGCCACCCTGCCCGCACAATACGACCGCGCGCAGTGGCCCGCAATGCGCGAGCGCTTCGCAGCACAGTTCCTGCAGAAATCCCGCGACGAGTGGTGCGCGATCATGGAAGGCACCGACATCTGTTTTGCGCCGGTGCTGAACTTTCGCGAGGCGGCGGCCCACCCCCACAATGTGGCGAGGCAGAGTTTCGTCACCGTCGACGGCATCGTCCAGCCGGGGCCGGCGCCGCGATTCAGCCGTACGCCCTCCAGCGTGAAGGGCGGGCCGCCTGAGTTCGGCGCGCAGACCGGGCAGGCGCTCGCTGCCTGGGGATTTTCCGAAACGGAAATCGCTGCCCTGAGTTCGGATAAGGCGATCGGCTGGCAGGCATGAGACTTTGCCGGGAGATTTGCGGGGAAATTTGCGTCCGGCCGGGGTATGCTTTCGCTTCCCCAACCGAGGAACCCATCCCATGCTGCTGCATTCGCTGCGCGTATCCAAGTCCGAGTTCGAGGCCGGGACCGGCTGGCACCTGAAGCCCGAGGGTGCGTGCCGGGGTGAGGTCTGCATCCCGCTGTCGCAGCCGCCCGGCGAACTACTGGATGTTCCGCAAATCGCCAGGGAACTGGCCATGCCGCTGATCGCAGCGACAGGGCACGACCTGTGGGCGCTGGGGCCTGCGTCGATCGGCTCGCGCGCGCTTGCAAGCG
Organism: Burkholderiales bacterium; assembly: GCA_038211455.1. Classification (GTDB taxonomy): domain Bacteria; phylum Pseudomonadota; class Gammaproteobacteria; order Burkholderiales; family SG8-39; genus SZAS-79. The sequence continues at coordinate 4,517 of JBBQVP010000179.1, forward strand.
CCGAAGCGCCGGAGCTGCGCCTGCCGGGGCTGGACGGCAAGGAGTTCCGCCTCTCCAGCCTCCGGGGACAGAAGGTCCTGCTATACGCCTGGGCACCCTACTGAGGCTGCTCCCGAGACCTGCCCGTGTGGCAGGCACTGCGCAAGGAACTGCACCCGAAAGGGTTTGAACTGGTGACGGTGGGTCTTGATTCGCTGGGCGATGCCGGATGCCGCGCGTTCATCGAGGCTGCGAAGCCGGAGCATCCTTCGCTGATCGACCGGCATCATGTGCTGGCCGACCTGTTCGGCGTGGTCAATATCCCGAGCAGCGTTTGGATCGACGAGCGCGGGATGATCGTCCGTCCGGCCGAAGCGGCCCCGGCGCCACCGCAACCGGACGGCGTTGCTTCCCGCTTCAGCCTGCCAGCCGAGGTGCCGCAACGCTTCGTGGAGATCAGGGCCGAGGCCGCAAAAATCCGCAAGGACACACAGGCCTACCACGCGGCGCTGCGCGACTGGGTCGAACATGGCGCCGCGAGCCGCTACGCGCTGGCTCCCGACGAGGTCGTTACGCGCTCGCATCCGCGCGACGACGCCAAGGCCCTTGGACACGCGCATTTCCAGCTTGCCACGCAACTCGAGATCGACGGTCATCACGCCGCGGCAATCGAGCATTTCCGCGAAGCGCACCGGCTGGTTCCCGACAGCTGGACGTTCCGCCGCCAGGCCTGGTCGCTGGAAAAGGTCGGCGACGGCCCGCTCGCCAGGTTCTGGCAGGGGCCGGACCCGGCTGCGCCCGGCAACTGGCCCTACGCCGGAGACTGGCTGAGCGACATCCGCAAGAGCGGCGCCGAAAACTACAACGACCCCTGGCGACCCTGATTGAGGCGCGCTAGCCGCCCTGCAATTTGGCGAGCTCGCCCAGCACCTCGTCCGGCACAGGCAGCACGCCTCCGGGATAGGTGTGAAACGCACGCACAACCCCCTGCGTGTCGATGATCGTCACCGAGCGCAGCGGAAAGCCGCCTTCGGCGTTGTAGATTCCCAGACTATCGCTCACCTTGCCATGCGGGTGGAAATCCGACAGCAGCGGATGGCCGATACCGCCCAGGCTCTGGGCCCAGACTTTCAGCGCGGGGACGGGATCGCACGACAGGCCCAGGAGCTGGGCGCCCTTCTCTTCAAATTTCTTCAACGCACGGTTGAAGTTAGAGGTCTGGTTGCTTCATCCGCCAGTGAACGCAAACGGGTAGGCTGAAATCACCACCCATTTCGAGCCGCGATACTGCGCAAGCGATATCTCGCTCCCGTCGTGCGACTTCAACTTGAAATCTGCCGTCGACTTGCCTGCTTCTGCCATGGTCTTCTCCCTTTCGATGGGCTTATGATCCGGTCAGGATACAGAATTCCCGCGATTGAGAACATCATGAATCACGCAGCTGCCGCACAGTGGGACGCCGCCCGGCTCGACGCCGACAAGGCGCACTGGCAATTCACGCTGGGTGATTCCGGCAGGCGGGACCTGCTCGCGTCAGTGAAAAAAGCCCACGATCCCGACAAGACGCTGCTCGACTACCAGCGGGACGAGTTCGACCTGGGCGCAGCCCGGTCGGTGGTCGAGGCGGCCTTCGCAGAGGCCAAGCGCGGACGCGGTATCGCGCTGGTCAGGGGACTGCCCCGTGCGGAACTTGATGCGCCGGAGTTCGAACTGCTGACCTGGGCGATCGGCCTGCAGATGGGTGTTGCGCGCCCGCAGGGCAAGGCCAGCCACTACGTCTCAGCGGTGCGGGATGCCGGGACGGCGTACCGAACCGGCACCGGTCGCGGCTATTCCTCGAACTCGGGGCTGGATTTTCATACGGATTCAGCCGACCTGGTGATGCTCTCGTGTTTCAACAAGGCCGTTTCGGGCGGAATGAGCATGGCGACCAGCATGCCGGCGGCGCACGCGCGCATGCAGGCGGAGTTCCCGGAACTCCATCCGTGGTTGCTGCGCCCGATCCATTTCAGCCGTCAGGGCGAGCAGGCGGCCGACGAGGAGGCGTCCTACCCGCAGCCGATTTTCGATACTGCGGAGGGCAGGCTGTTCGGCAAGTGGAACCGCAATCGCGTGATCGCCGCCCAGCAGCTGGCGGGTGTGCCGGGCATCCCGGCGGAGCATCAGTTGGCGCTGGACACCTTCGACGCGCTGGTGCCGCGCGCCGACCTGGCCTACCGTATGTGGCTGGCCCCGGGCGACCTGCAGATCATGAACAGCCACGTCACGTTGCACTCGCGTACCGAATTCGTCGACCATGCGGATCCGGCGCACAAGCGCCTGCTGTTCCGCGTATGGATCGCGCCCCCGGACAGTCTTCGCCTGCCGCAAAGTTGGCAGGCGCTGTTCAAGTCGATACAGCCGGGAAGCGTGCGTGGCGGACTGATCGGGCAGAACCACGACGAGCGCTGCCGTGCTTTCGAACGCCGCCAGGCGCAGGCGCTCGGCATGCGATTTGACGCAGGCTGAGCGACCCCGTCGGCGCACCTGCGTTGGCGGAATCAGGTTGCGTCGCGATAGATCTTTCCGCGCGCGCGCACCGGATCGAGCAGCGACCAATCCCCCTGCTCCACCTCGAAACCCTGCGGGAACGGCGGCCGCACTTCCATGCCAAGCGAGCGCATGACGCGGTCGTCACGGTAATAGCAGCGCACCACCGCAGTGACCAGCAGCGCCGCGAGAGGGGCGTGCGCTTCCCGCAGGCGCTGCGCGATCGCGCGTTGGGCTGTACCCGACAGGTCAGCGAAAACGCCGCCGCACAACTGGTCCAGCGTTTTCAGTGCCTCCCGCACACCCGCCGCATCGCGTGTCAGCGAAGCCAGGATGTCGGCGAAAATCGCCGCGTCGTCGGCACCGGGCACCGCATGCTCCGGACTTGCCGGAATCATCAACGCCGCCACACAGCGCAGCGCATGCTGCTCTGCGTTCGAAAGGATCGCGGGCACTGGGATCGTCTGCGTCATCGGCGCCTCAGTCGAACAGGTTGGCCAGCCGCTGCTTGATGCTGTCGGCGATGTACAGCGCAAGCGCCTGGATGGTCGCGGTGGGATTCACTCCACCCGAGGTGACGAAGATGCTGCCGTCGACGATGAACAGGTTCTTCACATCGTGGCTGCGACCCCATTCGTTGACCACCGAGCGCGCCGGGTCGCGCCCCATCCTGGCGGTGCCAAGCAGGTGCCAGCCCGCCATGCGCAGCGGCGATTCCGTCACGACCTCGTTGGCGCCGGCCGCCTTCAAAATCTCGGCTCCACGCTCGACCGCGAAGCCGAGCATGCGCTTGCTGTTCTCGCTGAGCCGGTAGTCGATCTTTGGCGCGGGAATGCCGTTGGAATCCTTCAGCACCGGGTCCAGCGTGACCGTGTTGTGCTCCTCCGGCAGGTCCTCGCAGATCGCGAGCATGCCGGCACTGTGACCGAACGAGCGGCGCAGGGCCGCGTGATGCCCTGCGCCCCACGGTATCCAGCCGCCCGCCATGCCGGCGACCGCCGCCATCACCGGCCCCTGCCCGCGTGAGAACTGGTAGGTAAATCCGCGCACGAAGCCACGCGAGCGGTCGGTTTCGTAGAACTGCTGGCTCCACAGGCCGATGGGCGGGCCACGATGCCCGTCGAGCGGTTGGTCGAAGAACCCGCGGATCGAGGCATAGGGGTGAAACATCAGGTTCTTCCCCACCAGGCCACTGGAATTCGCCAGGCCCTGCGGGAATCGCCCCGACGCAGAGTTCAGCAGGATCCGCGGCGTGCCGATCCCGTTGCAGGCGAGGATTACAACCTCCGCCTGCTGGAATCGCTCGATGCCCTCAGGGTCGTAGTAGACCGCGCCGTTCGCCATGCCCTGCGCGTCGGTCGTGATTTCACGCACCCGGCTGCGCGTGCGCAGTTCCACGCGCGCGCGCAGCGCTTCCGGCCAGTAGGTGATGTCGGTGCTCGCCTTGGCGCCTTGCGCGCAGCCAGCGATGCAATGGCCAAGGTTGATGCAGCGGGCGCGGCCTTCGGTGTCCGCGGTTGCCATCGCACTGTCACAAGGCCACCAGTGCCAGCCGAGCGCGTTCATTGCCCGACCGAGCGTCTCTCCCGTCCTGCCGAGCGGAAGCGGCGGCATCACGGCGTCCTTCGGCGGATAGGCCGGATCCCCGGCGAGACCGGAGATCCCCATCATCCGGTCGTTCACGGCGAAGTACGGATCCAGCGTTGCGTAGTCGACTGGCCAGTCCTCGGCCACACCGTCCAGCGAGCGCACGCGAAAATCGGAGGGGTGCATGCGCGGGAAGTGCCCCGCGTAGAGGATGGTGCCCCCGCCGACTGCATTGAAGTTCGCGACCTTGATCGGCGAACCATCCTCGTTGATCGGGTAGTCGGCGGGCCGGGCGCGCAGGTT
>JBBQVP010000180.1:0-8888 GCA_038211455.1 Burkholderiales bacterium
GACGCCGGCGGGGCTTGCGTTCACCTGCTGCCCCTGGCACTGGCCCCTGGCGTGGATCGAAACGGTGGCGCGCATGGGGGGGTGTATCTGTTACGGCCCGCCTTGCGCCGGCCCCCCGGCGTTGCTATCCTCGCCAGGGGACTGTGCCTGGGCCTGCTGGTGACGGCAAGCGCAGCCGGCTTCGCCGCCCCCCCTCAGCGAAAAGCGGACTTCGCATTGGAGCGCGCCACGCCGCAGGCTCGCCGAATGGCGGACTGGGTCGTCGATTCAGGCGACCACCGGGGCATGCCGTTCGCAATCGTCGATAAACTGGATGCGAGAGTCTACGTATTCGACCCAAGCGGCCGGCTGCGCGGTGCCGCGCCTGCGTTGCTCGGAATGGCACGCGGCGATGACTCGGTCCCGGGCATTGGCGAGCGCCCGATGTCGAGCATCCGCCCCGAAGAGCGCACCACGCCGGCCGGCCGCTTCGTGGCCGCGCTCGACCGCAATACCCACGGCAAGGAAATCCTCTGGGTGGATTACGACACAGCGATTTCCATGCACCCGGTCATTACCAGCAATCCCAAGGAGCACCGGCTGCAACGGCTGAATTCACCGACCACGCTGGACAATCGAATCTCCTACGGCTGCATCAACGTCCCGGCAGCCTTCTTCGAAAGCGTGGTGCGATCGGCCTTCACAGGGACCAACGGAATCGTCTACGTGATGCCGGAAACCCGGCCGGCCCGCGCGGTGTTCGCGTCGTTCGACGAAGATTGACGCACGGACTTTGCGGGCAACTTCGCGTACCGCAGAAATGAAAAAGGGCTCCAGCGATGGAGCCCTTTGACTTTACTGGTCGGGGCGAGAGGATTTGAACCTCCAACCACCTGCACCCCATGCGTGGTTTGGAAATCTTAGGGCTTTTTAGATCAACTCCCAGACGAGGCAAGAACCGCCAGGCAATTTATGGCCCTGTGGTGGCTGAAGCGGAGATATTCCAACCTGAACTGTTTGAGTTGTTCCTTCGTGAATATCACTGCCTCGTCGGATGCGAGGGCTACGCGCGCAGAGCAGAGCAGAGCAGAGCAATGCTATTGACAGGAACGTGAGTAACGCACGCCAGCAACCGAGATTTCCTGACGATGGTTTGTCCATGAAAGGCAGTGCTCTCCTACTGCGTACGAACAAATTCCGGTCTGACGCCCGTTTCTCTGTCGGGTGCGCTGGGCGAGTGGCTCGCGGACAAGCCTTCGCCAACCGAATAAGACAGGCGCGGCAGCACACGCGACCGGTATGGCAGGTGGCAAGGCGCACAGGCGCACAATTCTTTAAGTTTACTCTGACAAAGTCCTTTGCAGGATTGACGATCCTGTCAGTTTGTATATCAGTATTGAAATAACTATATCAGCCCGTGGCCGCCTTCGCGCGGCGCGCCCCACCGAATTCGCTGGCCTCCACTGCCAGCGCCGCCACCGCACCGACCGCCGGATTGAGCGAGTTGCGCTTGTACAGCGCAACGAACTCGACCGGTGGCAGCGCCGGCTTGGTGCGCAGCACGCGCAGCGCACCGGAGCGCAGGTCGGGCGCATGCGGTCCGCGCGGCAGCAGGCTTACGCCAAGCCCGGCCAGGGTGAGGTCCCCCAGCACACGCACGTTGTCGCAGGTGATCACCGGCCGGTAGGGGGTGCGCCCGCCGCGGAACCACTGCTCAATGCCCGGATGATGGTGCGAAGGCGCGGCCAGCCCGAGCACCGGCCAGCGCACAAGCTCGGCCGGCGACAGCGCGCGCGCGGGGACCTTCAGCGAACGCGCCGCCATCCAGACGAAGCTCTCGAACCCCAGCGAGCGCGATTCGAGGTGCGCTTCGCCGGCCGGCCCGGTGACCATCGCAAGGTCGAGTTCGCTTGCGCGCAGGCGCCCGATCAGCGTGGCGGTCAGCCCGACTTCCAGGTGCACGATCAGGCCCGGGAAGCGGCTGCGTAGTTCCGTCATCAGGCGCGGCAGCCAGGTCTGCGCCACGAGGCCCGCAACGCCCAGGCGCACGACGCCGGAGAGCGCCTCACGGCCGCCGATCTGGTGGCTGATCGCACCGGCAAGCAGCACCAGCTGGCGCGCAGGCTCAAGCAGGCCCTGTCCCTTGGGCGTGAGCCGCGCGCGATGCTGGCTGCGGTCGAACAGGCGCACCCCGAGCGCACTCTCGAGCTCGCGCACCCTGGCCGAGGCGGTGGACTGCGTGATGTGCAGCGCCTCGGCGGCGGCCGCGAAGCTGCCGGTCTCGACGATGCGCACGAAGGTTTGCAACTGGCGGACGTTCACGTGGACTGAATCTCCATCGAATATTTCGATATTTCACTATAGATTTATATCGCTTTTAATAATGGATGTCACGGACTAAGCTGGGTCCGTCCACTTCCCGGGAACCGCCATGAACGCACCAGAACGCGTACTGAATCATGAACTGCACGCCGCCTCACCTGTCGTGCGCAGCGTGCCGCTTGAGGGCTCGATCGCCTGGCGGGGCGACAGCCTCGCGAAGGACGACGGCCTGATCTTGCTCGACGCTGCGAGCCGCCGCGAACTCGACCGGATCGTCGACACCCTGCGCCACAACCCGCTGCCCACGCATTTTCTGGTCCCCGCCGACTTCGAACTAGACGCCTGCCGCGCGCTGATGGCGCGGGTGCGCGAAGTGCTCGAAAAGGGCGTGGGCTTCGTCATCATCGACCGCCTGCCGATGGACGACTATTCGGTCGACGAGGCGCGCGCCGTGTACTGGCTGCTCGCGCAACTCGTTTCGCGCCCGGTTGCGCAAAGCTGGGACGGCAAGGTGATCTACGACGTGCGTGACTTCGGCAGGCCACCGGGCAACGGTGTGCGCCCCGACGTGACGAACGCGGAGCAGAACTTCCACACCGACAACAGCTACAACCTCTGCCCGCCGGATTATGTCGGCCTGCTGTGTCTGCGTCCGGCGATGGAAGGGGGCATCAGCAGCGTGGTGAGCTTCTACGCCGTGTACAACGAGATGCTGCGCAGCCACCGCGGTCTGGTCGACCGCCTGTTCCGGCCCTACCTGTTCGACCGCCAGCGCGAGCATGCGCCCGACGAACCCAAAGTGCTCAGCCACCCCCTGTTCGAGTACGACGGCGAGCGACTCTCATGCAGGTTGTCCCATCGCCAGGTGGTGAACGGCTATCGCCTGGCGGGCGAGGAACTCGACGCCGAGGGGCTCGAAGCGCTCGAGACGCTTGAGCACACGATGATGGCGCCGCGTATCGCACGTGAATTTTTCTTCGAAGCCGGACAAATCCAGATCGTCGACAACATTCGCTGCGGGCATCGCCGCACGGGCTTCAAGGATTTTCCCGAGGAGGACCGCAAGCGGCACCTCGTGCGGCTCTGGCTGAGGGAAAGGGGGCGGCGGTTCTATAACGGCTGAGGAAATGAAAAAGGGCTGCATCGCTGCAACCCTTTGAGTTTACTGGTCGGGGCGAGAGGATTTGAACCTCCGACCACCTGCACCCCATGCAGCTTAGTCATACATAACGCATTGTTTATTCAACATTAACCGCACGACGCTCGCTGCAAACCGTGCATAACCGTGCAGGACGATGCATAACGGAGTCCCGCAAAACTCCCGCAAGGAGTTTTGCGGGAACCGGTAGAAAATTGTTCAGCAATCCCAGAGGGCCGGACACCGGCATTCCGAGCCGATTCGCTGGTCGCCATCTATGCTCGCCGTCCAACCGCAGTCCCAGGGTGATCTGCATCTGCTGGCCTCAGCCGCGAAACGCCCAATGGTCTTGGATCGGGCGGAGTCGATTCCGAGTAAGCACTACAGCAAGTCCTGCATGGTTTCCAGAGCCGCGACAGTTCCTGCGAGTCCGAGCGAGAGGAAGGTATCGAGGAGTTCCCTCACCGAGCGTGTCGGTCGTGACAAGGCGAGTCTCTGATCCCTTACCGCCGCGCAAACGGCGGCCGGTGACAAGTCGAAAAGATGCCCCACGAATTCGTCAGGGTGCTGGGCAGAAATACCGTAGGGGTCGAGTGCCGTCTTCGGAAAGTCGGCGAGGTTGTAAGTCACGATGACCCCGGCCTGGCAACGGATCGCCGCAGCGAGCACGTGTCGATCGTTCGGGTCTGGCAGCTTTAAGGAATCCACGAGCCCCTCGTGCCCGGTCACGAGGCAATCGGGAACGGACAGGTCCATCAGTTCCCGTGTGCGACGCAGTTGCTCAGTGGTCAGGTCCGGGCGCCGGTCGAGAACCGACCTCACCCACTCGGCGTGAATTTCCTCGGTCCAACGAGCGCGGAAAAGATCCCTCAGAGCAACACGCAGCAGCAGATCTCTGAGGGGTGCCGGATGGAGTACGCAGGCATCGTAGATGGCAGTGAAGCTCGCGCCACCCTCTAGTATCCCAACGTCAGTTCCTCAGCCTGCGCTGCAAGCGCGTCGAGCGCTTTCCTGCGCTCGACGCGCGAGCGCAGCCGGTACTCGACCAAATCCTTGAAGAGAATCCTGCGGTGGGAGCCGACCTTGCGATAGGCCAGCTCGTTATGCTCAAGTAGGCCGACCAAATGCGGCCGGGATACATTGAGAAAATCGGCCGCCTGTTGAGTCGTTAGCTCGGCGTGGTACGGCACGATGGTCACGGCGTTGCCCTCCGCCATCTGGGCGAGGATGTCCACCAGCATGCGCAGGGCGGATACCGGCACCGCGATCTCCTGAATCCCGTCGATCACTTTCAGTCGCGCCGAGTCGCCGCGACCAATGCATGCGGCGAGCAGGCGGCTGCTTTCACGGGCGAGCTTCGCCTCCTGCTCCGTTGGCAGCGTCGGCGGGAGCGAGCGTAGAGATGCAGCAGTCATAGGGGGCCAAACTCCTTTGGGTCATTGCGGTGATAGGCGGATTAGTATATCATTAGTCGAAATAAAAGAAACTAACGAAATATTCCAAAACTCCAGACCAGCATGCTCATCGCTCTCGAAGTCTGTACTAGTCCGGTCAAGGGCATCGCCAACGACATCGAAGTCGAGCCGCCGGGTTCGAGCAAGAGAACTGACCAGGACATCGCCGAAGCAGCGTTGAGCGCGCTGAAATGGGACTTCCAGGTTCCCGGCGACAAAGTCAAGGTTGTCGTGAAGAAAGGCTGGGTCACGCTGGAAGGCACGGTCGACTGGCAGTATCAGAAGGACGCGGCCACGCGGTGCGTGCACTACCTGATGGGCGTCATCGGGGTCAGCAACCAGATCGCAATCAAGCCCACGGCGAAGTGGATCGACGTCAATAACAAGATCGAAGACGCTTTCCGTCGCAATGCGGACCTGGAAGCCCGGCGCATCACCGTGAACACGCATGACGGCAAGGTCACGCTCACCGGCAGCGTTTCGTCCTGGTCGGAGCGCAATGAGGCGGTCTCGGCCTCCTGGGCCGCGCCAGGCGTGACTTCGGTCAAGGACAATCTCACGGTCATGCCCTGACGCGCAATGACGGACCGCGCGGCATCCTCGCTCTCATCCGCGCGCCTGACAACAGGCGGCCGGACCGCGCGGCGTGTCTGCGCATCCCTGCGCCCGCTCTACATTGGTCGAAATGCTGTACTCGCGGCGCCGGCCGGTGACCACAAGCCGAAGCTTCCTTCTTCTGTAATTTTACGTAGGTAAACGGCAATGCTTGTTCACGAGATGACCCATGAGGAGTGTATTAGCGCACTGGTGCGGTTGAGATTCGGCAGATTGGGCTGTGCGCGCGATAACCAGCCTTATGTTGCGCCCCTCTATTTCGCCCACTACGACAGGCATCTTTACACTTTCTCCACGGTCGGCCAGAAGATCGAATGGATGCGTGAGAACCCTCGTGTCTGTGTCGAAGCAGATGAAATTACCAGTCACTCTCAATGGCTGTGCGTCGTCGCATCCGGCCGCTACGAAGAGTTGCCGGACACTCCCGAATACAAGTTCGAGCGGGATCTTGCTTATGAGATGCTCAGGGAGCGCGCAATGTGGTGGCAACCGGCCAAGGTCGCCTCCTCCGGCGACGGTGCTGCGGATTCTTTAATTCCCCTCTACTACCGCATCCGCATTGACCGGGTGACCGGCCATCGCGTGATGCCGGATTCGGCTGAGGCAGCGGCTTTGGCTGCGTCAGGGACAGCCACCAAAAGCGAGAGCTGGCTCTTGAGCCTCCTGCGACGCGCACGGATCACTTAGTGGCAGCGAGTACAACCAGAGACTGGCGTCGAGTAGGTCATGCATCGAGTGACAACTCACCCAAGGACGAGATTGAACTAAAATTCGCGGTGCCAGCCGATAGGCGCGCAGCGCTCGAGAAAGCGCTCAAGCGTGCCCCCGTACGTACCGAGCGAATGCAGGCGATCTACTTCGATACCACCGACGAACGCCTGGCCAAGCGCGGCGTAACGTTACGCCTGCGCAAGGAAGGACGGCGTTGGGTGCAGACCGTCAAGGCGGCGACCGCGGCGCATTCCTTCCGCCGCCTCGAGCACAATGTTTCGGTGACAGCGCCACGTGGCGGCGGGCCGCCCACGCTCGACTTGGCCCGGCACGACGCGGCACCTGCCGGCGAGGTGCTGCGCGAGGCACTCGGCAACGGCAGTGAGGGGGATGCAAGCGCGAGGCTGTCCATGCGCTTTCGCACCGACGTACGGCGCATGACGAGGACGATTCGCGTCGCTGGCGCGCGCGTCGAGATCGCCTTGGATACGGGGAATATCATTGCCAGTGGCCGGTCGTGGCCGATCTGCGAGCTCGAACTGGAATTGAAGTCGGGCCGCGTCACAGCGCTCGTCGGCCTCGCGGCGCAATGGGCCGATCGGAATGGGCTATGGCTCAGCACGGTCTCGAAAGCCGAGCGTGGCGCGCGCCTCGCTCGCGGCGAGGTCGAGGGACCCCCGGTGAAGGCCGTGGCACCGCTCGTCGACATGAAGCAGGGTGCCACGGCATTTTTCGTCGCCACGATCGAGAGCTGTATTGCGCAGATTCGCGGCAACGCAAGTGAAGTCGCCGCGGGGGCTTGCGACGAGCCATTCGTCCATCAGCTTCGGATCGGGTTGCGCCGTTTGCGAACCGCGCTGCGCGAACTGAGCATGCTCGTCACCGGAATCGACCCGGAGTGGGAGCCGGTACTACGAAGCGCCTTTCGGGAACTGGGCGAGATTCGTGATATCGCGGTCGTCGTTCCGTCCATGCGCGAAGAGCTCGACGCAGCCGGCGCGCCGTCCTTTCCCGACCCAAAGCCCGTGCACCGCGCACGCTGGCCGGAGACCATCGTACGCGACCCCTTGCTCCAGCGGACGCTGCTCGACGTACTCGCCTTCAGTCACGAGCCCAAGACAGAGATGGTCGAAGACGACAGCATCGGGAAGGACGTTCGAACACTCGTCGCCCGGCGGCTCGACGGCCTTCGCCGGAGCGTCGCTCGCGACGGCAAGCGGTTCGCCACACTCGATCCAACCCTACAGCATCGCGTTCGAAAGCGCCTGAAGCGCTTGCGCTACCTAAGCGAGTTTGCTGCGCCACTTTTCGGCACCAAGCAGATCACGCGCTACCTTGCGGCCTGGCGTCAGGCACAGGACGCACTTGGCGAATACAACGATCAGCGGATCGCCGCCCAGTTCTTTCGCGCAGAAGCGGGAACGGAGCCGCGCGCGTGGTTCGCCGTCGGCTGGCTTGCCGCCCGCCAGCGAGCCGGCGTCAAGCGCTGCAAGCGCGCGCTACGCAAGGCCATGAAGACTCCTGCGTTCTGGTGAATCCGATTGAAAGAGCCTTGCTGTGCGTACTCCAAGCGCCTACGCTGCCAGCGCCATCTGCCGTCGCAATTCGCGATAGCGCACCTTTTCGCTGCCGGGGGAAAGCGGGTCATCCACTGTCGGCACGGCGGTCTTCACGTCCTCCCACTCCGTCTTCGTAAGCGCCTGTACCGCGCGGCCGAGGATGTCTTCCTGCTCTTCCTCTCTGGCAATATGGTTACTGTAGTACACGAGATAGGTGGCGGCGGCCATCTCGACCTCGGCGCGCGGAATGATCGCGCCACCGATGCCCACCTCTCCCGGTGAAGAACTCCTCTTTTCCGCAATGGTTGCCTTGGCACGCGAAACAAGGGGCGGTGTCAACCGCACGGCCTCGGCGCGCGGAATAATCGCCCCACTGATGATCGCCTGTAGCAGCAGTCGCAACGCTTCCCCTGCGTGCGCGATGACCCGATGCTCCTGAGTGAGCCGGTCGAGCGCCAGCACCAGATCGGGGCAATGCTTCGCCAGGAGCTTGAACGCGACCTCTTCCCGCGGGTGATGGAACAGGTCCGAGTACTCCCGCAGGTAGGAGACGATGTCCAGCATCAATTCGTAGTTGGGCCACTTACCCATGTGAAACACATCGATCTGCTTCTGCAGCAAGGCAAAAAGGCGGCCGAAATTGAGGTGTTCCTCATGCCATTCGGCGATCGGGTCAGCCATCGTAACTCCTGTAATTTCCACGTCACGATACCGCGCGGCGCTGGATGGTTGTGTGATCCGGATCAAACAACCAACGTGCGCTGGCTATTTGCGGCGCACTTGCGGCGGAGGCGGTGACCAGGCGGGACGTTCGCGGCGTTCCGAATCGATGACGACGAGCCAGCGCCCCGGCGACGGCGTCGGCGCGCGGTCCGGGTGCAGCACCCGGAACTGCCTTCCCGCCCGGGCTGCGACGTCATAGTCGGAATCGAGCAACCCGTACCGATCGATGAACATGTTCAGGCTCGCAGGAATTCGGATACAGCCTTTCGAATGCCAGCCGCCGAGAAGCGGTTCCAGAAGGTCGGGATCGGTCGCGTGCATTTGGAGCCGCATTTGACTCAGGCCGGGAGCACCCCAGGTTCGCATACCCGTGGCCCATCCGAAGTC
>JBBQVP010000181.1:0-8841 GCA_038211455.1 Burkholderiales bacterium
GAGGCGATACACGACAGGCTGTTCCGCGCCTACTTCGTCGAGGGCGAAAACATCGGCGATGCGCAAACGCTCGTGAAACTCGCCGCGTCGATCGGCCTGCCGGCGGATGCCGCGCGCGAAGTGCTTGAAAAACGCAGCTGCAAGGAAGCGGTCGACGCCGATTGGGAGAAATCCCGCCAGTACGGGGTCACCGGTGTGCCGACGTTCGTGGCGGCCGGCTACGGCGTGGTCGGTGCACAGCCCTACGCAGCGCTTGAACAGCTGGTGACGCAGGCGCGCGGCAAGGGCTAGCCTCCTGCAGGAGCAGGGTCAGGCGGCGCAGCCGTGCGCCCTGACCTTCGCCTCGAGGGCCTCGAGCCTTCGATCGCGGATCCCCAGCTGGCGCAGGTGTGCCACAGTCTCGAAGAGGTAATCGCAGCAGCGGCCCATCGGGCCAGCACCGGTCGCAAGGTAACGCGCAATCACGGCGTCATCGAGCCCCGGCGCGTAGCGCGCGTGAGACCGGTTGGCGCTGAACGCGATCACGGGCTCCAGGCCCTCCGGCGTGCGTGCCATCGACCAGACCGGCCTGTAGGCCATGGTGAACATCTCGCGCCGCCAGACCACGTCCAGTTCCGATTCGATTGCATCCTGCCCGAGCCGGTAGGCCACCCCCGTGCAACTTCCGCCGGACTCGAGCGACAACATCAGCCCGGGCCGCTCGGGACTGCCTCGGCCAGCGCGCGACCAGAGGCAGAACTGGCGGTGAAAGCCGTGGATGCGCGCCGTGCGGCGCTCGACAAAATGGAACGCCGGGTTCCAGATCAGCGAACCGAAGGCGAACACCCAGACACGACCCGGCTGCGGCGCCTTGGCGAGGATCGCCGCGATCTGCTCAACGCGCTCGGCGTCGGTCGCGAACCGTACCTCCGGCCCGGATGTCGCGCGCACCGCGGCATGCAGGGTGCCATCGAGGATGCTTTCGCGCGTAAGTTTCAGCTTGCTCATCTGGTTCTTATTCTGACATGCCGAACCGAGCAATGCCGCATCGCGTAAACGGTGCTGGCGTGAACTTGCGTCATCCCTACCTGCAGCGCAGGTTCGCCGTCGGATCCTCGATCGCCTTGGTGCAATCCTGTTCGTGCACGCGGCGCGAGGCGTCCATCTCCGGCGGGCTGCCCCGCACTTCGCCGCCACGCTCCGCGCCACCACGCGCCTCGCCAAACAGTGCACCGAGCACACCGACGCCGATGAGTGCGCCCAGCGCCGGCCCGTCACTGATGCGCACGCCGGCACCACCCGAGGAGAACGACCCGCCGGGTCCCACGCTGGGCTGGGTGGCGGGCGCCCCGACGTTGCCCACCTGCATCCCGAAACTGGCCAGGCAACCCGGCAGTGCCGCAACGCAGGCCGCAAGCAGGAGAAAGCGCTTCATTTGCTCAGTCTCGCGCCGCACGGCGCAGGCGGTCAAGCACGGCGCGCCACACGGGGTCTTCGGGTGGCGATTCGATCAGCAGTATCTCGCTGCCCGTGGTGTCGAGTTCGCGCAGCGCAGCGTAGAGCTTCTGGGCGTAGGCCTGCGGGTCGCGCGGCATGCGCAGGGAGAAGTCGATGCGATCATCCGGCACAGAGAACGCCAGGACCGCGGCGCGCGCGCCGTACTGCGCGATCGCCGCCTCCAGCGCGCCGGCGGCAACCAGCCGCGCCGGAGTGCGTGGCGCGTAGTGCGACGGCAGCGAACCCGAGACCCTGGGCGCTGCGGGGTCGGGTGCCTCGCCCGGCACACCGACAACCTCACCCAGCGCCGCCTCCAGGTCCGCCCGGGAAATCCCGCCGGGGCGCAGCAGCACTGGCCGGCCGCGCGACAGGTCGACGATGGTCGATTCGATGCCCACACCGCAGGGCCCCCCATCCAAAACGAAATCCACGTCGCGGCCCAGATCCGCGCGCACATGCTGCGCGGTGGTCGGCGAAACGCGGCCGAAACGGTTGGCCGAGGGGGCCGCCACCCCACCACCGAAGGCAGCGATCACCTCGCGCGCGAGCGGGTGGAGGGGAACACGCACGCCCACCGTGTCCTGCCCGCCGGTGACGAAATCCCCCACGTGCGGGGCTTTCTTCAGCACCACGGTGAGCGGCCCGGGCCAGAACTTCGCGGCCAGCACGCGCGCCGCCTCCGGGATCTCCAGCGCCCAGGCAAAGGCTGCCTCGGCGCCGGCGAAATGCACGATGACGGGATGGTCGCCGGGGCGGCCCTTGACCGCGTACAGGCGCGCCATGGCGGCGGCGTTCGTGGCATCCGCGCCGAGGCCGTAGACGGTTTCGGTAGGGAAGGCGACCAAGCCGCCCGCCTTGAGCAGGCGCGCGGCCTTTTCGACGGGCGCGTCCTGCGCTTCAGCCATCGGCGATGCCCAGCGCCGAGCGCAACGCAAGCGCCCGCTCGAGCGCGGCGTCGCGTGAAGCATCGAGTACTGTGAAGTGACCCATCTTCCGTCCGATACGCGGATCGGTCTTGCCATAGAGGTGCAGTCGCGCGCCCGGTGTCCCGAGCACGAGGGTCCAGTCCGGCGCCCGGCCGCGCAACCCCTCCGCGCCCGCCTCCCCCTGCCCCTCCTCCCAGATATCACCCAGCAGGTTCACCATCACCGCCGGCGACAAGGCGCGCGCATCGGCAAGCGGCAGGCCGCACAACGCGCGCAACTGCTGCTCGAACTGGTCTCCCGGGCAGGCATCGATGGTGTAGTGCCCGCTGTTGTGCGGGCGTGGGGCGATTTCGTTCAGCAGCAATTGCCCGCCCGAAACGAAGAACTCCACGCCGAGGGTGCCCACGTAGCCCATCTTCGCCGCCAGCGCCGAAGCGATGCGCACCGCTTCGGCGGCGAGCGCGTCCGGCACGCGCGCCGGCGCGATCGACATGTCGAGTATTCCATTGGTATGACGGTTTTCGGCCACCGGGAACGCGCGCACTTCGCCGTCCGAGGCGCGCGCCAGCACCACCGACACCTCGAGGTCCAGCGCGACCAGGGCCTCGAGCACGCAGGGCACGCGCCCGAACGTCTCCCAAGCCGCAACCGCTTCGGCGCGATCGGCGACCCGCGCCTGGCCCTTGCCGTCGTAGCCGAAACGCGCGCGCTTGAGGATCCCCGGGAATTCGGATGCGTGCTCAAAATCCTGGCGCGATTCGATGCTGCGAAACGGGCCCACCGGAAGGCCGCTTTCCTTGAAGAACCCCTTCTCGCGAATCCGGTCCTGGGCGATCACCACGCAGTCGGCGGAAGGCGCGACGCGCAGCCTGGACGCGAGCTGCGCGAGGCTCGCGGCCGGCACGTTCTCGAACTCGGTGCTGACCGCCGCGCAGGTGGCGGCGATTTCAGCCAGCGCCTTCGGGTCCTCGTAATCCGCAATCAGGTGCCGGTCGGCCATACAGGCCGCCGGGCTGTCGGGATCGGGATCCAGCACCGTGACGCGATAGCCAAGCTTGCGTGCGGCGATGACAAAGTAACGCCCGAGCTGACCGCCGCCCAGCATGCCGAGCATGGCCGGCGGCAGTATCGGTGCAGCCCGGGCCATTCAGGGTTTGTTCTGGAGCCGCATTCCGGCGACGCGCCGTGCTTCGCTCTTGCGAAACGCGTCGAGGCGGGCGGCCAGCTTCACATCCGAGGATGCGAGGATGGCCACAGCGTACAGCCCGGCGTTGGCGGCGCCAGCCACGCCGATC
The DNA here is from genome assembly GCA_038211455.1 of Burkholderiales bacterium. GTDB lineage: Bacteria > Pseudomonadota > Gammaproteobacteria > Burkholderiales > SG8-39 > SZAS-79. The sequence continues at coordinate 3,698 of JBBQVP010000181.1, forward strand.
GCAAATGTCGCGACCGGCACGCCCTTGGGCATCTGCACGATCGACAGCAGCGAATCCTGCCCCGACAGGTGCCGGCTCGCGACTGGAACGCCGAGCACGGGCAGCGTGGTCTTGGCGGCGATCATGCCGGGCAGGTGGGCCGCCCCGCCTGCGCCCGCAATGATGGCCCGCAACCCGCGCTTCCTTGCCGAGGCGGCGTAACGGAACATTACGTCCGGCGTACGGTGGGCAGACACGACCTTCGCCTCATACGGTATACCGAACTTCGCGAGCATCTCGCACGCGTTGCGCATGGTCTCCCAGTCGCTGTCGGAACCCATCACCACGCCGATCAGGGGCCGGTCCTTGCGGGTGCGGGGCGCGGCCATCAGCGGTCTCCGTGCAGGGTCACGCCGGTCAGGCGCTGCAGTGCTTCGCGATACTTTTCGGACGTCTTCGCAAGCACCTCGGCCGGCAGCCTGGGCGCGGGCGGTTTCTTGTCCCAGGTCAGCGTCTCAAGGTAGTCGCGCACGAACTGCTTGTCGAACGAGGGCGGGCTGATGCCGGTCTTGTATTCACTTGCGGGCCAGAAACGCGACGAGTCCGCGGTCAGCACCTCGTCGATCAGCACCAGCGTGTTCTTGCCGTCCAGCCCGAACTCGAACTTGGTGTCGGCGATGATGATGCCTCGCGTCGCGGCGAAGTCGGCCGCCTCCTTGTACAGGCGCAGGCTCACCGCGCGCACCTTCTCGGCCAGGTCCGCGCCGATCGTCTTCTGCATCTGCGCAAACGAGATGTTCTCGTCGTGTTCGCCGATCTCCGCCTTGGTGGCCGGCGTGAAGATCGGCTCGGCAAGCTTCTGAGCCTGCTTGAGTCCCTTGGGCAACTGGATCCCGCACACCGCGCCGGACTGCTGGTAGTCCTTCCAGCCCGAGCCGATGAGGTAACCGCGCACGACCGCCTCGATCGGCAGGGGCTTGAGTTTTTTCACCACGATCGACCGGCCGCGCACCTGCGCCTTCTCGTCTGCGCCCGAAACCACCGTCTCGGGATCGATTCCCGTCAGGTGGTTAGGCACCACGTGGCCGAGCTTGTCGAACCAGAAATTCGCCATTTCGGTCAGTACCCGCCCCTTGTCGGGGATCGGGTCGCCGAGAATCACGTCGAACGCCGAAAGGCGGTCCGAAGTCACGAGCAGCATGCGGTCGTCGCCGACCGCATAAATGTCGCGCACCTTGCCGCTGGCGATCTTCGGCAGGCTCGTGATGCTGGAGGCGTACAGTGGCTGGCTGGTCACGGAGCCGACTTCTCAAGACTTGCGTTCCACTGCCCCGTCGCCGCGAGGCCGTTCATGCGCGCGCGATGCGCGAACGCGGCCTGCGCGGCGGGAATCTTGGTAATCCGCCCGGCCCAGGCCTTCAGCGCGGAGTTCTGCAGCGCGCGCGAATACGAGAACGTCAGCGGCCAGGGCGCGCCGATGCGGTTCATCGCGTCCAGGTGCGCGGTGGCCGCCATGTCGGACTGGCCGCCAGACAGGAACACCACGCCCGGCAGTGCCGCCGGCACCGTGCGCTTCAATACGCGCAGCGTGCGCTCGGCGACTTCCGGCACGGCCGCCTGCACTGCGCACGTGTTGCCGGACACCACCATGCTCGCTTTGAGGATCGTGTGCTCCATCGAGACGTTGTAGGCGGCCAGCGCGGCGAAGGTCGCGCGCAGTGTCGCCTCCGTGACCTCCTCGCAGCGCTCGATCGTATGGCTGCCGTCGAGCAGAACTTCAGGCTCGATCATCGGTACGATCGAAGCGGCCTGGCAGGCGGCAGCGTAGCGCGCCAGCGCGTGGGCGTTGGCATAGATGCAGGTGTGAGAGGGAATCCCCTCGCCGATCGTGATCACCGCACGCCATTTTGCGAACCGCGCTCCCAGCTTGAAGTACTCGGCCAGCCGCTTGTCCAGGCCGTCGAGCCCCTCGGTGACCTTCTCCCCGCCGCTGACCAGCGGAATGTTGATCACGCCTTTGTCGACCTTGATGCCGGGAATCATGCCGTTCTTCGCAAGGTAAGCGGGGAACGGGACCCCGTCCTTGCCCGACTGGCGGAGGGTCTCATCATGCAGGATGACGCCCGAAATGTAGCGGTTGACGCCAGGCGCCGCGAACAGCAGGCCGCGATAGGTGCGACGGTTTTCTTCAGTGCACTCAACGTTGACCGACTGGAACCGCTTTTCGCAGGTGCCAGCCGATTCGTCCGCAGCGAGTATGCCCATGCCGCGGGCCACCATGGCATTGGCAGTCTTGGAAAGCAGCGCTTTGTCCATACGGATCCTCTGGGAGTGAGAGAGCGGGAAACCACAATTTTACCCGCTTCGAAACGCGCGGGGCTACGTGCCCGGATGCGCCTTGCGCCAGCGCCGCACCAGCCAGGGAACGATCACCACGGCGGCCGTGATGCCGAGGAACGTCGCCGAGATGGGGTGCGTGAAGAACACGCTGACTTCTCCCTGGCTGATCGACAGCGCGCGGCGGAACTGGGTCTCCGCGAGCGGCCCGAGGATCAGGCCGATGACCGCAGGCCCCACCGGCACACCCCAACGCCGCATCGCGAAGCCCAGCAGGCCGAACACATACAGCGTCAGCAGGTCGACCCAGGACTGGTGCAGGCTGTAGGCCCCCAGCGTGGCGAAGACGAGGATGCCGCCATAGAGCAGATCTCTCGGGATCTGCAGCACCTTCACCCAGATGCCGATCAGCGGCAGGTTGAGGATCAGCAGGATCACGTTGCCGATGTACAGACTCGCGATCAGGCCCCAGACCAGGTCGGACTGGCTCTGGAAAAGCAGCGGGCCGGGCTGGATGCCGTAATTCTGGAATGCGCCGAGCAGGATTGCCGCCGTGGCCGAGGTTGGTATGCCCAGCGTCAGCAGGGGCACCAGCGTGCCGGTGGCCGAAGCGTTGTTTGCCGCCTCCGGGCCCGCCACGCCTTCGATCGCGCCGTTGCCGAACTCCTCCGGGTACTTGCAGAGTTTCTTTTCGGTCGCGTACGAGAGGAAGGTCGGGATCTCGGCGCCACCCGCAGGGATCGAGCCAAACGGGAAACCGAGCGCGGTGCCGCGCAACCAGGCGGGCCACGAACGCTTCCAGTCCTCGACGCTCATCATGATCGAGCCGGACAGTTTCTCGAGCGTCTCCGTCGCGCGACTCTGGTAGGACGCGACGTACAGCGCCTCGCCGACCGCGAACAGGCCTACGGCGAGGACCACCACGTCGACCCCGTCGAGCAATTCGGGAACGCCGAACGCAAAGCGCGGCGTACCGGTCTGGCCGTCGATGCCCACCAGCCCCAGCAGCAGCCCCAGGAACAGGCTCGTGAGCCCGCGCACGGTCGATGCGCCGAGCACCGCGGCCACCGTCGTGAAGGCGAACACCATGAGCGCGAAATACTCCGCCGGGCCGAACTTGAGCGCCACCTGCACCACCAGCGGCGCGAGCAGGGTGAGCAGCACGGTCGCAATCGACCCGGCGACGAACGAGCCGATCGCGCTGGTCGCCAGCGCCGGCCCGGCGCGGCCGTTCTTCGCCATCTTGTTGCCTTCGAGCGCGGTGGCGATCGAGGCCGACTCGCCCGGCGTGTTCAGCAGGATGGTCGTGGTCGACCCGCCGAACATCGCGCCGTAGTAGATCCCCGCGAACATGATTAGCGCGCCGGTGGGCTCGAGCTTCACCGTGAGCGGCAGCAGCATCGCGACCGTGAGTGCCGGGCCCACGCCCGGCAGCACGCCGACGGCTGTGCCCAGTGTCACCCCGATGAAGCCCCAAAGCAGGTTCAGTGGTTGCAGCGCGACCCCGAAGCCTGAGAGCAGTGCCCCGAAGGTATCCATCTAGACGCCAGCGCTGCCGAGCAGCGGCGTCAGCCAGCCGGCGGGCAGGTTCACGTTCAGGAAACGCACAAAGAAGAAGAACACGCCGACCGAGATCAGCGTGCCGATCGCGACGTCGCGCACCCAGCGCGTGCTGCCGAAACCCTTTGCCACGCCGCAAAACAGCACGATTCCCGCGACCACGAAGCCGGCGCTGCCGACCAGGGCCATATGCGCGCCGAGCGCCAGCGTGATCCACACGAAGCCCGGCGCGTGAAATGCGTGGTCGCCGCGTTCTTCCGGAATGTCGGAGGGCCGCTCGCGCCATCCGCCGCTGAACACCTCATACAGCAGCCAGAACCCGCACACGATCAGCCCGAAGGCGACCACGGCGGGCATGAAGTTCGGTCCGATATGCGCGTACCCGCCTTCGCCCGAAAGCGCCGCGGCACGCACCGCGGTCGCCACGCCGAGCGCCAGCACGCCGAGCGACAGCACTGTTTCAGAGATAGAAATCTTCATCGTGCCGCGGCCGGGTGCGGGGGGCGCTCCTACTTCTTGATGCCGAGCGAATCAATCACAGCGCTGACCCGCTTGGTGTCCTCCTCGATGAACTTGCGATAGTCGTCGCCGCCAAGGAAGTAACCGGTCCAGCCGAGCTTCTCGAGCGTGGCCTTCCACGCCGGCGTTTCGGTGCCCGCCTTGATCATCGCGACCAGCGCGTCGCGCTGCTGCGCGGTGATGCCGGGCGCGCCGAAGATCCCGCGCCAGTTGCCCAGTTCAACGTCGATGCCCTGTTCCTTCAGCGAGGCGATACCGTCGGTCTTGTGCGGGGCCGACACGGCCAGTGCGCGCATCTTGCCGCCCTTGATCTGCTCGGCGAATTCGCCCAGCCCCGACACACCCGCCGTGACGTGGCCGCCGATGATGGCCGCGACCGCCTCACCGCCGCCCTTGTAGGGAACGTAGTTGATCTTCGCGGGATCGCCGCCCAGAGCCTTGACCATCAGGCCGACCAGGATGTGGTCCGTGCCGCCGGCCGAGCCGCCGCCCCAGGAAACACTGCCCGGGTTCTGCTTGTAGGCGTTCATGAGGTCGCCGATCGTCTTGTGCGGCGAGGACGTCGGCACGACGATGACCTCCCATTCGCTCGTCAGGCGCGCAAGCGGCGTGACTTGCGCGAGGTTGATCGGCGACTTCTGCAGATAAAGGCCGCCGACCATCACCATCCCGCCGATCATGACCGCATTGGGATCGCCCTTGGCGGAATTCACGAATTGCGCGAGGCCGATCGCGCCCGCCGCCCCGCC
>JBBQVP010000182.1:0-8784 GCA_038211455.1 Burkholderiales bacterium
TCTACGACGCGGCACATCCCCGGGCGCGCAAGAAATGACCGCTGTAGCCTCCCCTGCGGAAACGATCCCGCCGCAGTCCGTTGCGGAATTGTTCTTCGCCTTCATGAAGCTCGGCCTGATGGGCTTCGGTGGCGTGCTGCCGGTGGCAAGACACGCGCTGGTCGAAACCTACCGCTGGCTGACGATCGACGAGTTCACCGACATTGTTGCGCGCTGCCAGGCGCTGCCGGGGCCGAACATCGTCAACGTCTCGATCTGCATCGGTTCGCGGCATTTCGGCGTGCGCGGCGCGGTTGCAGCGATGGGCGGGCTGATGCTGGTGCCGTTTGTACTCTTGCTGCTGCTGAGCGCGCTCTACACGGTTTACGGGGACGTGCCGGCCGTGGCCAACGCGCTGCGCGGCGTGTCGGCGGTGGCGGCCGGATTGGTACTGGGCACCGTGATGCGCATGGCTGCGTCGAAGCGCCTGCGCTCCTGGCGCGCGTTGTTCGGGGTCGTCGCATTCGGTGCCGTGGCATGGCTGAGGCTTCCGCTGGCGCTGGTGCTGGCAGGTGTCGTGCCGCTGTCGATAGGCGCGGCCTGGTTTGGCGCAAGGAGCCGGGTGTGATCGAACGCCTCGGCATCCTTGCGACGGATTTTGGCGTGCTGTCGCTGCTGTCGGTCGGCGGCGCGAGCGCGGTCCTGCCGGAAATGCACCGCAGCCTGGTGGAAGTGCATGGCTGGATGACCAACCGCGAGTTCGCCGAGCTGTATGCGCTGGCCCAGGCTTCGCCCGGACCGAACGTCCTCGTCGTCAGCCTGTTCGGCTGGCAATCCGCTGGCCTCGCCGGCGCGCTGGTGACGACCCTTGCGATGATCCTGCCCTCCAGCGTGCTCACCTTTTACGCCGATCGGCTTCTCTGGCGCAGCGCGGGCGCGGTCAAGTGGCGCGAAATCATCGACAACGGGCTTGCGCCGATCACCGTCGGGCTGATCGCGGCGAGCGGCGCGATCCTCGCCAGCGCGAACGCGCACAATCCCGTGGCGCTCCTGTTCACCGCGGCAACTGCGTTGATTTCATGGCGCACGAGATTTCACCCGTTGTGGCTGATCGCCACGGGTGCCGTCGCCGGCGTCGCGGGGCTGGTGTGAGCGCGCGTGCGACTGGTCCGAGCGCGCCGGTGCTGGTGCTCAAACCGGGACGGGACAAATCCCTCAAGCGTCGCCACCCCTGGGTGTTTTCGGGGGCCATTGAAAAAGTCATTGGCGACCCGCAGAGCGGGGACACGGTGCTGGTGAGGAGCGCCGAAGGGCAGCCGCTGGGTCTCGCCGCCTACAGCCCGTCGTCGCAGATCCGCGGCCGCGTCTGGAGCTTCGATGCGAATGCGCTCATCGATGCAGCTTTCCTGCGCGAGCGAGTGCAACAGGCTCTTACACTGCGCGCCCACCTGCCGCTGGCCGGCCACACCAACGCAATGCGCCTCGTCCATGGCGAGTCGGACGGCCTGCCCGGCCTGATCGTGGACTGCTACGCGGACGTGCTGGTCGCGCAGTTCCTGTCTGCGGGCACCGAGCGCTGGCGAGAGGCCATTCTCGATTCGCTGGTCGAACTCACGCGCTGCGAAGCGGTCTTCGAAAGATCTGACGCCGAGGTGCGCTCCCTCGAGGGGCTGCCCGAGCGTGCCGGGTTCGTGCGCGGCAACCGCGAGGCGTCCCGCTGCGCAATCAGCGAGCATGGACTCGCGTTCCGAGTCGACATCGCGGCGGGGCAGAAGACGGGCTTCTTCCTCGACCAGCGCGCCAACCGCCTGCGGGTGAGGGAACTGTCGGCCGGCCGCGAGGTGCTGGACTGCTTTTGCTATACGGGCGGGTTCGCGATCGCTTCGCTCGCCGGGGGCGCAAAGCGCGTGACCGCAATCGACAGTTCCGCGACGGCGATCGCTGCGGCGCGCGAGAATCTCGCGGCAAACGCGCTGCCTTCGCGCAGCCTGGTATTCAAGGAAGCGGACGTGTTCCTGCACCTGCGCGAGCTGCGCAACCGGGGCGCGAAATTCGACCTGATCGTGCTCGATCCGCCGAAATTCGCGCCGACGGCCGCGCAGGTGGAGAACGCCTCCCGCGCCTACAAGGACATCAACCTCCTGGCGCTGAAGCTTCTGTCTCCAGGCGGGCTGCTGGCCACGTTCTCGTGTTCGGGGGGCGTGTCACCCGGTCTGTTCCAGAAAATCGTCGCCGGGGCGGCCCTTGATGCGGGCGCGGATGCGCGCATCATCGAGCGCTTCGGGCCGGCGGCAGATCACCCGGTCGCGCTGGAGTTTCCGGAAGGCGATTACCTGAAGGGACTGCTGGTCTATCGCAGCTAAGGGAGCGCGCGCCGCGTATCGGTCGTCAGGCCTTCACCCAGGGCGCGCGCCGTCCGACACATTTTTCCAGCATGTCCATCTCAGCGTCCGTGTGCGTCTGGAACGGGGCGGGCACGAATAGCTGGCCATCCTTCTCGTGGTTCAGGATCAGGCGCGGATTGTTGTGCCTGGTCGCGCTGATGCTCTCGCGGTCGTTCGGGTTGGCGTTTGCCTGCAGGTCGACTGTGCCGAAGCAACTGCAGAAGTACGTGCCCTCGCCGCGCGTCTCGAGATAGACGCCGGTTCCGCGTATGCCCGCTGTGACCGTCGTCGCCGTGATGCTTACCCTGCCTCGCTGGCGCTTGCCGAACACCGCGCCCAATGCGCCGGTCAGCAGGCGCAGCCCGGTCACCAGCAGCGGTTTCGCCGGATTGGGCTCCAGCCGCAGTTCGCTGCGTTCGCGCAGCATGAAGGCATCGCTGCCGATCGCAAACACGACGTATCCGTTCGCGGTGGTGGTGACGACGTCGCCCGCGCGGATCGAAGCCGTCCTTTCGATTCGCTTGCCGTTGACCAGCACGTCGCCGCGCAGGTCATGGATGCTGCTTTCCTCCGCTTCGGCGCTGAGAGGGAACCATAACCCTGCACCAGCTGTGGCTAATGCGGCCACGGATCCAGTCAGGAAGGTGCGGCGGTTAAGGCTGGCTTTGAGGTAGGGGCTTGAATCCGGCATGCCGTTGCTCCATCTGAGGTTGTCCCGGTTTGGTCGGCGCGCTGTCCTGTTCCTTACATGAACGCGCCCGGAGTAAAATCCGCCCTTCCACGCGAGAAACACTGACGCAAGGCCAGACCAGGAGCAGTCATGCAGCAGGACAATATGATTCCCGTCACCATCCTTACCGGTTTCCTCGGCAGCGGCAAGACCACGCTGCTCAACCGCATCCTCAAGGAAGACCACGGGCACAGGATCGCCGTGATCGAAAACGAGTTCGGCGAGATCGGCGTCGACAACGACATCCTCGAGACGACGGACGAGCAGATCATCGAGATGAACAACGGCTGCATCTGCTGCACCGTGCGCGGCGACCTGATCCGGATCCTCGGGACGCTCAGGGAAAAGCGCGACAGCGGCGCGCTCAAGTTCGACCGTGTGATCATCGAGACGACCGGCATGGCCGATCCCGGCCCGGTGGCCCAGACCTTCTTCACCGACGAGGAGATCGGCAACCATTTCCTGCTCGACTCGATCCTGACGGTGGTCGATGCGAAGCACGCAACCCAGACGCTCGACGAGTTCCATGAAGCCCAGGAGCAGGTGGGCTTTGCCGACCGCATCCTGATGTCCAAGACGGACCTCGTGTCGGAAGAGGAAGTAACCATCCTGTCGGACCGCATACGCAAGATGAACCCGCGCGCGCCGATCAAGAAGGTGCATTTCGGCAACGCGCCGATCGGCGAGGTGCTCGATATCCGCGGCTTCAACCTGAACGCGATCCTCGAACTCGAGCCGGATTTCCTGACCGATTCGCATCATGAGCACCACGATGAGGTCGACTCGTTCGTCCACCGCACCGACAAGCCGTTCGACGGCGCGAAGCTGGAGCAGTTCCTCGGCGGAATGATCCAGGTCTATGGTCCGGACCTGCTGCGCTACAAGGGAGTGCTCTGGATGAAAGGCAACCCGAACCGGGTGGTATTCCAGGGTGTGCACATGATGATGGGGGGCGATGTCGGCAAGCCCTGGAAGAAGGGCGAAAAGAAGGAGTCGGTAATGGTGTTCATCGGCAAGAAGCTGCCCAAGGACCTGTTCATTGCCGGGCTTGACCAGTGCCTCGCAGGGGCGAAGTAAGGCGCTTTGCGTCACAGTCGGCCGGCGTATGATACTGGCGTGATGACTCGCGCCCTGTTCCTCCGGCTGCTGCTTGCATTTGCGCTTGCTTGGTCGGGCAGCGCAGCGCAACTGCATGCGCTGGCGCATGCCCAGCACGACCTCGCTGCGGCCGGCGCGGGCGACAAGGCTCCTGCTCCGCTCAAGCACTCTACGGACCAGTGTCTCGTCCTCCACGCGCTGGACGGTGCCGCAGCCGATATTGGCCCTAAGCTTTCTTTCGAAGCATTTTCCCAGGCGGCGCTCTCGCCCCTGATTGAACGTCGCGGGGCAGCGCCGCTTCTCGCATTCCGTTCGCGCGCCCCCCCCGTCCTCTCCTAGTCGTACCGTGTCCCGGCCGCATGTAAGCGGCCGGTCTCCAGGCGCGCACCCCTGCGGATTCGCGCCTTCATGGAACCAAGGAGAGTCAGCATGTTCAAGCACCGCCTCGCGACTGCAGTGATTGCGGCCGTCGCCACACTTATGCATCCCGTGGCCACGCTCGCGGCTGGCGATGAGGAAATGAAGGAATTGCGCGAGCAGGTTCGACTGCTCCGGGAGAACTACGAACAGCGCATCCAGGCGCTGGAGACGCGCCTGCGTGCAGCCGAGCAGTCGGCCGGCCGGGCAGCGGACATTGCGGCCAGGGCGGACACCGGCGCGAGCCAGGTGCGGGCGACCGCGGAGAGCGCCGAATCCGTGACCAGCCAGGCGGCACTCCAGGCGAGCAGCCGGCCCTCCGGCGAGGGCGCCTTCAACCCCGGCGTGTCGCTGGTATTGAACGGCACCTACGGCAACGTCTCACGCGACCCGGCTGCCTACCGACTGAGTGGATTCGTGCCCACCGGTGGCGAGGTTGCGCCTTCGGGCCGCGGGCTCAGCCTGGGGGAATCCGAGCTCGCGTTCGCGGCCAACATTGACCATTACTTCCGCGGCACGCTGATCGCCTCGCTTTCACCGGACAACACGTTCGGCGTCGAGAACGCGACGATCCAGACGATCGGGATTTCGAACGGCCTGTCGATCAAGGCCGGTCGCTTTTTCTCCAGCGTCGGATACCAGAACGAGATCCACGCGCATGCCTGGGATTTCGTCGATGCGCCGTTGGCAAACAAGGTGTTCCTCGGCAACCAGTTGAGCGATGACGGCGTGCAGTTCAAGTGGGTCGCACCCACCGACCTGTACATGGACCTCGGCGTCGAGATCGGCCGCGGCCGCGCTTTCCCGGCGGGGCCGGCGGGTGGGCGCAGCAAGAACGGCATTGGCGCGGGCAACCTCTTTGCGCACCTGGGCGGAGACATCGGAGACAGCGCGGCGTGGCAGGTCGGCCTGTCGCATCTGCGGAGTGCGCCGAGCGATCGGACCTACGAGGATCTCGACGCCACAGGGACGCGCGTGACCGACAGCTTCACCGGGCGCAGCCGCCTGTGGGCGCTCTCGGGTGTGATGAAGTGGGCGCCGCACGGCAACAAGACCGAGACGAACTTCAAGCTGCAGGGAGAATATTTTCGGCGCAACGAGGATGGCGCGCTGACCTACGACACCGCGGCGGCCTCGCGCGGCACGCAGACCGGGAGCTATGCCTCGCGCCAGTCGGGCTGGTACCTGCAGGGTGTCTACCAGTTCATGCCGAAGTGGCGCGCAGGCTACCGCTACGATCGCCTGAGCGCCGGGACGACCAGCCTCGGCCTGGTCAACTCGGGTGCGCTGTCATCGGCGGATTTCCCGATCCTCGGTGCCTGGAACCCTACGCGCAACACCTTCATGCTTGACTGGAGTCCCAGCGAGTTCAGCCGGTTGCGCCTGCAGTTCGCGCAGGACCGCTCCTTGTCCGGGGTGACCGACCGGCAGGTCTTTCTTCAATACATCATGAGCCTCGGCGCTCACGGTGCGCACAGGTTCTGAGGTGAACAACATGCACGGGATCCCCAAATTCCTCGCCGCCGCAGCCACGGTGGCAGCGCTGCTTGTCGCCGCCCCCGCAATTGCCGCTCTGAAGGTGTTTGCCTGCGAGCCCGAATGGGGCGCGCTCGCGCGCGAGATTGCCGGCGAGCGCGTCAGCGTGTATTCGGCCACCACCGCGTTACAGGATCCGCACCACATCGAAGCGCGGCCAAGCCTGATCGCGAAGGTCCGTTCCGCCGACCTCGTGGTCTGCACCGGCTCGGAACTCGAGATCGGCTGGCTGCCGCTGCTGTTCACGCAATCGGGCAACGCGAAGATCCAGCCCGGGTCGCCCGGGTATCTCGAGGCATCGCGTTTCGTGCCGCGGATCGAGATCCCGAAGGCGATCGACCGCGCGATGGGCGACATTCACCCGGGCGGCAACCCGCACATCCACCTCGACCCGCGCAACATCGCGAAGGTCGCCGACGCGCTCGGCGAGCGCATGGCGCAGATCGACCCCGCAGGCGCGGCCGCGTACAAGGCGGGGCTGGAAAATTTCCAGAAGCGCTGGCAGGCCGCCATCGTGCGCTGGGAGCGCGAAGGTGCGCGTCTCAGGGGTGTTCCGCTGGTGGTTTACCACAAGGACTATTCCTATTTCATCCGCTGGATGGGGATGCGCGAGACCGGCAGCCTGGAACCAAAGCCGGGAATCCCGCCTACCCCCGCTCACCTCATCGCGCTCGTGGATCTGATGAAACGCGAACCTGCGAAAGTCATCGTCTACGAGCCCTTCAACAGCCCGAAGGCCGCGGAGTTCCTCGCCCAGCGCACCGGGATACCCGCGGTCATGCTGCCGTATACGGTCGGCGGCAGCGAGGTTGCGAAAGACCTGTTCGGTTTGTTCGACGATATGATTGCGCGCCTCGTCGGTGCACTCAAATGAGGGCACAGCCGTGAATTTCGACAGCGCAGCCCTCAGCTTGTTGATCCCGGCCATGATCGCCGGGTTGCTGGTGACCGTGACCCACGTCCCGCTCGGGATGCAGGTGATCGGCCGCGGCATCGTGTTCATCGACCTTGCGATTGCACAGATCGCGGGGCTGGGCGTGATCCTCGCGGACCGGCTCGGCTGGGAGCCGCAGGGCATCGCAATGCAGGTCGCCGCATTGTCTGCTGCGCTTGCGGCGGCGTTGGCACTCACCTTTACCGAGCGGCGCTGGCCGGAGGTGCAGGAGGCGATCATCGGCGTGACGTTCGTGCTTGCGTCCAGTGCCGCGATCCTGCTGCTCGCCGGCAACCCGCATGGCGGTGAGCACCTGAAGGACCTGCTGGTCGGGCAGATCCTCTGGGTCAGCCCCGCGCGGCTACCCTTCGTCGCACTGGCCTACGCGATTGTTGCCGGTGTCTGGTTCGGGTTTGGCGAAAGGATCGGGCGCGCGGGGTTCTATGTCCTGTTCGCCTGCACGGTGACGGTTTCAGTGCAATTGGTTGGTCTGTACCTCGTATTCTCGACGCTGGTCATCCCCGGGCTTGCGACCTTCTACATCAAGCGCCGGCGGCTAGCCTGGGGCTATGCTGTCGGCGTGCTGGGCTATGCATCCGGACTGGCCGCATCCGCCACGTTTGACCTGCCTTCGGGGCCGATGATTGTCTGCGCGATGGCGGTGGCGGGCGGACTGGCCGCGCGCTTCGCGCCGCGCGGGGCAGGCGGGTAGAATCCCGTGTACGCTGCGCCCGACCCAGCGCGCCTTGGACTCCTCCCTCGTTTTGCCGGTCGCCGCCAGCGCCACGGCGCGCGGCCGTTGCTTACTTCCAATCAGAGTTTCCTGCGGAGATTCACATGCGTACTGCTTTGCGTAATTCACTCCTCGCAACCTTTGCCTGTACGACGCTCGCGGTGGCATTCCAGCCCGCCTTTGCGCAAGGCGCACTGAAGTTCGACAAACACTGGGCCCGCGCCACGGCGCCGGGCGCTTCCGTCGGTGGCGGCTACTTGACCGTGACAAATGCGGGTGCGGCCGCGGACAAACTCGTGGGCGTCTCCAGCCCGGTTGCCGCGCGCACCGAGCTGCACGAAATGAAGATGGAGAAAGACGTCATGCGCATGCGAGAGGTCAAGTCTTTGGACGTCCCGGCCCACGGCAGGCTCGAGCTCAAGCCCGGCGGGTTCCACCTGATGTTCCAGCAACTCAGGCAGCCGCTCAAGCCGGGCGACAAGGTCCCGGTCACGTTGAAGTTCGAGAAGGCCGGCGAGGTTGCAACCGAGCTCGAAGTCGAGGGCATGGGAGCAGGTTCCGGCATCCAGATGAAGCATGACGGGGCGGGCATGAACCACGGCAGCATGAAGATGAAGTGAGCCCAATGCGGGCGTTAGTGTATCGATATCGATACACCAACTGCCATGAAGCCCGCATGGATAGGTGATATTAATAAAATATTTGTATAGAATATCGGTCGGCGAGCAGCGACCGTGGCAACGGAGTTTCCGCCCCGGCCGATGCCTTGCCCGGGCTGGTCGCGTATCCTCCGCCACGGGTTGATATTCCCAGAGTCGGCCCAATCTTCTCTCGATACCACCTGCGGAAATCCCATGGAACAGTTTCACGGAACGACCATCCTGTCGGTGCGCCGCGGCAACGCGGTTGCGCTGGGTGGCGACGGCCAGGTCACGCTGGGCAACATCGTCATCAAGGGCGGGGCGCGCAAGGT
>JBBQVP010000183.1:0-8751 GCA_038211455.1 Burkholderiales bacterium
GTCTTCGAGGCGCACCAGGTCCTGGTAGACCGCGGCGAGTGGCAGCAGCACCGCGGCACGCGGGCCGTGCGCTTCGATCAGGCGCTGGTATGCCGCGATTGCCTGATCGAAGTCGCCTGCGGCGACAAACGCGCGCGCCGACTCGATCTGCGGCTCGAGCGACGCGGGCTCCAGCGCCTGCCACTCCCGGCACAGCGCCAGGCGGGTCGCAAGGTCCTGCATGTGGCGCGCGGAATCGAGCGCCACCGGCAGCGCCCCCAGCGCGTCTTCGCGGCGGCCGGCCGCCGCGAGGGCCTTGACCAGCACCAGCCCGACCTTAGGCTGGATGCGCCCGAGCCCATTGGCTCGCTCCGCGAACTCCAGCGCCGCGCTGAAGTTGCGGTTCGCGACGCAGTATTCGGCGCGCGCGGCCCATACCAGCGCGTTGGCCGGGCGCGCGACGGATGCCTTCTCCAATATCCCTGACGCATCCTGCATGGCCGAGGCGCGGCCGATGAAGGCATGGTCGTCGAGGTCGCCCGCGATCCAGTCGAGCAGCAGCGCACTGCCTGCGGCGCTGACTTCGCGGGAGGCGGCCGACGAATCCGCAGGGCCGGCGCTCAGCGTCGCCACCCGCCGCTCGAGCCGCGCCTGCAGCTTGCCGAGCAGGCGTCGCATGGCGAGCATCATGATGCGAGCCCCCTCACAACGAGCATCATGGTGCGAGGCCCCGCACAAGATAGTCCGACAGCGAACGCGCGATCTGCGCGACCGTCTGCGGCCCGTCCGGGCGGTACCAGCGCGCTGTCCAGTTCACCGCGCCGAGAATCGCGCGCGTGACCAGCGCCGCATCGCAGGGCGCGAAATCGCCGCGCCGGGCACCTTTTGCAACCAGCGCGCGGATCGCGCGCTCGTAACGGTCGCGCTTTTCCATGATCGGGCGGCGCAGGCTCTCCGGCAGCGCCTCGACTTCGAGGTGCGCAGTCGCGCCCTCCATCTCGTCGAGCGTGCAATGCAGGTGCGCGCTCAGCACGGCGCGCACCTGTTCGGCCACCGGGGCAGCGGATGCGCGCGCGCGTTCGATGGCCGCGTGCATCTGGTCGAGCGTGCGATCCTGGCAGAAGTACAGCAGCTCATCCTTGCCGCGGAAGTAGTAGTAGAGGTTGCCCGGGGAGAGGTCCGCTTCCTCGGCAATTTCGCGCATCCCGGCGGCGGCGACCCCGCGGCGGCGGAAAACCCGCGCGGCGGCAGCGAGGATCTCCAGCCTGCGCGCTTCGCTCTTTCGTTTCACGCGTTCGGAACCGGCCGCCGGCGTCTCCGCGGAACGCGCCGAACGCCCATTTGAACGAATATTCAGAATTTGAACCATTGTTCTAATTCTATGCGGCAACGCATTTCGTGGCAACCGTGGTGGTATCCGGGGGCCAACGATCCATCCCGGGACTGCGGCTTCCCCCCGTTTGCTAAGATGACGCCTGTCGCAGGATCCTTTCACACTCTGCAAAGCGGTAAATTGCCTTCTCGCATCCCGGTCCGCGCCACGCTCGCGCGCCTGTTTCCCTTTCTGGTCTGGTGGCCGGACGTAAATCGCGCGACACTGCGCGCGGACGCGATGGCCGGGCTGATCGGCGCGCTCGTGGTGCTCCCCCAGGGCGTGGCCTTTGCCACCCTGGCGGGCCTGCCCCCGCAATACGGCCTTTACTGCGCGATGGTTCCCACGATTGTCGCCGCGCTGTGGGGCTCGTCGCGCCATTCGGTGGCCGGCCCGACCAACGCGGTGTCGCTGGTGGTGTTCGCGACGCTGTCCTCGATCGCGGTGCCGGGTTCGGGCGAGTACGTCTCGCTCGCCCTCACCGTGGCCTTCATGAGCGGGATCCTGCTGCTGGCGCTGGGACTATTGCGCGCGGGCGGCCTGGTCAACTTCATTTCCCAGACCGTGGTGGTTTCTTTTACCGCCGGGATCGGCGTGCTCATCATCGCAAGCCAGCTGCCGAACTTCTTCGGCGTCGAAGTGGTGCGCAGCGGTTCGATGCCGCGTACTCTGGGCTCGTTCTTCCAGCATATCGACCACCTGCAACCCTGGACCCTGGTGGTGAGCCTGGCGACGATCCTCGGCGGCCTGATCGGGCGGCGCAAGCTGCCACGTGTGCCGTACATGATTTCGGCGCTGGTGGCAGGAATGGTCGTCGGTACGGCTGCGGACCTGGCATTCGGGCGCGAATACACTGGCCTCGTTCTGCTCGGCGCGCTGCCCAGCGGGCTGCCGCCCCTGTCGCGCCCGGAGTTTTCGTTCTCCGCGATGCGCGAACTTCTGAGCATTGCGTTCACCGTCAGCCTGCTCTCGATCTCGCAGGGGCTCACGATCGCCAAGTCGCTCGCCAATCGCGCCGGGCTGCGTCTCGACGTGAACCAGGAACTGATCGGACTGGGCCTGTCGAACGTGTTCGCGTCCTTCTTTTCGGGCTATCCCGCGAGTGGCTCGGCCAACCGCGCGGTCCTGAATTTCGAGGCTGGGGCGCGCACGCCGATGTCCGCAATCTTCAGCGCCCTGGGCCTGATCGCGATCCTGATGGTCGTGGGCCCGCTGGTGTCCTACATGCCGATCGCCGCGATGGCCGGGATCCTGATGCTGGTGGGAGTCAGCCTGGTCGATGTGCGCCAGATGCGTGCGATCGCCAAGGCAAGCCGCAACGAAGGCCTGGTGCTGGTCGGAACATTTGCCTCCACGCTGCTGTTGAACCTCGAGGTCGGCATCATGGTCGGGGTGATGCTGTCACTGGTCCAGTACCTGCGCCGCACGTCGCGCCCGCGCACCCGCACGCTGGTGCCCGACCCACGCCATCCAGAGCGCAAGTTCACCCAGATAGAGGCGACACTGGCCGAATGCCCGCAGATGAAGCTCCTGCGCGTCGAAGGTTCGATCTACTTCGGCGCGGTCGACCACATGGAGCGCCACTTCGACACGCTGCGCGAAGTCAGCCGCGGGCAGAAGCACCTGGTCCTGGTGGCCGAGCACATCAACTTCATCGACCTGGCCGGCGGCGCGACGCTGGCCGACGAGGCGCGACGGCGCAAGGCAACCGGTGGCGACCTCTACCTGTGCGGCGCACGCCAGCCCGCACGCGAGATGCTCGAGCGCGGCGGCTTCATCGAGAAAATCGGCGACCGCAACCTGTTCCCCACCAAGCGGGAAGCCATCGCGGGCGTGTTCTCGCGCCTGGACAAGGAAATCTGCGCACGCTGCACGGCGCGGATTTTCGAGGAGTGCGCCGGGGTACCACCGGCCCCGGCGCAAGGTGAACCGGCGGCGGCCTGAAACCACTGTCCTGCCGCGCCGAAGAGCGCTTCCCGACCGACTTTTAGAGTTACATTCCCAGCATGCGCCATCTCGCAGATTTGCTTGAAAACAACCGCCGCTGGGCCGAGCGCATGACGCGCTCCAACCCGGAATTTTTCGACCGGCTGGTCGGCCAGCAGGCACCGCGCTTCCTCTGGATCGGCTGCGCCGACAGCCGGGTACCGGCCAACGAAATCGTGGATCTCGCGCCAGGCGAGATGTTCGTGCACCGCAACGTGGCGAACCTGGTGGTGCACACCGACCTCAACTGCCTCTCGGTGCTCCAGTACGCGGTCGATGTGCTCGGCGTCGAGCACGTGATCGTCTGCGGGCATTACGGCTGTGGCGGGATCGCTGCCGCGCGCCGCGCGGTGCCGCTGGGCCTGATCGACAACTGGTTGCGCCATATCCAGGACACGCAGGAGCGCCACCGCGCCGAGCTCGACGCGCTTGGCAACGAAGACGCGATACTCGACCGCCTGTGCGAACTCAATGTGCTCGACCAGGCGAGCAACGTGTGCCGGACCACCGTGGTCCAGGATGCCTGGAAGCGCGACCGCAAGCTGGTCATCCACGCCTGGATCTACCGGCTCAGCGACGGCCTGCTGCACGACCTCGAATTTCACCCGCCCCAATAAGGCGGATTCAGGCCTTCGCCCTGCGCACCATCATGTAGGCCGTCATTAGTGTCGGCGCGAGCAGTATCAGAGACGCCCAGGCCATCTGCTGGTGTGTCACCGGCATGATCCCGCCGCCGGGCGCCGCGAGCGTGAACCCGCCGAGGATCAGCAGGATGCGCAACGGCCATTCCATACTCCCGCTGCGGCGCAGGTCCCCGATAAAGAGCTGGTACCCCTGCAGCCCACCGCAGATGAACGCCGCGCCGAATGCGGCGGTCACTGTGAGGTAGAGCGATTCAATCCACGGGCCCTGCAGCACAAAGGCGGGATTCAGGACGAAGAAGAACGGGATGAAATAGATGATGCTGCCCACACGCATCGACGCCCACCCGGTCTGCATGGGCGGTGCGCCCGCGATGCCGGCAGCGGCAAACGAGGCAATCGCCACGGGCGGCGTGATCGAGGACAGCATGCCCCAGTAGAACACGAACATGTGGATCGCCATCTTGTTGAGCCCGGCCTTCTCAAGCGCGGGCCCGACAAGGATCGCGAGGAAGATGTAGCAGGCGGTGGTGGTCAGGCCGAGGCCCAGAACCAGGCTCGTGATCGCGGCCATCGCAAGCAGCAGCAGGACGTTGTTACCGGCGATTGCGAGCAAGTCATTCGCCAGGCTGGAGATCACGCCGGTCACCGAGAACGCGCCGATCAGGAGGCCGCATCCCGCGAGGATGCCGATCAACTCGGCAAAGGTCTTTCCATTCAGCTCGAGGAATTTCCATACCGTGGCCATGGTCCAGCGCTCGCGGTTAAACGCCTGGTTCAGCGCCAGCAGCATGACGGTCGCGTAGAACGGCGCATGGCTCTCGCGTTTCATCACCAGCAGCATGAAGATCAGCAGCGCGATCGCAAAGGCGTAGTACCAGCCTTCCTTGAACGTGGTCCACAACTTCGGCAGCTCGGAGCGCGGCAGACCCTTCAGGCCATGTCGCGCGGCGTAGGCATCGACCTGGAGGAACAGGCCGAAGTAGTACAGCAGCGCCGGGATCGTTGCCGCCAGGGCGACCTGCGCGTAGCCGACGCCGAGAAACTGCGCCATCACGAACGCCGTTGCCCCCATCACGGGCGGCGCGAGCACGGCGCCCGTGGACGCGCAGGCTTCGATCGCGCCGGCGTAGACTGCCGTGAACCCGGTGCGCTTCATGACCGGGATGGTCATCGAACCGGCAGCCAGCACGTTGCTGATGATGCTGCCCGACATCATGCCGAGCAGGGCGCTGGCAAAGATGCAGACCTTGGCCGCGCCGCCGCGGAACGTCCCGCACAGCGCGAAGGCGATGTTGATGAAGAACTTGCCCGCGCCGGTCATCATCAGTGCGGTGCCGAACACCAGAAAGCCGATCACCGTCTCGGCGAACGCCTGGATCGGGATGCCAAGCAGGCTCTCGGAGGAAAGCATGTGATAAGCGCTCGTCTGCGCGGGCGTTGACTGCGTGCCGCGCAACGGCCCCAGCCAATCGGCGCCGGCGAACATCGGGTAGAGGGTGAACGGCAGCACGGACAGTACCAGCCCCCAACCGCCGGTGCGGCGCAAGGCTTCCATGAGCAGCGCCCACATCACGTAGCCCGCCCACACCAGGCGCTGCGGCGCGGCATTGAATTCCCAGCCCAGTTCCGCGGCCGAGCGGATGTTCATCATGAACAGCAGCGAGACCGCCACCGTAACGACAAACAACACCGCGTCGTACCACTCGACGCGGTCCAGGCTTGCGCTGCTGGTTCCCGGGAAGATCGCGAACACGAACGGGAACATCACCAGAATCAGCCCGTAGTAGTACTCGGTGTTCAACGGCGTGAAACCGACAAAGAACCGCAGCACGAACTGCTGGTTGACGCACAGGAAGATCGTCAGCGCCGCCGCGCCGATCAGCATCCAGCGCCAGGCGCCCTGCAACGAACGAACCCGGATGACCTCTGCTTCGACCGGTCCGCCGAGGACGGCGTGCGGGTCGAAGCCGCCCAAGGGCGGCTGCGCGCCGTCAGTGGGCGCGCGCGCCTCGCTCGTCATCCCGCATTACTCAAAAATGACTTCCATGCCCGCCTTACGAAGCGCCGCGGCACGCACCGTCTGCCAGCCCTTGTAGAACGCGTCCTTGTCCTCGGGCGGGTTCGCCTTGACCATGGCGGTGAAGGCCGCCTCGAGCACTGCCTGACGCTTGATCAGCCCGGCCTGATGCTTGTCCTGCTCGGCTTTCCACACACCCGCTTCCTTGAAGGCCTTGACGGCTCCCTCGTGGTACGGCACCACCCAGGTCAGCAGCTGGCGTTTGAGTTCGAGGCCCGCGGCGCCTGGCGCAGCGTCCTTGTACAGGTCGTAATTGACGATCATCGCCTTGGTCATGGCGTAGACCAGGTCGCTCGATTGGGATCCATAGGCCGTGAAGATCGGGTACGGGTAATTCGGCTGCTCGGAGGGTTTTTCCTTGCTCATGCCAACGCCGCAGGTCGCCAAGTGCGGCGCGTAGTAGGGGCTGATCTTGTGCACGCGAGCCCATCCGGCTTTGTCCGCCGCCGGGGTCGGGGCAAAAACCAGTCCGCGCGGCGAGGTCTCGACCTCCCTTGGCTGGGCGGAAATGCTCGACGCAATCGCGGCATCGGCCTCGTTGTTCAGGATCCCTTTCCACATCGCGCCATAGCTGGAGAACTCAACCAGCTTCACGTCGCTCTTGGTGAGGCCGCCGAACGCAATCAGCGCGAGCGCGTTCTGGTTCAGCGCGGGCGAGCCCACCACCATGCAGATGCGCTTGCCCTTGAGGTCCTTCATTTGCTTAAAGCCAGTGTCCTTGGCCACGCCCAAGCCGACGGAGTTGCAGTCGTTTGCGGCGAGGATCAGGCGCAGCTGCTGCGGGCCCCAGTCCTTGACCCCGAATTCGAACATCCCTTCCTGGGCGAAGTACACGCCAATGCCCATGTAGGACGCCTGCGCCCTGCCACCGCGCAGCGGCGCAAGCCGCGCCACGTCGTTGCCGGCCGGCAGCACGCGCATGTTTGAGCCGTACTTATCCTTGTACATCTTGCCGACTGCAACTGCGATGTTGAAGCCCGACGAGCCCGTGTCGTACGCCGTGACGGTCAGCGTTTCGGGCAGCTTGATGTTCTGCGCAAGGGCTGCGGGGGCCACCGCAAGAGCGGCGGAAATCGCAGCCGCTACCGCGACAGTGCGCATGCTGGTATGAAATACGGACATGGTCTTGCCTCCTTTATCTAGTTATTGTTCGGCTATGAACACGGCCGATACTCGGGCGCCAATATAACCCAACTACCTGCGCTCAAGATACGAGTATCGGCAGAGTCTGGCCGATCGATTGGTGCAGCACCGCATCCGCAATCCTGTCGAACGGAGTCGGCTCGGCATTGAGGATCACCAGCCGCGCCCCGGCCGACTTGGCCGCTGGCACGACGCCCGCCACGGGGTAGACCTGCAGGCTGCTGCCGATGGCAATCAGCAGGTCCGCTTCGGTCGCCGCCTGCGTGGCGCGTTCCATGATTCCGGGAGACAGCCCCTCGCCGAACAGGATCGTGGCGCTCTTCAATATCCCGCCGCAGGCGACGCACGCGGGATCCTCTTCTCCCGCGCGCACCCGGTCGAGCACCGGAGGCATCGGAGCGCGCCAGCCGCAATCCCAGCACAGCACTTCGCGCATCGTGCCGTGCACTTCGATCACCCGCTCGTCCGTATTTCCGGCCTTCTGGTGCAGGCCGTCGATGTTCTGCGTGATCAGGGCGTGCAGCTTTCCGCGCCGCTCGAGGTCCGCGATCGCGCGGTGGCCGGCGTTGGGCTGCGCCGTCCATGCCGGATTCGACAAACGCTTCTGCCACGCCTGCCTGCGTACCCCGGGGTCGGCGAGGTAATAGCGGATGTCGGAGAGTTTCTCGGCTTCCGGATCGCGCGTCCAGAGGCCGTTGGGTCCGCGGAAATCCGGGATGCCGGATTCCGTGGAGATGCCCGCGCCGGTGAGTACAACGATCCTCCGCGCGTCCGCGACCCAGCGCCTGACTGTTTCGATCATGGAATCAGTACGAGCGCGGCATGCCGAGGATGTGCTCGCCGATATAGGAGAGCACAAGGTTGGTGGAGATCGGCGCGATCTGCAGGAGGCGGGTCTCTCGCCACTTGCGTTCCACGTCGTACTCCCGGGCAAAACCGAAACCGCCGTGCGACTGCAGGCAGGCCTCGGCCGCATGCCAGGAAGCTTCCGACGCAAGCATCTTGCCCATGTTCGCCTCGTCACCGCACGGCAGCCCCGCCGCGAACATGGCCGCGGCCTTCCTCAGCAGCAGGTCGGCAGCCTCGATTTCGGCGTGCGCGCGCGCAATCGGGAACTGCACGCCCTGGTTCTGGCCGATGGGCCGGTCAAACACGATGCGGTCGCGCACGTAGGCCACCGCCGTCTTCGTGAACCAGCGTCCGTCGCCGATCCCTTCCGAGGCGACCAGGATGCGTTCGGCGTTCATGCCATCGAGGATGTAGCGGAACCCGCGGCCCTCCTCGCCGATCAGGTTTTCCACCGGCACGCGCGCGCCGTCGAAGAACACCTCGGTCGTGTTGTGGTTCACCATCGCCTTGAGCGGCTTGATCTCGAGCCCCTTGCCGAGGCACTCGCGGATGTCGACCAGGAACACCGACAGGCCCTCGGTCTTTTTCTTCACCTGCTCGATCGGCGTGGTGCGCGCCAGCAGCAGCATCAGGTCGGAATGCAGCGCGCGGGAGGTCCAGACCTTCTGGCCGTGGATCAGGTAGTGGTCGCCCTCGCGCAC
>JBBQVP010000184.1:0-8614 GCA_038211455.1 Burkholderiales bacterium
GTGAGCGAGAATCTCGAGGTCGGACGCCAGCCACGGCGCGATGGCGCGGCCTACTGGACGCCCGGGCGCCTGTTCGAGCTGTTCCCCAATCTGGGCCGGATGAAGGAACGGCGCGGCGGACGAATGTCCGGCGGCGAGCAGCAGATGCTCACCATTGCGCGCACCCTGATGGGCAACCCCTCGACCGTGCTGCTGGACGAGCCCTCGGAAGGACTCTCCCCGCTGATCATCGAGCAGATGGCTGGGACGATCCGGGACCTGAAGCGCGAGGGCCTGTCGGTGCTCCTGTCGGAGCAGAACCTCCACTTCGCCCAGCTGGTCGGCGACCGCGCCTATATCATCGAGACTGGCCACATCCGCTACAGCGGGACAATGCCGGATCTCGCCGCCAACGAAGCCGTCAGGGAACAGTACCTGTCCGTATGAGCAGTCCGACCAACAACAGCGGCGAGAGCACCGGCTGGATCGCCGGCATCGACGTCGGCGGCACCTTCACCGACCTCATCGCCGTGAATGGCGCAACCGGCGCGGTGCGCCTGGCGAAGGTTCCCACCACGCCCGACAACCAGGCCTTCGGCGTGCTGGCGGCAATTGAATCCGCCGGCCTGGACCTGTCGGCGCTTGCGCTGATCGTGCACGGCACGACGACCACGACGAATGCGCTGCTCGAGCGGAAACTCGCAAAGACCGGCCTCGTCACCACCCGGGGTTTCCGCGACGTGCTTGAACTCGGCCGCCGCACCCGGCCGCAATCCTACGGGCTCACGGGTTCGTTCGAACCGCTGGTGCCGAGGGAATTGCGGCTGGAGGTCCCCGAGCGCATGGATGCCGACGGCAATGTGGTCACGCCGCTGGACGAGGACGCGGTGCGCTGCGCGATCACGCAGCTGCGCGATGCAGGCTGCGAGGCACTGGTGATCCATTTCCTCCACAGCTACATCAACCACGACCATGAGGCGCGTGCGCTGGCCATTGCCAGGGAGCTCTGGCCGAACCCCTATGTCACCGCGGGCCACCTGATCCTGTCCGAGTACCGCGAATACGAACGCGGCGTCACCGCGACCGTGAACGCCGCGGTGCAGCCCGTGCTCGATCGCTATATCCGCCGGCTGATGGACGAACTGAAGCGGCGCGGGTTCCAGCGGGACTTGCTGGTCATGCAGGGCAACGGTGGCACCGTCGCGGCGGGCCTGGTGGCCGAGAGCGCGGTGAACACCGTCATGTCCGGCCCCGCGTCCGGCATCATCGCGGCCGCCTACACCGCGACGGCTGCGAGTATCGCCAACGTCATCACCTATGACATGGGCGGAACCTCGACCGATGTGGGCCTGATCAAGGATGGCGTTCCGACAGTCTCGGCCGAGCTCGAGCTCGAATATGCGATGCCGATCCACGTGCCGATGGTCGACGTGCACACCATCGGCGCAGGCGGCGGTTCAATCGCGTACCTTTCCGATGCCGGGATGCTCCAGGTCGGGCCGCGCAGCGCGGGCGCGATGCCCGGACCGATCTGCTACGGGCGCGGCGGCAGCGAGCCGACCATCACCGATGCCAACCTGCTGCTCGGCCGCCTCAACCCGGACAAACTGCTCGGCGTCGACAATCCGGTCAGTCTTGCGCATGTGAAGGATATTTTTGAAAAGCGCGTCGGGCGGCCGCTCAAGCTGGACGCGATCGAAGCGGCCGCGGCAATCATCCGCATCGCCAACGACAAGATGGCCGGCGCGATCCGCATGGTGAGCCTTGCCCGCGGCCACGACCCGCGCGATTTTTCGCTGTTCCCTTTCGGCGGCGCAGGCCCGCTGCACGCCGCGGCGCTGGCCCGCGAACTGGGTATCCCCCGGCTGCTGATCCCGATGCGCCCCGGGATCACCAACGCGCTGGGTTGCGCGGCGGCCGACCTGCGCCACGATTATGTGAATACGGTCAACAAGCCGCTCGCCACGCTGGACGAGTCGTTGGTCACGCAAACGCTCGACGCACAGATCGCCGAGGGTCGCGCGACGCTCGCGCGCGAAGGCGTCGCAACCGAAGGCATCCGGCTGCTGCACTTTGCCGACATGCAGTTCCAGGGGCAGAGCCACATCCTGACCGTCAGCCTGCCTGACACCGGCGTGTCGCGCGCGCAATTGCAGGCCCGCTTCGATGCCGCTTACTGGGAACGCTTCGGTGTCGAGTTGCCGGAGATCCGCGCCGTGCTGGTCAACCTGCATACCGCGGTAATCGGGCTGCGCAGCCGTTTCGACCTTGCCGTACTCGGGAGGAACGATCCGGCGCAGACGCTGCAGGGCGCGCAGAACGGGGAGCGGCAGGTCTGGTTCGACGGCGGACTGCGTGCGACCCCGGTCTACCAGCGCGAGCGTCTCCCGGTGAATGCAGGCTTCGATGGCCCGGCAATCATCGAGCAACTCGACTGCACGACCGTCATCGAACCCGGCAACCGCGTGAGCCTCGACGCGCTCGGGAACCTGATAGTCACTTTGGTCAAGGACGGCTGATGACGAATATGGGATTGCTGCTGACGCTGACCGACTCGCCGCCGGCGATGACGGAGGAATTCAACGCCTGGTACGACAGCGAGCACATGGCCGAACGCCTGTCGATTCCGGGATTTCTCTCAGCGCGACGCTGGGAGCGCGACTGCGTACCGGGCGAAGGGCGCTACCTCGCCACCTACGAATTGACCTCGCCCGGTGTGCTGGAATCGCCGGAATATCTCGCGCACGTGGGCGACAACCAGACGCCGTGGAGCAAGCGGTGCCTGGGCAATACCACCGTGTTCCGCCGCTGGGCCTGCGAACAGATCTCGCCGGGCAATCGTTCGCCGGACGACAGCGCGAGCGCGCTGTTCCTCGCCTGCGGCGACGTTCCGGCGGCGCACGAAGAGGAGTTCAACCGCTGGTACGAGATCGAGCACCTGCCCCTCCTGCTGCAGGTTCCCGGCGTGCTGGGTGCGCGGCGCTTTCGCGCCTCCACGGGTTCGCCCCGCTACATCGCGCTGTACGACCTGGCCGACACGCAGGTTCCGACGCAGCCCGCCTGGCAGTCCGCGATTCGCACGGAGTGGGCACAGCGCATCGACGCGATTACTGCGGACTGCGAATGGATACTTGCGGCCTGGCGTGCGTATCCATAGCGTGCTCACCGGCCAGGGCCCGCGCTTCCCCGCCGAATGCGGGGGACGGCGCGGCTGCGGGCGCGACCGCCGGCATGATCCGGTTGCGACCGGCGCGCTTTGCCGCATACAACGCCGCATCGGCCGCAGCCACCAGCGACGCGATATCGGTGCCATCGCTGGGGAAGCAGGCCACGCCGCCGGACAGGCTGATGGAAAGACGCTCCCCTTTCCACTCGACGCCGCCGCTCGCCACTGCTACCCGGATGCGCTCGGTGACGCTCATCGCGGCTTCCAGGTTCGTATCCGGCATAAGCAGGACAAATTCCTCGCCGCCATAGCGACCCAGCACGTCCGGCAGGCGGATGCTGGCCTGCATGGACGCCGCAACCACGCGCAGCACCTCGTCCCCGGCGGGATGTCCCCAGGTGTCGTTGAGGTGCTTGAAATGATCGAGGTCGAACATGGCCACACTGAGCACGCCGCTGCTTCGCCGCAGGCGCGAGAGTTCCCGTTCGAATTCGATCAGGAACGAGCGCCGGTTGAGCATCCCCGTGAGCAGGTCGCGCGCGGCCTGCCGGGAAAGCTCGTAGTTCATGTACTGGATCTCCAGCCAGAAGGCGCCGAAGCTCGCGGCGGTGATCAGCAGGATTCCCGCCAGGAAATAGGTACTCTGCCACGGGCTCACCCCCATCAGCTCGGCATCCGGGCGCATGAACAGCGCGGAGACTACGCGCAGCGCCATCAACGCCGCGGCCACCCAGTACACGCCCTGCATGAACTGCCAGGATGCGCGCACCTCGACAGGGCCATCGCCGCGCGTTTCGCGCGCGTTTCTCACCAGCAGGATGCCGCCCACCACGGACACGACCAGGACACGTATCGCCAGGTTCGGGAAGATCTCGGAAAAAACGAAGATCAGCACCGCCGTCGCCGCGACCGCAGCGAGGCCGAACGAGTCCTCGACCCGCATCCCCTTGAACAGGCGCAGCGCACGGTACGAAAGGACGATCGCTCCTGTCACCAGCGTGTTGGCCAGCGTGATCGAAATCAGGTCCGGCACCTGGTCGCGCATCGCGATCCCCGCCAGGGCGGTTGCGAGCATGATCATTGCAGCGCCCCATACGCCCACCGCGCGCGTGCTCGACTGGCGCCAGCCGAAGTACAGCGCAAGCACCCCGAGCAGGGAGACATGCGCGATCATGACAATGACGAGCGTTCGGATGTCCATGGCGAGGCAGGATCATGGGCCGCTTTGTCCCTAATCTCAAGTACGGTATACGAATTTTTCTCCGGCAGATCAATCGTTAGGACAAAAAGATATGAGCGCACCTGACGCGCGCGCTGGTAACGGCGCCGACATCGATCCGATCACGCTCGCCGTCATCCAGAACGGCCTGCAGCAGGTCTGCAATGAAATGGACCTGGCGTTCTGCCGCGCGGCCTTCTCGCCGGTGATCTCAGAGGCCATGGACCGCTCGGATGGCATCTACTCGAAAGAAGACGGCTCGCTGATCGCGCAGGGCGAGCTCGGATTGCCCGTATTCGTCGGCACCATGCAGTTCTCGACCCGCGCGGTGATCGAGCGGGTGCGCGAGAACCGCTGGACGGTGGAACCAGGCGATGTGTTCATCGTCAACGACCCCTACCTTGGCGGTACGCACCTGATGGACGTCAAGTTCGTGAAGCCATTCTTCTACCAGGGCAAGGTGTTCGCCTGGCTTGCGAACACCGGGCACTGGCCGGACACCGGCGGGATGGTTCCCGGCGGCTTTTCGGCGCACGCCACCGAATCCGAGCAGGAGGGTCTGCGGCTGCCGCCGGTAAAGCTCTACAAGAAGGACGTGCTCGACCAGGAAATCCTGTCGATCATCCTGTCGAACATCCGCATCGCGGACCAGCGGATCGGCGACATCAAGGCCCAGGCCGCGGCGCTGGCGATCGGCGAAAAACGCCTCGCCGCCCTGCTCGACCGCTACGGCGCCGATACGGTCGAGGCCGCGATAATTGAACTGCGCAAGCGCGCAGCGCAGCAGATGCGCGCGAAGATCGCCACGATTCCCGAAGGCAGTTTCGAAGGCACCGCGATCGTCGACTCGGACGGCGTGGTCGATGCGCCGCTGACGATCCGGATGAAGATCACCCGCAGGGGCGACGATCTCGAATTCGACATGAGCGGCTCCTCCCCGCCCTGCGCCGGCCCGATGAACTCGGTGATCGCCACCACCAAATCCTCGATCTACCTTGCGATGAAGCACATTTTCCCCGAGGTGCCCGTCAACGCGGGGACGTTCGAGCCGCTGCGCATCGTCGAACCGGAGGGCACGTTCCTCTACGCGCACTATCCGCGCCCGGTCTCGGGTTGCGCCGCCGAAGTCAGCCAGCGAATCGCGGAAGCCGTGTTCTCCGCGCTGACGCATGCGATTCCCGGGCGCCTGTTCGCCGCCCCTGCGGGAAGTTCGGGCAACCTCGCGGTCGGCGGCAATGATCCACAGAGGATGCGCAACTACGTGATGTACGTGATCTCGGGCGGCGGCTACGGCGGCAGCCCGCTGGGCGACGGCATCTCCAACGGCTGTTCCACCATCGGCATTTCCAAGACGCCGCCGCTGGAGGTCATGGAGCAGTACTACCCGATCCTGTTTGAGGAGTATTCGCTGCATGAAGGCTCGGGCGGTGCCGGGGAGCAGCGCGGCGGGTTCGGGGTGAACTACACCATCCGCCTGCGGCGCGGCGAAGCACGCGCCTCCATGGTCATGGACCACGGCCGCGTCGGGCCGCAGGGTGCGCTCGGCGGCGCGGACGGAGGAGTGAATACCGTGGCGATCGACCAGCGCGGCATCGAATACCGCCCGCCGCACCTGTCCAAGGACCAGGATATCCAGCTCGTGCCCGGCGACCGGATCCGGGTGTCGACCCCGGGCGGTGGTGGATTCGGCGATCCGTTCAGCCGGCCGCCTGAGAAGGTTGCGAAGGACGTGATGCGCGGCTACTACACCGCTGCACAGGTGACGGAGAGATTCGGGGTGAAGATCCGGGAAGATGGCGAGGTGGATACGGCGGAGACTGCGCGACTGCGTTCGCGCGCATGATCGCCGACCTCGTTCCCGGCCTCACGGCCGCGCTGGGCTTCGCCACCGCGAACGTCCTCGGCAAAGTCGCCTTCGCCTCGGGCGCGGACGTCCTCACCCTGGTGACCTTCCGCGGCTTCGTCGGGATCTCCATCGTCTGGGCCTGGCTGCACTTCTCGGCGCCCGCCGCGCGCCACACGCCGCGCGCCCGTCGCGTCGCGCTGGGCGTCGGCGTGATCTTCGCGGCCAATGTGTACTGCGTGTTCAAGGCGATCGAAGCCATCCCGGTGCCGATCGCGGTCCTCACCTATTTCGTCTATCCCTTCCTGACCGGCATCGGCGGGGCGATCACCGGGCTGGACAAGCTCTCGTGGCGCGGCGCGCTCGCCGCGCTCACAGCCTTCGGCGGCCTTGCCCTGATGATCGGCGCGCAGACCGGAGAGCTCGCGCCCGTCGGCATCGCCTACGCGCTCGCCGCTGCGCTGTGCCGCACGGCGATGCTGCTCATCACCCGTGCCGAGCTCAGCGAATCGGATTCCCGCCTGACCAGCGGCTACTCGCTCCTCTCCTCCACCGCCGTGCTGGCCCTCGCCTCGCTCGTGACCCTGAACTGGAACCTGCCGCAGACCGATCTGGGTTGGGCGGCGTTCCTCGTCACCAGTGCGGCGACCACCGTGGCGATCCTGGCTCTCTTCGCCTCGACCGCGCGCATCGGCCCGTTTCGCACCGCGCTCACCATGAACCTGGAGCCGGTCATGTCGACGGTGTTCAGCACCGTGTTTCTGGGCGAAACCATCGGCCCCCTGCAACTGCTCGGCGCGGCCATCATGATCATCGCGCTGGTCGCGTTTCAGGTCAGGCGCTGAACACTGGTCATCGGGCGCCCCCGCAGCCGCCTCAGCCACTGAGCTTTTCGTCCATCCTGCGCAGACGGTCGGCCAGCACGCGCATGACCTGGAGCGCGAACATCGGCGTCTGCTGGATCAGGAAAGTGAAGCGGCGTTCGGTGATCGGCACCAGCTTGCAGGCGGTCTCGGCCACGGCCGTCGCCACGCGCGGCTGGGAATCGATCAGCGCCATCTCCCCGAGCATGCCGCCGGGACCCAGCTCCTCGACCACCTGGCCCTTGATGCGCAGGCTCACCCGGCCTTCCTTCACCACGTACATGGTGTGCCCGGCTTCCCCCGCGCTGAAGATCGCCTGCCCCGGCACAAATTCCTCGAACTGGTCTTCGTTGCGAAACAGGTCGATCGAAATCATGGTCTGCCCGACAGTGTCCGGATCGGTTGAATCTACCATGCCATCAACTCACATTGCGCAGGCGCGCAGCACTTCTGCATAGTGACCAAGCGCGGGGGTCTGCTTTCGCGGTGTCTTGGCAAGATCGTCCCACAGGCGCAGCGCCACGGCATCCGCAGCATAAGGGCGCCGGAAGAATCCCTCGGCCTGCAGGGGACTGAATGCGCCACCCTGCAACGCCAGGCTGTGCCTGGAAGCCGGCGACAGGGATTCCCGGTAACCGGCGTCGACCGCGCAAAGGTAGCGCTTGGCGTCAACGTGCAAACGGATCGGCTCCAGAACAGCATCAGTGAACCTGCCGCGCAGGAAGGGCAATGCGATGAACTGGTGAAGATCATCGCGCGGCTTGCCGATTGCGTGCGGCTGTTCGGACACCAGATGTCCGAGGTCGTGCAACAGGCAGGCACATACCAGCTCCGGCGAGGCGCCGGATGACTCGGCCAGCCGCGCGCACTGCAAGGCATGCTCGAGCTGGCTTACCGCTTCGCTGCCGTAGGCTGCCGCGCCGCGAATATGGAACAGGTCCTGAATTTCGTCGATGCCGAGTGACATGTTCAGATGAATGCCTTGCGAATTCTTGCGGAGACCACGTCCATGAGCCCGACGCAGAGGATTACGATGATCATCACCGCACAGGTTTCCGCGTAGTAGAAGCCACGGATGATTTCCCACAGGACCACGCCGATGCCGCCTGCGCCGACCATCCCGACCACCGTGGCCGATCGCACATTGGACTCGAACCGGTACAGCGAATACGAAATCCAGAGTGGCAGTACCTGCGGGATCACCCCGTAGGCGATTTCCTCGAGCAGCGACGCGCCCGTGGCACGGATTCCCTCGACCGGCTGCGGATCAATGGCTTCGACGGCCTCGGAAAACAGTTTCGCCAGGATTCCGGTCGTGTGTACCCAGAGCGCAAGTACTCCCGCGAACGGCCCGAGACCGACCGCAACAACGAACAGCATCGCAAAAACCATTTCGTTGATCGCCCGAGACGCATCCATCAGGCGCCGCACCGGCTGGTGGATCCACCAGGGCGTGATGTTCGCCGATGCGAGCAGACCGAAAGGGATCGCGCAGACCACGGCGAGCACCGTTCCCCAGAGCGCAATCTGCAGCGTGACCAGCA
>JBBQVP010000185.1:0-8508 GCA_038211455.1 Burkholderiales bacterium
AGCGACAGCACGGCCTTGTTGCCCAGCAACGGGACCAGCGCCTCGTTGACGAACGCATCGGACTCGGCCAGCGGCGGAAGCGCGACCGGCGCGGCCGCTTCGATGGGGTGCGCGATCGCGGGCACAGGCGGTGCCGGAGGAGGCGCAGGCGGCTTTTGAGCAACGACCGGTGGCGGCGCGGGGGGTGGCGCCTTGGGGGCCGCGGATTGATCCAGCCAGAACCAGGTCCCCGCGCCGAGGGCGGCAATCACCGAAACCGCCGTGAGTCCGTATGAAAGTTTGCTCATCGTCGCCTCGGCCTCCTGTGCATGAACGGGTTCTCGCGCCCTCTTCGCCCGCATTGTCTCGCAATGCCGGAAGGTGCGCTGCAGCAACGCGCAATCGATGCGGAATCTGGTTTAGGCTTGAACCCGAGGCTCAACCTGGAGGAGGCCAGCATGACAAAAAAAGTGGCGTATGTGACCGGCGGCATGGGCGGCATCGGGACTTCGATCTGCCAGCGGCTGCACAGGGAAGGCTTCAATGTGGTCGCGGGTTGCGGGCCGAGCCGCGACTGGGAGAAATGGATCGGCGAGCAAAAGGCGCTTGGATTCACGTTCGATGCCTCGGTGGGCAACGTCGCAGACTGGGATTCGACCGTCGCCGCGTTCGCCAAGGCGAAGGAAAAGCACGGGCCGATCGACGTGCTGGTCAACAATGCCGGCATCACGCGCGACCGCATGTTCCTCAAGATGACGCGTGAGGACTGGGACGCGGTGATCAGCACCAACCTGACGAGCATGTTCAACGTCACCAAGCAGGTCGTGGCCGACATGGTCGCGCGCGGCTGGGGCCGCATCATCCAGATCTCCTCGGTCAACGGTGAGAAGGGACAGGCCGGACAGACCAACTACTCCGCGGCCCAGGCCGGCATTCACGGCTTCACGATGGCGCTGGCGCAGGAAATGGCCGCCAAGGGGGTCACGGTGAACACCGTCAGTCCCGGCTATATCGGCACTGACATGGTCCGCGCGATCAAGCCGGAGATCCTCGAGAAGATCGTCGCCACGATTCCGGTCAAGCGCCTGGGCACGCCGGAGGAGATCGGCGCCATCGTGGTCTGGCTGGCGGGCGAGGATTCAGGCTTCACCACGGGCGCCGACTTCAGCTGCAACGGCGGGCTGCACATGGGATAACGCTGGCGACCGAGCGCCAGGCAGGCCTACGCCGGCTTTGGCTTGCCGCCCTCGATGGGTAGCCCGGCCGCAGCCCAGCCGTTGAAGCCGGGCTCAAGGTGGGCCACGTCCGGGAAACCCATGTCAAGCAACACCACCGCGGCCAGTGCGGAGCGGTGCCCCCCTGCGCAGTGCAGGACGATGCGCTTTTCCGGGTCGACTTTGGCGCTGTAGTACTTCGAGGTCGGGTCCAGCCAGAACTCCAGCATGCCGCGCGGAACGTGAAACGACCCTGCGATCCAGCCGAGGCTCTGCCGCTCGCGCACGTCGCGGATGTCGACCACCTGCACCGCGCCGCGCGCGATCTCGGCGCGCAACTGCTCGTTTGTCAGGTTCTCGATGCGCGCCTGCGCGTCTTTCACCATCTGTCCCACGGTCTTCTTCGGTACGAACATGTGCGATCCTCCGGTTTTCGTGATTCGACTATAGACTGAACCGCATGGCCTTTCAGCAGAGGTTCGATTTCCGCACGCGCGGGCGCGGCACCACCGAAATAACGACCGAGGTCGCACGCCTCGTACGCGCTTCGGGAATCACGACCGGCGTCGCCCACGTGTTCGTGCAGCACACGAGTTGCTCGCTCATGATCACCGAGAACGCGGATCCCGACGTGCGCCGCGACCTCGAGACCCTGGCTGGCCGCTGGGCGCCGGACGCGGACCCCGCCTACCGGCACGATGCCGAGGGCGACGACGACATGGCGGCGCATGCGCGCAGCCTGCTCTCGGGCACTTCGGTGAGCGTTCCGGTGGGCGACGGCGCGCTGCTGCTTGGAACCTGGCAGGGGATCTACCTGTGGGAGCACCGCACCGCGCCACACGCGCGCACGATCGTCGTGACGATCACGGCCTAGCCGCAGAACTGGCGCGATCGGCTCAGAACATGAGGCCGAGCGCAGTGCGCGAGAGCACGCTGGCCGGGTCTGCGAACTGCTGCAGGATCCCGAAATGGTTGGCGCCCGGAATCTCGATCGCCCGGGCCGGTTTGCCGGCTGCGGCGAGCACGCTTGCATACTCCTTCGGCTGGCGCCTGAATTCTGGAGTTTCACGGTCGCCAAACACCAGCGTGACCGGGGCGGCGAGCGCCTCGGGCCGCAGGATGACGCTCAGCGCGTCCACTTCATCGCCGGAGAGCTTGACGTAGCTGCTGCGCGCCGACAGCACGACAGGACGCAGGTCGTACATTCCGGACACCAGCAAGCCGCTTTTCAACGAATCGCGCGGCAGATTGAATTCCTTTTTCCAGTCAGTCAGCAGCGCCACACCCGCGAGGTGCGCGCCGGACGAGTGTCCCGAAAGGTGGATGCGCTCCGGGTCGCCGCCGAAACCCGCGGCATTGGCATGCACCCAGGCAATCGCGCGCTTCACCTGTTCGACCATCGCGGGAATGCGCACTTTCGGGATGCAGGAAAAATCCAGCACCACGCAGGCGGCGCCGGACTCGACGAAGGTCGGCGCGATGAACGACATGTCCTCCTTGGTGAAGACGCTCCAGCGGCCGCCATGCACATGCACATGAACGGGCGCACCGGGCACCGCGGCCGGGAAGATGTCGAGCGTCTCGTCCTCGCCGGGCCCATAGGCCACCCCGCGACGCAGTTCCAGGCGGGCACGCGCCTTCGCACTTTCGGCCGCATACCACGCGACGTACTCGGCGCGGTTGCCAACCCAGGCAGTCTGGTCGTAGGCGCGGTCGAGTTCTTCCTGCGTGTAGTCGAGGTAGACCTTAGCGGGCATCGCGCGCATCGGTGTACCAGTCCGGGACCTGCGGATAGTGCGGGCCGTCGTAAATCTCGACGACCACCGTTTCCTCGTGCGCAATGGTGGGCCCGTGCACATTCCCCTTGGGGTTGCAGTAGAAACACCCGGGCGTCAGCACAGTGCCGGTCGCGGTGTATTCATAGCGCCCCTCGAGGCAGAACATGAACTGGTTGGAGGCGTGGCTGTGAGGCTTCGGGATCCCGGAGCCCTTCTCGAAGCGGTTGAGGCTGATCGAAGCGCCGCTGGCCTCATCGCGCCAGAGCATCTTTTCGTGCAGGCCCTTGAGCGACTTTGCGCGCCACGGGATGGCGCGCGACTGGATCAGTATTTCGGCGAGGTTCGGCGCACCTGGCGGCATGGCGGGCGCAGTGTCTGGCTGTTTGTCCAACGCGTTCTCCTCGAATCGCCAACGGTTTCCGGATGTCCGTAACGCGGCAATTCTAATCGCTGCGCCGTGCCCCGGACCGGCCGGCAATCGGGCAGAATACGGCCGCCGCGAACACTCCGTGCGCGGCCACCCCCTGAAAAGCGTACCTCGATGAATCTGCGTATGCTCCGCATCCTCTTTGCAGTGCTTGCACTGCAGCTTTGCGCGCCGGCGAACGCGCAGCGCGCCGGCGGCGGCGGCGGCGAATGGCAGTCGATCCTTGATGAATCCACCGCGCTGTTCCTGCAGGGCAAGTTCCTGCCGTCGATCAAGCGGGCGCAGGAGGGCCTGGAAAAGTTGGAAAGCGGCAAGGGTGCGGGGCGCCCCGTCGCTGCCGCATTTCTCACCCGAATGGCTGAAGGCTACCGCGTGCTGTCACGCAACGAGATTGCCGAGCCGATGTACGAGCGCGCCCTGAAGATCCGCGAGGAAGCCTTTGGGCCCGACCATCGCCTGGTGGCGCAGACCCTCACCGGCTTCGGCCTGATGCGCGAGGTCCAGGGCCGGCTCCCCGAGGCCGAAGCCATGCTGCGGCGCGCGCTCGATATTCGCGAGAAAGAACTCGGGCCCGAGTCCTCGGGAGTGGCTCTTTCGCTGATCGCGGTCGCGTCCGTGTACCGCCGGCAGGGACGCACCGCGGAGGGCGAATCGCTGCTGAAACGCGCGCTGGCGATCGAGGAAAAGGCGAAAGGCCCCGACGACCGGCAGATCGCCCGCGTACTCCAGAGCTTGGGCGAACTTTATTTGAACGAGCGTCGCTATCCTGAAGCGACGGCAGCGTATCTGCGCGCGATAGCAATCTGGGAAAAAATGTCCGGGAGCAAGCACCCTCTGTCCGCTGAGGCCATGACGGGACTTGCCGACGTCTATCGCGCCCAGGATCGCCTCGACGACGCCGACGCGCTGTACAAGCGCGCCACCACAATCGTCGAGGATTCGCTCGACCGCGGCCACCCCCGCATGGCCAAATCGCTCGGTGGCGCGGCGGCCGTGGCCTTCCTGCGCCGCGACTTCGAACGTGCGGAGGCGCTCTACGAAGCCGCGCTCAAAGTGCGGGAGGAGTCACTCGGCCCGGAACACCCGGAAGTTGCACGCACGCTGGATCGCCTGGCCGAGGTGGAGACCGAACTCGGCCTGCCCCAGCTGGCGGAAAAGCTCACGGCACGCGCCGATGCGATCCGCGCGAAAGAAAAAAAATAGCCGTACATGCACCGAAGCCTCGCCTGCCCCAGCCTCAGGCCGCGCGATAGCTCTGGAAGTGCAGGTTGATCTTGCGCGAGATGTAGTCGCCCGCGGTGACCGGCGCATATTTCGGCGGGTGGGCCACGTTACAGCAGGTTGAGATGCACTCGACCACCGTATCCGGGTTCGGCTGGTGGAAATACACCAGCGACAGCCGCCGCGTGGGCACGCCGGCATTGGCTGGCGGATTCGCCACCCGATGCAATGTCGATACCCAGCGGTCATTGGTCCACTGCGCCATCATGTCGCCGATATTCACGACGAAGGTTCCCGGCGCGACGCTGACGTCTTCCCATCCGCCACCGCGCACGCGTACCTGCAGTCCGCCGGGCTCCCCGGTCGGCGCAACGATCGTCAGCGTGCCGTAGTCGGTATGCGCGCCGGCGCGCAACTGGCCAGGCAACGGCGCGCCCGTGGGCGCGGGGTAGTGATTAAGGCAGAGCGAAGACATTTCGCGCTCGATCTTCGCGTCGAACCAGCGCTCCTCCAGCCCGAGCGTGAGCGCGAA
The DNA here is from genome assembly GCA_038211455.1 of Burkholderiales bacterium. Classification (GTDB taxonomy): domain Bacteria; phylum Pseudomonadota; class Gammaproteobacteria; order Burkholderiales; family SG8-39; genus SZAS-79. Next base: position 5,152 of record JBBQVP010000185.1, read on the forward strand.
CACGCGCATCAGGTCGCGCGACAGCAGGCTCATGCCACGGTAATAGTCGGACAGCACAGTGCGGAACTCGGGCAGGAATTGCGGCCAGACGTTGGGCGCATACGCCCCGTCGGCGCGCGAGAGGTGATAGTCGTCCTCGGCAAAGTCGAACGGGCCGATCCGGTAGCGCTCGAACAGGTCGGCCGGCGGGCGCGCACCCTCGCCCTTCATTGAATACGACAGGGAGTGGTCGCCCAGGGGCGTATACCCGCGCGTCTTGTGCCGCACTGCGCGCGCCGTCTGTTTCTGCGCGTCCGGGCTGTCGTAGAAGCGGCGCGCCACTTCCTGGGCGGCGAGTATTGCCACGGTCGGCACGGGATGCCCCGTCACACACAGGAATCCGGTTTCGCAGAGCGCCTGGTCCACGCGGGCAAGCAGTTCCTTCAGTGCGCGCGGATCCCGCGGCCTGGCGTACCAGGCGGAGAGGTCGATGAGCGGGACGGATTTGGCCATGGACGACAGTAAGCAACCTGTGTTCCCGCCCGGCGTTCGCCCGGCGCGCGTGCACAGCACCCAGATTTTATGCACCAGACCGGTGCGCCGATTCGCTCTGATGCCTATAATCCGTGCTTCCCGGGAAGGCTCCTCCCCGCAAAGCAACGTGGCACGAGGCTTGCACACATCCGGGTTTTGAATCCACGGAGGCACTCATGTCCAGAACGTCCAGAATTCTCGTCCTCTCCGCCGGCCTGCTCGTCGCCGGTGCTGCGCTCGCGGACGATATCAAGATCGGCCTGGTTGCCGCGCTGACCGGCGGCTCGGCACAATCGGGCGAAGCCATCACCCGCGGCCTGACGGTCGCCATCGACGAACTCAACGCGAAGGGCGGGATCCTCGGCAAGAAAGTCGTCCTGGTGCGCCGCGACGACGAATCCAGCCCGCCCAAGGGCCTGGCGGCAGCGCGCGAGCTGATTTCCAACGAGAAAGTCGTGGCCCTGTTCGGCGGTATCGATTCGCCGGTATCCCTCGCCCTGATCCCGGTGGTGAACAAGGAGAAGATTCCCTTCATGGGCGTCTGGGCCGCCGCAACCAACATCACCAAGAACGGCGCCAACCCGAACTACGTGTTCCGCGTCTCGGCACGCGACGACCTCGTCGACGTGAAACTGATCAAGTACGCGATGGCGACCTACGGGGTGAAGAAGCCGGGCCTCGTGCTGATCAACAACCCCTGGGGTGAATCGAACGAGAAAGGCCTCAAGGCAGCCGCCGCCGACGCGAAGATCGCAATCGCCGGGATCGAGAAGATCGAGGCAAATGACGTCGACATGACCCCGCAGCTCACGCGCCTGAAGAACGCCGGCGCCGACGCGCTGATCCTGGTTGCGAACGCCGCGCCCGGTGCGCAGATGATGAAGGCGCGCGAACGCATGGGCTGGAAAGTGCCGGTGGTCTCGCACTGGGGGATTTCGGGGGGGCGCTTCAACGAACTGGTCGGCCCGACAGCCGGCGACGCTCACTTCGTGCAGACCTACAGCTTCTATGGCGACCTGAACCCGACCGGCAAGAAGGTACTCGCGGACATGGTGGCGAAGTTCGGCGTCAAGGGTCCCTCCGACGTGCTTGCTCCGGTGGGCACGGCGAACGCATACGACGCGATGAACCTGCTCGCGCGCGCCATCGAGAAGGCCAAGAGCACGGACGGCGAGGCGATCCGCAAGGCGATGTACCAGATCGACGACTACGCCGGGCTGATCAAGACTTACAAGAAGCCGTTCGGGCCGGACGACCACGAAGGCCTGACGCCTGACGACTACATCATGGTGAAGTTCGACGGCAGCAAGATCGTCCCGGTCAAGTAGACGCCTGAAGTTCCCGCGGGCCCCGCTGCGGCGGGGCTCTGCGTTTATGGAATCCAGACGGTGGACCTGAATACCTTCCTGTCGGCAGTGGTCTCCGGCGTCGGCCTGGGCAGCATGTACGGGCTCACGGCGCTGGGGTTCTTCGTCACCTACTCGGTGTCGGGCACGGTCAACTTCGCTCAAGGCGCCACATTGATGCTCGGCGCGGTGCTCGCGTTCACGCTCAATGTAAAGCTCGGCCTGCCGCTGTGGGTCGCGACGCCTTTGTCCCTCGCCGCCTGCGGCGCATGGAGCGCGCTGGTGGAACTGATTGCCGTGCGTCCGTTCGCGCGGCGCGCCTCGGAGTCCTGGCTGCTGGCCACGGTGGCGCTCGGGCTGATCCTGGAAAACGTGGTGCTGTTCACGTTCGGCAAGGATCCGCGCGGCATGCCGCCGGGCGTGATGACCTCGCTCGGGCTCGACATTGCGGGACTGCGTGTCACGCTGCTGCAGCTGGTGATCCCGCTGGCAGGGTTCGGCATTGCGGTGGCGCTCGCTGTCTTCGTCAGGCGCGCGCGCCTGGGCAAGGCGATGCTCGCGGTGGCGCAGAACCGCGATGCCGCGCGGCTCATGGGCATCAACGTCGCGTTTGCCGTGAGCGGCGCGTTCGCCGTGTCGGGTGTGTTCGCCGGTGTCGCCGGAATACTCATCGCGCCGCTGTACACCGTGTCGGCCGGCATGGGCACGCTGTTCGGCATCAAGGCCTACGCCGCGGCCATCCTCGGCGGCCTGGGCAATCCCTGGGGCGTGATGCTCGCCGGTGTGCTGCTCGGCGTGTCCGAAGCAGTCATCACGGCCGGGTTCGGCTCGACCTACACGCAGATGCTGACCTTTGCTCTGGTGATCGTCGCGCTCGCTGTCCGGCCGCAGGGCCTGTTCGGCCTCGCCGCGGTGAAGAAGGTATGAAGGCCGAACGCGCCACGCTGCTGCTCGCCGCGCTCGCGTTTGCGGGCGCGAGCGTCGGCGCCTTCTACGCCAACAACTACCACCTGCTGATCATCGGCTCGATTGCGATCAGCGCGATCGTCGCCACCGGGCTCAACGTGCTGTTCGGCCTCGCGGGCCAGATCTCCTTTGGGCACGCCGGCTTCTTTGCGATCGGCGCGTATGCCGCCTCCATCCTGTCGGCAAAGGCCGGCGTGCCGTTCATGCTCGCCGCGCTGGCAGGCAGCGCGCTGGCCGCCGCTGCGGGCGCGGTGCTCGCGCTGCCCGCCCTGCGCGTTCGCGGCCCGTATCTCGCCATGGTGACGATCGCTTTCGGCTTCGTGGTCGAGCAGGGCGCCGCCGAATGGAAGGACGTCACAGGCGGCTGGAACGGCTTCATGAACATCCCCCGTCCGGAATGGCTCGGCGGGCCGCTGTCGGACCGCGGTCTCGCGATCCTCTGTGCCGGGCTCGCGGCGCTGTTGCTCTACGGGTTTGCTCGCTTTGCCGCGACGCGCTGGGGCCTGGCGATGCGCGCGACGCGCGATGCGGA
>JBBQVP010000186.1:0-8413 GCA_038211455.1 Burkholderiales bacterium
CTGCACCTTCTCGCCGTTGACTGTGATGTTGATAGCTTGCATTACATGAATCCTTTTTGCACGGCGCGGCGCACTGCGGTGACCTGCAGCCGGCGTTGGATGGGGTCGGGTTCTGGGGCGCACAGGTCGAGCGCGGCGCGCACTGCGGTTTCGCTCGCGGCCAGTGAACCGCGCAACGCGATCTCGGCGGCGAGCGCCTCGAGCGGCTGCGGCGCGCCGTTCAGCGCACCAACCCAGAGACGCGCGAGCTTGCGTTCGGGATCCATCAGCATCGCCGCGCTGGCCTCGGGGAATTCGCCCGTCTTGCGGCAGAACTTCCAGTAGCCCCAGCGCGCGCCGGCTGAGAGCTTGGGCACTTCCACGGCAACGACGAGCTCGTCCTCGGCCAGCGCTGTCGCGAAGGCGCCCTTCATGAACTCCGCAGCCTGGATGCTGCGCTCCCCGGCCGGACCTGCAATGAAGATCGTCGCCGCAAGCGCGGGCAGCGCGAGCGGCCAGTCGGCCGCCGGATCGGCGTGCGCAAGGCTGCCGCCGATGGTCCCGCGGTTGCGGATGGTACGGTACGCAATTCCGCGGGCGACATCCGACATCACACTGCAGCCCGCAAGCTTCGCATCCTCGATCGCCGAGTGCGTCACCGCCCCGCCGATGCGCCACACGTTGCCCTTGTCTTCGATGGTTCGCATGGCATCCAGCCGCGAAACGTCCACCAGCAGCTTGGGCCGCGTGAGCCGCAGGTTCAGCATCGGCCCGAGCGATTGACCGCCGCCGAGCGCCTTGGCATCGCCCGCAGATCCAGCCAACGCCTTGAGCGCGTCTGGTACGTCTTTGGGTTTCAGATACTCAAAGGCTGCGGCTTTCATGCAGCCTCCACGATCGACCGCAGGGGGCTGCCGCCCCCTGCACCCCCTGCAATTAGTGAGTTCATGCGGCCTCCCGTTTGGGTGCGGTTTGCTTTTTCGCGCGCTCTATTTCCTCGAGCAGGCGATGCGGGGTCAGCGGGGTCTTGCTGACCTCGACGCCGGTGGCGCGCAGCGCGTCGTTCACGGCGTTGAAGATCACTGCCGGCGGCGCGATCGCCCCGCCCTCGCCCATGCCCTTGATGCCGTACATCGTATAGGGAGAAGGCGTTTCCATATGGAAGATGCGCATGTTCGGGATCTCGGTCGGTCCGGGCAGCAGGTAGTCGGCGAAGGTCGACGCGTTCGGCTGGCCGTTGGCGTCGTACTGGATCTCCTCGTACATCGCGGTGCCGATGCCTTGGGCCACGCCCCCCAGGGTCTGTCCTTCCACCACCATCGGGTTCACCAGCGTGCCGCAATCTTCGGCAATCACGTAATCCAGAATTTCGACCGCCCCGGTTTCGGTGTCCACTGCGACGGCCACCGCGTGCGAGGCGTAGCTGAACGCCCCGGTGTCACGGTCGGGCTTGTAGCTCACGCTCACCTCGAGCCCGCGCCGGTCAACATCGAGCGGCGCGCGGTCCGGGCGCAGGTACCAGACGCTGCAGATCTCCTTGAGTTCCACCGCCTTGCCATCCGGCGCGACCACGCCCTTCTGCTTGTCGAAACACGCGTCCGCTTCCTTGCAGCCGAGCAGGTGGGCGCCGATCTTGACGATGCGCGGGATCAGCTCTGCGCAGGCCTTCAGCGTCGCGCCGCCCGCCATCACGATCGAGCGCGAAGCGTAGGTGCCGGTCGAGTACGGCGTGGTGCCGGTGTCGCCATGCGTGATCTTTATTTTCTGCACATCGATGCCGAGGATCTCGTGCCCGAGCTGCGCGAAGGTGGTCTCCATGCCCTGGCCGTGCGAATGCACGCCGACGCGCACCTCCAGCCCGCCGTCGGGGGTGAGCTTGACCGCCGACTGGTCGTAGCCTGGCACCAGCGGCAGGCCCCAGGTCGCGAACACGCTGGTGCCGTGCGCCGACTGCTCGCAATAGCTCGCGAAGCCGATGCCGAGCTTGCGCCCGTCGGGCTCGCCCTTCTTCTGCCGCTCCAGCCACTTGGCGTGGTCGAATTTTTCGCGCGCAAGCGCGAGCGCCGCCGGGTAGTTGCCGGAGTCGTAATGTTTCTTCACCACGTTGTCGTAGGGCATCTGCTCGGGCCGCACCAGGTTCTCCATGCGCACATCAAACGGGTCGCGGTCCACCGCGCGCGCCAAAGCGTCCATCAGCAGTTCCATCGCGAAACACACCCCGGTGCGCGCCACCCCGCGGTAGGGCATGAAGCCGGGCTTGTTGGTCGCCACGCAGTACGTCTTGCAGCGGTAACCCTGGAAATCGTAGGGGCCCGGCAGGTTGCCCGTGGCCTGCCCCGGCTCCAGGCCGATCGTGAACGGCCAGTTCGAATACGCGCCGCCGTCGATCGTGATTTCGGCATCCAGCGCAAGCAGCCGGCCCTTGTCGTCCGCGTAGGCCGTGAGGTGGTACTTGTGCTGGCGTGCGTTCGCGCCCGACACCAGGTGCTCCCGCCGGTCCTCGATCCAGCGGAACGGGCTGCGGTACTTCATCGCGAGCCATGCGACCGCGAGTTCCTCCGGATGCACGATGACCTTGTAGCCGAAGCCCCCGCCGACATCGGGCGCGATGATCCGCACCTGGCCCTCGTCGAGCCCGAGGAACTGCGCGATCCCGGTGCGCACGATATGCGGCGTCTGGGTCGAGTAGTACATCACCAGCTGGTCGGCGCGTTCGTCCCAGTGCGCAACGACGGCTTTGCCCTCCATCGGCACCATGGCCTGGCGTGAAAGTTCGACCTCGCGCTTGACGACCACGGTGGCCTGCTTTGACAGCGCGTCGAAGCCGTTGTCGGCCGACAGCGTCAGGAACAGGTTGTCGTCCCAGTCTTCGTGCACGCGCACCGATTTCTCGAAGCGGGCGACATCCGCGTCCACCAGCGCCGGCAGCTCCTCGATGTCGAGCTGCACGAGTTCGGTCAGGTCTTCAGCCTCGGCGCGGGTCTTCGCCACGCACATCACCACCGGCTCGCCGACGAAACGCACCTTGCCGTGCGCGAGCGGCGGCTGTGCGGACAGCTTGTAGCTCGGCAGCGTCGAGGAGGCGACGATGTCCTTCGCCTCGGAAAGGTCCTCGCGCGTGAACACGCGCCCTTCCGAGCCCGCCGGCTTGGTGATCCCACGGATCCGCCCGTGGGCCACCGGACTGCGCAGAAACGCAACCTCGCGCTGTCCCGGCAACACCATGTCGGAAACGTACTGCCCTTTGCCGTGCAGGTGGCGCGAGTCCTCCTTGCGCGGGACGCGTGCGCCGATGCCCTGGCCGGGCTTGCCGTGTTCTTCACTCATCCTGCGTTACTCCTCGTGTCGGGTGTTGCCCTCTGCATATCGCCGGGGCCTGGCCCCTGGCTACACTGCGTGCAGCCCGTGCATGCCTGAATAGTCGGATACCTCCGGCGGCTTCCAGCCTGCGAGCAACGCCGGATCCACGTCGTACACTTCAACTCCCAGCGGCCGGCACACCTTCAGCGGGTCGGTGGCGTTGGGCCCCCAGATCGGCACCGACATATCGCCGTGCGGGCAGGTCGAGATCGCGCACAGCAGGTCGATCTCGGCAAAAAATTCAAAATAGTCTCCCTTCTTCCCGGGACAGGGCTTGACGAAGTACTGGTTGCGTTCGCGGGTCAGCCCGGTCACCTGGAACACGTTCAGCACGTCGTGCACGTCGTATTCGCCGAGGTGGTGTTTCGCGATCGCCCGCACCAGGTTCGAATGGCAGCAGACGTCGAGTTCCTCGCCCGTCAGCAGCTTGTGTATGTAGGGGTCGCAGCGCGTGCCGAGCAGGTCGTGGCAGCCGGCGCCGTCGGTATCGAAACCGTAGTTCACCGTGTCTGCGGTTACCGTGGCCATCGGCCGCTGAAACGGCAGCACCGACCAGAATCGATCTCCCACCTGCATGTGCGCGCCGTGCAACTGTTTGGTGCGCGAAGCCCAGAACCGCTCGCGCGGATTGTCGGCCTGCCAGAGGTTGAGGTCCACCACCTGCGGTCCTTCGACCAGCACCAGGCGGCATACCTGCCCGGCGCGCATCTTCCAGGCGCGTCCCGAGCGGATCGGCACGATGAAATTCTCGGCCAGCGTCCGCTTGCCGGTCTCGCGGCCGAGCGGGCCGTAGACCGCCGGATCGACGGACAGCGGCGAGCCGCTTTTGGCTTCGTACAGTGGTTTGGGCATGGTTTCTACTCCTGCATTCCTGGCACAGGCCGGGCCGGCCGCGGCAGCACCGCGACCGGCCCGGTTCCCTGGGGGGCGCGGTCAGCCGAACTTGACCAGTTCGCGTATGCGCATGAAGTCGAACTCCGAAACATGCATGTAGGGCAGCATTTCCTTGCGGAACTTCATCACGGAGGTCCAGACCTCTTTCGAGTCGGCGTCCTTCGCAGCCTCGGCCTCGCACACCTTGTAGGCCTGCAGCGCGATCTGCTTGATCGCGTCATCCGGGATCCGCTTCACCTGGACCTTCAGCTCGCCGGTCATCTGGTTGAAGGCGACTGCGTTCTTGGCCCACATCTCGTCGATGTTCGCCTTCATCGCCACTGCGGCGCCGGCCTTGACGATTTCTTGCTCGCTCACCGAAAGCGTGGCCCAGGCCTTGGGATTGATCATGATGTCGTACGGGCCCGAGGGCTCGAGCCAGCCCGGCCAGTAGTAGTACTTCGCCACCTTGTGCAGGCCGAACGACAGGTCGTTCAGCGGGCCGACGAATTCGATCGCGTCGATCGCGCCGGACTGCATCGCCTGCGGGACTTCGCCCAGCGGCATCGATACCGGCGTGCCACCCATCGCCTGGAGAACCTTTGCGCCGAGGCCGCCGACGCGCATCTTGAGGCCCTTGTAATCGTTGACCGAATTGATTTCCTTGTTGTACCAGCCGGCGGGCTGGACCGGGGTCTGGCCGCCGAGCATGAACTTCACGCCCAGCTTGGCGTAGAGCTTCTCGGCCAGCGCGTTGCCGCCGCCGTGCGCGTACCAGGCGTTCTGCTCCTGGCAGGTCAGGCCGAAGGGCAGCGTGCCAAGGAAGTTCACCGCGGGCAGTTGGCCAGCCCAATAGGTGACGTAGCCGTAGCCCATCTGGATCGTGCCGTTGGCCACGGCTTCGAGCGTCTGGAAGGGCGGGACGATCTCGCCTGCGCTATACACCTTGACCGAGAGCGAGCCGCCCGTGGCCTTGGTGATGTAGTCAGCAAAGGCATTGCCGCCGACCGCCAGGCCGGGCGAGGTCTTCGCCCAGGTCTGCTGCAGGCGCCATTCCTTCTTGCCCTGCGAAAACGCCGGGGCGCTTCCGGTTGCCAGGATAGCCGCGAGGCCGCCGCCTCCGGCATATTTAAGTGCATTGCGTCGATTCATTGAATACTCCTTGTGGTCGAGGGGAACTACAGGGTGCTACTACAGGATTTTCTTGGGCAGCCAGGTCGCGATCTGCGGGAAGTACCATACGATGGCCATCGCCACCATCTGCAGGATCACGAATGGCACGACGCCCCGATAAATGTTCTGGATCGGCAGGTCCCTTGCCACGCCCTGCAGATAAAAGATCGCAAAACCGAACGGCGGAGTGAGGTAGCTGGTCTGCAGCACCATGCCCATCATCACGGCCAGCCAGATGGGCGGCACACCGAGTTTGAGCAGCACGGGCGCGAAGATCGGCACGACGATGAAGATGATCTCGAAGGTGTCGATGAAGAAACCGAGTACGAACATCAGCAGCAGCACGGCGAAGGTCGCGCCGAATGCGCCGCCGGGCAGAGAGGTGAGCACGTCCTCGGCGACTTTTTCGCCGCCCAGCCCTCGGAACACCAGCGAGAACACCGCCGCGCCGAGCAGGATCGTGAAGATCATGGTGCTCATGGAAAGCGATCCGCGGCACACATGGCGCAGCATGTCGATGCTCACCTGCTTGCGCAGCGCCGCCAGCAGGAGCGCCCCCATCGCGCCGACGGCCGCAGATTCGGTGGCGGTCGCCGCACCGGTCAGGATCGAGCCGAGCACCGCGACGATGAGCGCCAGCGGCGGCACGATCACCTTCCAGACGCGCACATGGAAGGTGCGCTTCTCCTCTGCCGACATGAGCACCGGCGGGCAGCGCTTGGGGTCGGTCATCGCGATGTAGAAGATCCAGGCCAGGTAGATCGCCACAAGGAGCAGGCCCGGCAGCAACGCGGCGACGAAGATTTCCACCACCGTCACCGGGGTTGCGGCGTAGTTTCCCTTGGCCGCCTGGACCTGCGCGTTGGCGTTCTGCAGGAACGTCCCCACGAGGATGAGCACGGTCGATGGCGGGATCAGTTGCGCCAGCGTGCCCGAGGCGGTGATGATGCCACTGGCCAGCTTCTGGTCGTAGCCCGAGCGCATCATCGCCGGATAGGAGATCAGCCCCATCGTGACCACGGTGGCCCCGACGATCCCGGTCGAGGCGGCCAGTAGCGCGCCGACGATTGCCACCGAGTAGCCCAGGCCGCCGGGAAACCGGCCGAACGACTGCCCGAGGGTCACCAGCAGGTCCTCGGCGATTTTTGAGCGTTCCAGCACGATCCCCATGAAGATGAACAACGGAATCGAAATCAGCACGTCGTTGGTCATCGCATCGAACGTGCGCCCGACCAGGCCTGCGAGCAGCGGCGAGTCGAAGACGCCGAACAGCATCCCCAGCCCCGCGAACAGCAGCGATGCTCCGCCCAGTGTGAACGCCACGGGAAAACCCAGCATCAGCATAAAGAGAAGCCCGACGAACATGCTCATGGCCAGGACTTCGCCGATCACCGCGCTATCCATGACCGACCCTCTCGCCGAGATACGTTGATCGCCCCGCGATCACTAGTATCGCGCGCGCCACCATCGCCAGCCCCTGCAGCATCACCAGCACGCAGAAGACCATGGCGAACCCCTTCAACGCGTACATGAACTGCAGGCCGTCCGCCGTGGGCGAGCGCTCCATCAGCCGCCACGAGCGTTGCACGGCAGGCAAGGCCCACCAGCCCATCAGCCCGACCATCGGCATCAGGAAAAGAAAAACACCGATCAGTTCGATCCACGCTTTTCCGCGCTGCCCGAGACGTTTGTAGATCAAGTCCACGCGCACATGCCCGTCCTGCTGCAGCACCCAGCCGGCCGCGGCCATGAACGCTGCACCGTGCAGCCAGACATAGACTTCCTGCAGCCACGGAAATCCCTTGCCAAGCGCGTAGCGCAGGAACACTACCGCGAAAGCGACCAGGACGACCGGCACCATCGCCCACGACACGGTGCGGCCGACCCAGCTGTTCAAGCGGTCGACCGCGTCGGCAAATACACGCAGAAACTCCATTCAGCCCACCTTCCGTTCACGGGTGGCCGTGTACTTGGTGTTGCGAAAATCGCCCGACAGGACGGGCGCGTACCGGGGCGGGGCGTCTCCCGCGCAACCCGGTATGCATTCGATCTTCGCGTCGTAGTTCGGATGGTGGAAAAACGCGATCGACATCCGGCTCGCGGCCCTCGCGGTTTCACGCGGGGGATTCAGCACACGGTGCGTGTTCGAGACCCAGCGGTCGTTGGTCCAGCGCATCAGCAGGTCCCCGATGTTGCAGACGAAGCGGTACTTGTCGGTCACCACATCGACCCATTCGCCTGAGCGTTTTTCAACCTGCAGGCCCGGCGCAGGCTCTCCCGACAGGATCGTCAGCATGCCGTAGTCGGTGTGCGCGCCGGCGCGCAACTGCCCCTCGGCCGGCGGGTTTGCCTGGCGCGGGTAGTAGTTGATGCGCGCCGCGGTGATGTGCCGGTCGATCCTGGCATCGAAGAAATGCTCGGGCAGTTCCAGCGCGAGCGCCGAAATGCGGCACAGTGTCCGGGACAGGTTCTCCATCTCGCGGTAGTAGGCGTCTGAAGCTGCTGCAAAGCCCGCGGGGCGCACAGGCCACAGGTTGGCGAAAAAATGCCTGCGCCCCTCGTCGCCGGTGTAGTAGGCCTCATCGGGCACCAGCGCCCGGCCGAAGTGGTAGTACTCCTTGAGGTCGGGCGGCGTGTCGAGCGCGTTGCCTGCGGCAAGGGCCTCGAACCCGACGGCCTTGTAGCCACGGGCATAGTCCGGCCGCGGAGGTGCGACGCGCTGCTTTTCTTCAAGCGGCAGGTCGAAGAACGCATGCGCGGTGTCGTAGAGGGAATCCATGACCGCGCGCGGCACGCCGTGCCCCTCGATGGCGAAGAACCCGATCCGCTCGGCCGCCTCGCGTATCTGCGCGGGGACCTGACTGCGCCCCATGGCGGTGCCCTTGATGAAGGGTTCGATGTCGATGACGGGTATGGTGTCCATGATAGTCTCTCGCTCGCTATTCTCTAGCAACGAACATGCCCGAACATCGAAAATCACCATGAAACTTTCGCAACGCTCCGCACTCATCACCGGCGCCGGCAGCGG